>NZ_JAGJEJ010000010.1:0-140019 GCF_018101025.1 Pseudoalteromonas sp. MMG006
AATTTAGACACAAAAAAAGCAGCTAAATAGCTGCTTTTTTAATGCTTACAGTTAGGTAACGATTTACCTAACTGTAAAACATATACTTATGCGTTTTCTACTGCAGTGCGTGGGTCAACATATTCCATGTTGAACGCTTCTGCTACTTCTTTGTATGTTACTTGGCCTTTAATTACGTTTAAGCCTTCTAAGAAGTGAGCGTCATCAAGTAGTGCCTTTTTGTAACCTTTGTTTGCAAGGTTAATGATGAAAGGCAGTGTTGCATTGTTAAGTGCAAACGTAGAAGTACGTGGTACAGCGCCAGGCATGTTTGCAACACAGTAGTGAACAACTTCATCAACAATGAAAGTAGGATCAGCATGTGTAGTTGCTTTAGACGTTGCAATACACCCACCTTGGTCAATGGCAACATCAACAATTGCAGAGCCAGGCTTCATTGCTTTAATGTGTTCAGCTGTTACTAGTTTAGGTGCTGCTGCACCAGGGATTAGTACGCCACCAATTACTAAATCAGCTTCTAATACGTGTTTTTCAAGAGCGTCAGCAGTAGAGTAAATAGCTTTTACTTTATTACCAAATTGTGCATCTAGTGCACGTAAAACATCAATGTTACGATCAAGAACAACAACGTCTGCGCCCATGCCAACAGCCATTTGTGCAGCACTGCGACCAACCATGCCGCCGCCGATTACAACAACTTTTGCAGCTTCAACACCTGGTACGCCACCAAGTAGCATACCACGGCCGTGGTTAGATTTTTCAAGCGCTTGTGCACCAGCTTGAATAGACATACGACCAGCAACTTCACTCATAGGTGCAAGAAGAGGTAAACCGCCACGGGCATCTGTTACTGTTTCGTATGCGATACAAATCGCTTTGCTTTTAACAAGGTCTTCAGTTTGTGGAAGATCTGGTGCAAGGTGAAGGTAAGTAAATAAGATTTGGTCTTCACGTAGCATTGCACGCTCAACAGCTTGTGGCTCTTTTACTTTTACGATCATGTCTGCTTTTGCAAAAACATCAGCCGCAGTTGCTAAAATTTCAGCGCCAGCTTGAGTGTAGTCTTCGTTTGTAAAACCAATGCCCATACCTGCATTTGTTTCAACAATCACTTGGTGGCCGTGATTTACTAATTCACGAACACTCGCAGGAACCATACCTACACGGTATTCATGGTTTTTAATTTCTTTAGGTACACCAATAATCATAAAATTTGCCTTATTAAGAACGGATTTATATTTTCCACTATTATATTCATGACAAGGCAGTGTGTCTCACCTTTTTTAAATGCTAGGCTAGTGTTATTATCTAAATAATAAAAATAAACAGAATAAAAAACTAGTTGGGCATATGCATCAGTTATTAGATAGAATTGACCGTAAAATTTTAATGGAATTACAACACGATGGGCGCCTTTCTAATGTAGAACTGGCCCGACGAGTTGGCCTGAGCGCCACGCCCTGTCTAGAAAGAGTAAAAAAGCTAGAACGAGAAGGCTATATATTAGGTTACAAAGCTGTGGTCGATCCTGCCAAGCTTGGGCAGGGGTTATCTGTGTATGTAGAAGTCACTATTACTAAAACTTCACCCGATGTATTTGACGAATTTAGCGCCGCTGTAAAAAAGCATGAAGAAATAATAGAGTGTCATTTGGTGTCGGGTAATTTTGATTTTTTATTAAAAACACGAGTAAATGATATGTCAGAATATCGAGGTGTTTTAGGCGATATACTTTTAAAACTTCCTAACGTAAGTGAAAGCCGAACTTATGTAGTAATGGAAGAGGTAAAAGGTGAGCAGGGTGTAATTATACGCCCTTATATCGCTTAACGGCCGTGCTTAGCTGTTGGTATAATTATTTTTGCGCTTAAATAATAAAAACTTGTTCATAATCAGGCCATACAAACTAAGATAAAGTGCATCAAATTGCATTTCCTGCTAAGGTATTTGACTGCTAAGCAAGTGCAAATAGAATAATAAAGAGGGATAGGAAGCTATGCGCCTAAACGGTGTGCAAAGACTATTAGAAACAGGGCTGATAATCAGTACCTTTGCGGCAATTTTCATTTTATGTGCCCTAATCAGTTTTGATCCAGCAGATGCTGCTTGGTCACAAACAAGCTTTAGTGAAGTAAGTAATATTACGGGTGCTGCGGGTGCGTGGATAGCTGATATATTACTACTTACCTTTGGTTGGCTTGCGTACTTTGTACCTGCAGCAATTCAGTTGTTTGGCTATTTATTATTTAAACAACCTCACCGAATTTTACAGCTTGATTACACAACGCTTGCACTTCGCGTTATTGGTTTTTCGTTATTTATAACGTCAGCTACCGCAATCAGCAGCATTAATTTTGATGATATTTATAACTTTTCATCTGGTGGGGTAGTGGGCGATGTGATTGCATCGGCAATGATGCCTGCCTTTAATTTTACCGGCACTACTATATTATTACTGTGCTTCTTTTTTGCCGGTTTAACCCTATTAACAGGTGTGTCGTGGGTTGAGTTTGTAGATTGGTTGGGCGATTTAGTTGTTAGGTTTTATCGTTATACTAAAGACTACGCACAAGGTTGGATGCATCGAGAACGTATTGCGGGTAGTGCAGTACAAGCTGATGCTCAGTTTAACGAAGAAAGTTTTGATGAAATCGCGTTTGATATAAACAACGAGCCAAATGACTCACCTGAATTTGAACAAGCACCAACTAACAATAAAAAACAAGACAAACAAAAAGCCATTACTAAAGAGCTGCCAACGTTTAGTGAGCCACAAATTAGTGATGACTACAGCCCATTTGATGAGCTTGACGATATACTCGATCAAGAAATTGGCTTTAGCGCCATAGACGACGAGCCAATGGATACAGAGGCTGCGCTTAACGCGCTTGATCAAAGCCAAGTCGTTGAACCTGAAAAACCAGTTACTACGGTTGTATCGCCGGCAAGGCCTATGCCTAAGCCAAAACCTGCGTATCAGCCACCGCCAACGGCAAAAGAAAAATTCGAAGAGTTACTTGATAAAGAGCCACCGCCGGGGCCTTTACCTTCGCTTGATTTACTCGATAGGCCAGATAAAGCTAAAAACCCAATATCACAAGAAGAGCTCGATACCGTATCGCGTCTTGTTGAAACAAAACTACTCGACTTTAACGTGCAAGCCACTGTAGTAGGGGTTTACCCAGGGCCCGTAGTAACCCGTTTTGAGCTTGATTTAGCACCAGGTATAAAAGTGTCTAAAATTACTGGCTTATCTAAAGATTTAGCCCGTTCGCTTTCAGCTATCAGCGTACGCGTAGTTGAAGTTATACCGGGTAAAACATATATCGGTATAGAGCTGCCTAATAAACACCGTGAAATAGTCCGTTTGTCAGAAGTAATAAACGCGCCTAAATTTGAGCAAAACCCGTCGCCATTGACCATGGTGTTAGGTAAAGATATTGCAGGACAACCTGTGTGTGCTGATTTAGGTAAAATGCCACACTTACTCGTTGCAGGTACAACTGGTTCGGGTAAATCAGTGGGCGTTAATGTCATGATAGTAAGCTTGCTGTACAAATCGGGCCCTGACGATGTACGTATGATCATGATAGATCCTAAAATGCTAGAGCTTTCAGTTTACGAAGGTATTCCGCATTTATTGTGTGAAGTAGTTACCGATATGAAAGAAGCGGCTAACGCGCTGCGCTGGTGTGTAGGTGAAATGGAGCGCCGCTATAAATTAATGTCGGCGCTAGGTGTGCGTAACTTAAAAGGTTACAACCAAAAAGTACTTGAGGCCAAAGAGGCGGGTTACCCAATTCTTGACCCATTATTTAAAGACACCGACGGCATGAAAGAAGGCCCCGATGAGCTAGATAAACTACCAAGCATAGTGGTAGTTATTGACGAATTTGCCGACATGATGATGATTGTAGGTAAAAAAGTTGAAGAGCTCATTGCCCGTATTGCGCAAAAAGCACGTGCGGCGGGTATACACTTAGTACTTGCAACACAGCGCCCATCGGTAGATGTAATTACCGGCTTAATTAAAGCCAATATACCTACACGAATGGCGTTTCAGGTATCAAGTAAAATAGACTCGCGTACCATACTCGACCAGCAAGGCGCCGAAAACCTATTAGGTATGGGTGACATGCTTTATTTACCGCCAGGCACAAGCGTACCTGAACGTGTTCATGGCGCATTTGTAGACGACCATGAAGTACACGCTGTAGTAAATGATTGGAAAGCACGTGGTAAACCAAACTACGTAGATGAAATTTTAAATGGTGATGCAACAGAAGATATTTTGTTACCTGGTGAAGCAAGCGAAAATGCAGATGAAGAGTCAGACCCTCTTTACGACGAAGCAGTCGCATTTGTAATAGAAACCGGCAAAGTATCGGTATCGTCAGTACAACGTAAATTGCGTGTTGGCTATAACCGTGCAGCACGACTAGTAGAACAAATGGAAACATCGGGTATCGTGAGTTCGCCAGGCCATAATGGCGCTCGTGATGTATTAGTACCTAATGGAGCAAATTAATGAAAAAATTAAACAGTTTATTATTAGTGCTTGGCAGCTTAGTTGCCACGCCTAGTTTTGCTGACGACAGCCAGGCACTGCAAGATAAACTTGCAACACTTAAAAGTTTTAAAGCGCAGTTTTCGCAAAACGTAACTGATTCGCAAGGCCAATCGGTTATGCAAGGCGAGGGCACAATTGCCCTTAAACAACCTATGATGATCCGCTGGCAACAAACAACCCCAGACGATACCTTATTTGTATCAAATGGCGACAAAACCTATTACTTCGACAGCTTTGCTGAGCAAGTAACTATTATGGATACCCATAGCCTTATAGACTCAACACCGTTTGTATTGCTTACCTCAAAAGATCCCGCACAATGGGAAAAATACAGCGTACAAGCTACCAACTCTGGCTTTAGCGTTACGCCAAATAAAGGCGTAGAGAGCCAAGTAGAACAGCTGGATATTACTTTTGCAGGTAACGAGCAAGGCCTTGCTAAATTAATCGTGACAGATAATTCTGGTCAGCTTTCATCATTTAGCTTTAACGATGCACAAGTAAATACCGAGCTTGATACAAGTACCTTTGAATTTACCCCGCCAGAGGGTGTTGAAATAGACGATCAGAGTAACGGTGAATAATTTAGGGTTTAACTTTGGGCCAGATGTACGCCCGCTTGCGGCTAGAATGCGCCCAACAACGCTTGACGAATATATAGGTCAGCAACATTTACTTAGTGACGATAAACCCCTGCACCAAGCCATTGTTGCAGGGCGTTGCCACAGCTTAATTTTGTGGGGCCCGCCTGGTGTAGGTAAAACAACCCTTGCGCAAATTATTGCAAACCATGCCGATGCCGAACTTATACAAATGTCGGCTGTTACCGCAGGTGTGAAAGATATTCGCGACAGCGTAACGCAAGCGCAAGATAACTTGCAAAGCCGTGGGCAACGCACCTTAATGTTTGTTGACGAAGTTCACCGCTTTAACAAATCGCAACAAGATGCATTTTTACCCCACATAGAAGATGGCACCTTTATATTTGTAGGAGCCACAACCGAAAACCCTTCATTTGCACTTAATAACGCTATTTTATCGCGTGCGCGCGTGTATGTTTTAAAGTCATTACAAGAGAGCGACCTCTACACAGTGATAGAGCGCGCACTTAAACAAGATGAGCAACTAAATCAAAAAAACATTGTTATTGCTAATAACGCCAAACAGGCGCTTTGCCAAGCAAGCGGCGGTGATGCCCGTAAAGTGTTAAACCTGCTTGAGCAAGCGGTTGATTTAACCACGGAGCAAAACGGCACATACAACGTAGATGAGCACGTATTAAGCCAAGTACTGCCAACCCATTTAGCTAAATACGATAAAGGCGGCGATGAATTTTACGATTTAATATCGGCTTTTCATAAATCAGTACGAGGCAGCTCACCCGATGGTGCGCTGTATTGGTACTGCCGTATTTTAGCCGGTGGTGGCGACCCTCTTTATGTAGCAAGGCGCTTACTTGCCATTGCAACCGAAGATATAGGCAATGCCGACCCACGCGCGATGGAAGTGGCGTTAAACGCATGGGATATATTTCAGCGTGTCGGTCCAAGTGAGGGCGAGCGCGCCATTGCACAAGCTACCCTATATTTAGCCAGCGCACCCAAAAGTAATGCGGTTTATATGGCATTTAACCAAGCAAAGGCTGATGCCAAAAACGAGCCAAGTTACCCAGTGCCTGAGCATTTACGCAATGCGCCCACAAACCTAATGAAAGACTTAGGGTATGGCGCCGAGTACCGTTATGCGCATAACGAAGAGGGTGCCTTTGCCGCAGGTGAAAAGTACTTACCGCCAGAAATAGACGGCAAAGAATATTACTTACCGAGCGATCGCGGCCTTGAGCAAAAAATTAAACAAAAACTCGATTACCTAAAAGAGCGCGACGCGCAAAGCCCACTTAAACGGTACGAAAATGATTAAACTTTATATGATGATTGCCCTTGGCGGCGCCTCAGGGGCCTGTTTACGGTTTTTTATTAGCGAAACCATGCTAAAACTCCTCGGTAGGGGATTCCCTTTTGGCACGTTGACGGTTAATATTCTTGGTTCATTGTTAATGGGCATTTTGTACGGTTTGATAGATAAAGAAATTATCACCGCAAGCCCCGCTAAAACCCTTATTGGTATTGGCTTTTTAGGTGCGTTAACCACCTTTTCGACATTCTCAATGGACTCGTTGTTGTTGTTACAACAAGGTCACTTTATTAAAATGGCCCTCAATATCATCTTAAATGTGATGATCTGTATTTTTATGGCTTGGCTGGGCCTTCAGCTGGTAATGCAAAAAGGTTAAAAAACTAACATGTTAGATTCTAAATATTTACGACAAGACGTTGAGCAAACTGCAGCACGCTTAGCGGCTCGTGGCTACGAGCTTGATGTTGCAAAAGTGACAGAACTTGAAGAGCAACGCAAAACATTACAAGTAAAAACGCAAGAGCTTCAAAGTCAACGTAACGCCAGTGCTAAAGCCATTGGTCAAGCAAAAGCGAAAGGCGAAGATGCACAGCCACTACTAGACGCAGTGGCAAATTTAGGCAGCGAATTAGACGCAACTAAAAAAGCGCAAGACGAAGTTCTAAACGCCATTAACGACATTGCATTAGCAATTCCAAACTTGCCAGACGAATCAGTACCAGAAGGCGCTGACGAAGACGACAACGTTGAAATACTTACGTGGGGCACGCCTAAAAAATACGACTTTGAAGTAAAAGATCACGTAGATGTAGGGCAAGACCTAAACGGCCTAGATTTTGAAATGGGCGTTAAAATTAGTGGCGCACGCTTTACCGTAATGCGCGGCCAAGTAGCGCGTATGCACCGTGCACTTACGCAATACATGCTAGACACCCACACAGACAAAAACGGTTATACAGAAATGTATGTACCGTACTTAGTAAATAGCGCAAGCCTTTACGGCACAAGCCAATTACCCAAGTTTGCAGGCGACTTATTCCACACATTAGGCCTAGTAAATGACGAGGGTGAACAACAAGCTGGCTTTAGCTTAATCCCAACAGCAGAAGTACCGCTGACTAATAGCGCACGCGACGAAATTTACGAAGAAAGCGATTTACCCATTCGCTTAACTGCACACACGCCATGTTTTAGAAGTGAAGCAGGCAGCTACGGTCGCGATACACGCGGTTTAATTCGTCAGCACCAGTTTGATAAAGTTGAACTAGTACAACTAGTAAAACCAGAAGATTCAATGCAAGCGCTTGAAGAGCTAACAGGCCACGCAGAGCAAATTTTACAAGCATTAGAACTTCCGTACCGTAAAGTCATTTTATGTATGGGCGACATGGGCTTTGGCGCAGCTAAAACATATGATTTAGAAGTATGGTTACCGGCACAAGACACCTACCGCGAAATTTCGTCTTGTTCAAACATGGTCGATTTCCAAGCGCGCCGTATGCAAGCACGCTTTCGTCGTGAAGGTGCTAAAAAACCAGAGTTACTCCATACATTAAACGGTTCAGGTTTAGCGGTTGGTCGTACACTCGTAGCCATCCTAGAAAACTACCAACAAGCCGACGGCTCGGTAGTAGTACCAGAAGTATTACGCCCATACATGGGTGGACTTGAAGTGATTGGTAAAGCGTAAGGTTTAGCTATTAGTTTATAGCTATAAGCTTTAAGTAGAAAAGCCGCTGTTTTAACGAACAGCGGCTTTTTTGTTGTGGGTAAAAGTAAAAGGTTCGAGGTTAAAGGGGAAAGGAAAAATCTATGTTTTGTTATTTATTAGTGCATTACTCTTTTGTCCAATATTACTGATCTCTACCATTTTGGTGTTTTCCCACATCTAGTAAATTTAGATGACAGCTAACTAGTTGTTTACATGTGTCTATTCGCTGGTTAAATTAGATACTTCGTAATATTTGGACATTTGTCGGTTTATAAAGCGACATATGTCGGATACAAAATTGTTAAATGGAAGTATCTATGCAATATGTAATTACCATCTTTAAAAATAATGAATTCCATATAGGCTCGTTTGATAATGCTGAGGAGGCTTTTGAAAGTGCAGTTTTATGTGCTGCTGAAGCAGTTTCTTCAATTCTTGAAAACGACGAAATTAAAGTCGAATGTAATCCACCGAGAATTATTATCTCTTCAGAAACTGATGCCTTACCTTTTACAATTGAAGAATGTAAGAAAAAAATAAAAATAGCTTTTACCGATAATGATGGAAGAACATATCCAGAGTTTTCACGTGTTGAAGTAAATCCCATTTAACAAGCGCATTAAATCTGACGTCACACATTGTCCGATTTTTTCTTAAAAGAAAAGGGCGCAAAAAAGCGTCCAACATGCTCCGCAGCTTATGCGGGCGTTAAAAGGCCAAGGAGTCGGCATGAGTCGAAATAGTCAAGCTAAAAGAAAAAAGAAGATTGCTGATAAAAAGAAAAAACTGTCAGCAGAGCTAGCAAGCAAAGCATCAGAAAGCTTAAAAGTAGCAACTATATTTCTAGATGAATCTGGAAATACAGGTTCTAATATTATTGATGAAAACCAACCTATATTTACACTTTCTGGTTGCAAGTTTACCGAACAAGAAGCCCTTAGATTGATCGAATTAACCGGCTCTCGTTCGCCAAAAGAAGCACATTTTAAGCAATTAAAGAGAAAAAAATCAGGTCAAGATGGCATGGTAAGGTTAATGAAACACTCATTAATCAACAAGAATAGAGTTAGAGTTGAGTTAATTCATAAAAAGTTTATGGTTACAACAAAAATTGTAGACCTCTTAATTGAACATATGATGCACTTGAGGGGTCAAGATTTATATCTTAATGGAGCCAATATTGCTCTGTCAAATATGTGGTTTTATTGCTTGCCAACATTTTGTGGTGAAGAGCCAGTTCTTAAAATGTATAAGTCATTTGTTAAAATGATCAAATTTCAAACAGATGAGTTTATCGAACAGTTCTACTCTGATGTTGAAGCTTTGAACGATACTTGTTCAAGCGACAACTTCAAAAGTGACATCAATATGATTTTAAGCACAAAGTCTATTATTCAAGATGCTCTTGACGGCATAGAAAAAGAGGCGCTTGACCCTTCAATTCCTGCGCTATTTTGCCAGTGTTTAAATTGGGGGGATGTACATCCAAAAGGCTTCCATATTGTTCATGACGACTCACAAACATTAGAAAAGCAGAAAGCCCTATTTGCACAATTCATGGACTGGACTCAAGATACCATTGAATTGGGATATGCCCGTAGGAAATTTAACCTACCGCTTAAAGGGAAAAGTTTGAAATTCTCAAGTTCTGAAGAGTATGCTCAACTTCAAGTTGCAGATATTATTGCCAGCTGCCTTGCTTATTGGGCAAACGGGGTCAGTAAAGGTGAAAAAGATGATTATTTCTTTTTAGAGTTAAACAAGCTTGGTTTGGATAAATTAACGACTAAAAATAAAATTTGGCCAACTCAAAATGTAACACCGAAAAGCCTGGGAACTGAGTACGATGGCGGAGTAAACCCCGCAGATAGTACGGCTCACTATCTCATGAGAGCAAAGGGTAGTGGCGAAGAAGTGGCTTTTTAACAAATTGCTTAAACGGACAAAAAACAGTTGGCTTTTGTTCGTTCCTTACTATTTTAGCCAACAATTTTTTGCGCGCTTAGCAAGGCGTTATGTTTCTAGGAGAGTATCGAGTTAATGTTCAATCAAAAAATAATAGTATCATTTTTAATCATTACTACAGCCATTGCTTCTAATGTTTCAATTGCAGGTGAGACAGAAGAGCTTAAACTCATCCAAATACTAAAAGATGATGTGAATAACAATGATGGTTTAGGTAACCCTAGAAGTGTTAAAGTTCTTTCAGATAATTCTAAAGTGTTTATATCAAGTGGAGATGATAATGCTTTCGCTGTTTTCAATTTAGACGATAATTTCAACCTTACATTCAGCCAAGTGTTTAAAAACTCTTCTGAGAGCATAAGTGGACTTGAAGGTGCTTCTGGCCTTATATCTTTGGAACATGGGAATAAAGTGGTTGTTACCGGATTTTATGATGGTGCTTTAACTATCTTTTCTAGTAAAAATAATGCTTATAGTTTTAAGAAAACTATAAGCGACGGTCTTAGTTATGAACGAGTATTTGATAGTGAAGTGCCAGTTGGAAAGCTTGATAGCCTTGGTCTGCTTGGTGCTTGGGATATAGTTAACACTCTTAATGAAAAGCAATTATTAATTGCAAGCTATATGAGTAACGCCATTTCTATTTTTGATATCACTCCAGATAAACAGGTAATATTTAATAGGACTGTTAAGGGTGCTAAACCATTTGAAGATGATTTGGGTAAAGCAATTAGCTTGGCATTATCTCCCTTGAATGATGAACTGTATGTCTTAGGGTTTGAAAAACATCAATTAACTATCTTTGATAGAAGTAAAACGGGGAATTTACTAGTTAAGCAAGTTTTAAAAAACGGTAGTGATGGAGTAAACCACTTTGTTAATCCTCAGAAAATTATTGTTTCTCCCAACGGGAAATTTTTGTACATCGCCTGTGCTGGGAGTAGTTCCATTGTTGTTTTTCATAAATTGGATGACGGACATTTTAAATTTTTACAGGCGATAAATAATTCAGATATTGGTGGTTCGGGTCTAGAAGGTGCGGGAAGCTTGGCGATGACAGCGGATGGTTCGAGATTATATGCAGCAGGAGAAGCGGGTTACGGGATTTATTTATTTGAGACCGAAGATAATGGAAGGCTTCGTTTTAAGAGTAAGCTATTAAGTGTGCGTGATAATGAATTAAAGAAAATATCATCAATTACTCTTACAGAAGACAACCGACACCTATTGGTAGCTACCGGTAAAAATAATTCAGTATTTGTATTTAACATAAAGTAAAGATAGGCGTTGAAAAAATAGCATTGACATCACCCATCCTATTTTTTGCAGTTTGGTCAAATCCTGATCATACTAATCAGATTACTTAATTAACCAAAGTGCTTATTTAAAGCTGCTACCTTATTTAAAAAGTGTAGCGGCTCTTATTTCTTGTGAATTAATTTGATGTCATCAACATTAGCTTTGCCTCTTTACCGTCTGTTAATACTGCGACGTTACCTTTATCAGTTATAAACACGTCTCTTAACCTGCCTGCAGCTTTAGGAAATACGTGGGACTGGGTGAATTCACCATTGGCCAAATCAACGCTGTAGAGCTTTTTATCAACAAGCGTAGTGATGAGTACATGTTTTTGAAGTGAAGGGAATACAGTGTGTTTAAAGCCATAATACGCCATGCCTGATGGGGCGATTGAGGGCGTCCAATTAACACTTGGTTTTTGCATACCTTTATATTCGGTAAAGGGTGAAATACGTGCTTGCGAGTAATCTTTGCCGTAGGTGATCACAGGCCACCCATAATTAGTGCCTGTGGTTAAATAGTTTAGCTCGTCGCCGCCTGCAGGGCCGTGCTCGTGGCTAACAATTTGATGCGTATCGTAATCATACACTAAGCCTTGCGGGTTACGGTGACCGAGTGAGTAAACAGCATGTGCATTTAGGTTTTTGTGATTAATAAATGGGTTATCTTTAGGAGTGGTGCCATCTAGGTTTATACGTAATAGTTTGCCAAGTTGGCTGGTGATAACTTGTGCTTGCTCTCTAAAGTCAAACCCATCGCCCGTTGAAACTAATAACGTATTGTCGGGTAGGATAAGAGCTCGACCAGCGTAATGTTGTGGTGTGTTTTTATCAGTCGCTACTTTATAAATAACGTGTGGCTTTGAAAAGTCAGTGCCATTAAACGTGGCTTTGGCAACAACAAGCCTGTTTGCGCTTGCATCACCTTGAGCATAAGTAAATATGACTTCTTTAGTAGCGTTAAAATTAGGCGAAAGCACAATATCAAGTAAGCCGCCTTGGCCTGCAACGTATAAGCTTTCAAGGTTTAAATTTACTCTAGATTGTTTGTTGTTTTTTACAATAACAACGTGGCCGTTACGCTCTGTAATTAACCATGTGCCGTTTGGTAGTTTAACCATGCTCCACGGCGAATTTAATTTTGTAGCGAGTGTGTGAGTGCTGTACTGCTCTTTAGGTAATGTAGCAGCGCTGGCCGTGGACGCAAAAAGCCCTACAAACAACCATAGCGCTAATTGAGAGAGTCGTTGTTTACATTGCAAGCCTTTGCTACTGTAAGAAAAAAGCTTTATTTTAAGTTGAGATAACCATGCCATTTTTAACACGTATACTCCCTTTATTTTTAGTTTCTTGGTTACTTACCTTTACACTTGCTAGCTTGTTTCATAGCCAATACGTTGTCAATCAATTAGTTAATGTAGGTGTAGTGGTGGGCTTTAGTGATCGTGCTAGTTTAACGCTTGATGATTGGCTCGGTTTATTACCTACCTACGGTGCTATTATTGCTGTTGCACTTGCCATTGCGTTTTTTGTTACCGTAAAGCTTAATAAAAAGGTGCAAAAATACAGTACTCAGTTATTCATTATTGCTGGCATAGTCGCATTTGCTATTGTGTTAATTGCCATTGAATCGATTATGAATATTCATATTATAGCGGGCGCACGTGGCTGGGGCTTTTATATGCAGTTATTTGCAGGTGCGGTTGGGGGTTATACGTTCTCACAGTTAACTAAGGCAGCTAGAAACCCGAAAAAGTGTGATGTGTGAATATAAATACGGCGCATACGTTATTTACTGATTAATAAAGGCCGCTGTTTATAGTAAACAGCGGCCTTTTAGTATGGTTTCTAGCATTAGATTAAAATATTAAGCTAACGAGTTTGTAGCTACTTAATCCAAATATTAGGATTAAAACGGGTAAGGTCACCAGGTTTAAAACCAAAGAATTAGTGTAGTTTCCCATTACTCTTTTTTGATTGACCAGCCATACAAGGTAGGTGCTAACAATAGGAAGTAATAACCCGTTAGCCGCTTGTGCGAATATAATGACCGCGACAGGGTCTAAACCGAGTGATGCCACCGCAGCGCCAAACAATAAAATAACAATAGCAACACCTTTAAAACGTGCGTTACCCATATCGTTTGACCAACCTAACATGCCACACACGGCGTAAGCACCCGCAAGTGGCGCTGTAATCGCGCTTGTTAAACCTGCAGAAAATAAACCAATGGCAAAAAAGTAATGGGCTGCTTCGCCAAGCAACGGCTCTAATTGTACGGCCATGTTTGCTGCACTAATTTGCCCCGCGTCTGTGCCATAAAAAGCGACCGATGCGGTAGATAAAATAGCTAATGTGATCACGCCTCCTAAGGTAATAGAGAGGCCGGTATCGACATTAGTTTGTTTAATTACTTTGTTCAGATCGCTATTGCTATTATGCCTAGCGGCGAGCACACCTGAATGTAAAAACAGGTTGTATGGCACAATGGTAGTGCCAACTAAAGCGAGTATGGTTGTAATAGAACCCTCTGGCATACTAGGAATAAAGCCGGCAAATACATCGCCCAATGAAGGCGATGCCATTACAAGTGTAGAGATAAACACTAAGCTCATTAAAATAACCAATATAATAAGCGCGTTTTCTACCACTTTATGTTTACCGCTATACAGCAATGCAGCACTTAAAAATGCAATGAGAGGCGTCCATATTTGAGCGTTCACTTGCGGGAATATTTCAATTAAGCCCATACTAGCGCCACTTAAATTACCCGCTTCATAGGCTGCACTGCCCACACCAATGGCGCTAATAACTAAAAATATAGCCAAAGATTTAAATAAAGGCGTTTGAATATTTGCTCTGAGTGCTTGAGCTAAGTCTTGCCCTGTTGCAACGCCAAGGCGCGCCGCCATAGATTGTAATAATATGGTGGCAATAACTGAAAACAGTAATGTCCATACAAGTGCAAAACCAAAGTTTGCACCTGCCACGCTGGCGGTAGTAATGGTTCCTGGCCCAATGAAGGCTGCAGTGACGAGTAGTCCTGGTCCTAATCGCATAATTGACCTTAATAGTGCTAATGCATGTTGCTATTTAAAGTTACATCTTACGTTTAAAATCAAAAATTATAC
The DNA here is from genome assembly GCF_018101025.1 of Pseudoalteromonas sp. MMG006. Classification (NCBI taxonomy): domain Bacteria; kingdom Pseudomonadati; phylum Pseudomonadota; class Gammaproteobacteria; order Alteromonadales; family Pseudoalteromonadaceae; genus Pseudoalteromonas; species Pseudoalteromonas sp. MMG006. The sequence continues at coordinate 14,593 of NZ_JAGJEJ010000010.1, forward strand.
GCGATGCCTGTTGTGTTATTGCTGCCACTTAAAATAAGTGCCCTGCAGCGATAGTCGCTCCATGACTGGTTCTTTTTTATAAGCATATGCTAAAAAAGGTCGCGTAGGATACCAATTTATATATAAATTTAAAGGGGATAAAATGCGTTTGATTAAATATTAAACGAGTCGCTGATTAGGGTGAGGTGTGTACATGAAGGCGCTAAGTTTAAATTATACTTGCTGCAAAAAAAGGCAGAGTTTTATATGCAGCAAATTTAAATGAATATAAGCTAATTGACGAATGCCGATATTAATATCGGCATTCGTGCAGTTACATTATGAGTGCTTTAATTGCCTCTAAGCCTTTTCTAAGCGTTGTTTCATCGTTAGCGTAGTTTATACGCACGCACTGATGTTTGTGCTCCCAGCTATCTTCAATGCCAATAAAAAAGTTGTGCCCGGGAATGATATACACGTCTTGCTCTTTAAGTTTTTGATAAAGCATTTCGCTGGTTATTTTTGAGTCTTTAAACCATAACCACATAAAAAAGGCGCCTTCGAGCTTATGTAAATACACAGGAAGGTCTGCAAAAATTTCATCAAACAAATTAATCGCAGTTTGGGCTTTATTTTTTATAAAAAGGCAGTACGGTTTTTTTACAAAGAGGCAGTAGTTCGCCGTCGTTAATTAAGCGCGTTACTAAGCTTGGGCCAATAGCATTAGGCGATAACACCATAGAGCCATTAACGCGGCCTATGGCTTTAATAATCTCGTTACTGGCAACCACAATACCTGTACGCAGGCCTGGCAAACCCAGTTTTGAAAGCGACATGCATAATATAATGTTTGAGTTCCACGTTAGATTTGCATCGGTGTAAATACACCCTGGGAATGGGTCGCCATAGGCGTTATCAATAATAAGAGGAATATTGTATTTGTGTGCTAGGGCGTCTAGATGGCGTACTTCTTCATCGGTAATTACATTGCCGGTTGGGTTGGTAGGGCGCGATACGCACAGCGCACTTATGCTGCTATCGTTGGCGAGTATTTTTTCAACCGCGTCAAAATCAATTACATATTTAAATTGTTTTGAACCATCAGCGGTATTTAAGATTTCGATGTCGGGCTTTATTGCCACAAACATATCATCGGCTAAACCTTGATCGGCATAGCCTACGTACTCAGGCGCAAGTGGAAATAAAATCCTTTTGTGGCTGCCATCAGGCATTTCGCCTGCCAACATATTAAATAATACAAAAAAGTTAGCTTGGCTGCCATTACCCAGCGCTACGTTATCGGCGGTTAATCCCCATGCAAACTCGCTATTAAGTTGTTTGGCAAGGGCTGCCCTAAATTCATCGTTACCGGTTGGGCCGTCGTATAAACCAAACACTTGCGATACTTTATTACTGGCTACTAATTTTTGTAATTCATCTAAAAATACGGCATTAACGTGTGGCACTTGTGCAGGGTTACCACCGCCAAGCATCACAATGTTTGGGTTATTGCTGCTATTGGCGCTGCCTAAATCTTCCATAAGCTGCGTTATACCATTGGGTTGTGTAAATTTAGTGCCAAAATTTGAGTAGTTCATAATACCTGTATTACGTTAATAACGGGGCGAGCAGTATAACGTAAATAATGGGCCTAAATCGCATGTTGAGAATATTTCACTGCTTAGGTTTTAATATGCAGTAAGGTATAATTAAAAAATATAAATAAGCAGGGTAATTGTTATTAGTAATTTTGAGTGTTCTTCACAGCCAAGCATAGTAACTGCGGGTGATTTAAACCCTCCAGAAGTTAAAAATACGCAACTTAAAATAGCCACATTTAACTTGTTTAACTATCTTGCACCACCTAATGCATATTACGAATTTGAAAAAATTTATACTGTCGAACAATGGGCAAGAAAACAGCGTTGGATTGTTGATTATTTAACACAGCACACTCCGGATGTAATTGGTTTTCAGGAAGTGTTTAGTATTGAATCTCTAAAAGCACTAACGCAGGAGCAAGGTTATAACTACTTTGCGGTAGTTGATACACCTGAAGTAATAGACGATTTTATTTATAAACGCCCGGTAGTAGCTATTGCATCAAAATACCCAATTATTGAAGTGACAGCGGTTGAACACGATAGTGAGCTTGCAAGTAAGCTTGGCCTTAATACTGACTTTATATTTAGCCGAAAGGTACTAAGAGCTACGATTACTTTGCCGCACATAGGCAAAACCGATTGTTATGTAGTGCATTTTAAATCTAAGCGCCCATCTATCGAAGTTAATGAACACAATAAAGAGCTTACACCAGAGCAAAACATAATCGAGATATTAAAAGCGAATGTAGCAGGTGGGTGGGCCTCAACGATTCAGCGTGGTAGTGAAGCTACACTATTAATGATACAAATGATCGCACGTAGAGAAGCTACGCAACAGCCCATGGTGTTAATGGGGGATTTTAATAACGAATTAAATGATAGTGTACTTAGTCATTTACTTACAAGTACACTGCGCTTTGCCCCTGCGGTTGATACAAAAACTTACCTAGCTAAATATTGCTTGAATGATTCATGGGATTTGTACGCAAAGGCACAGCTGCTTAACGATGAAGATAGCAGTAATACAGTTACATTAGACAAGATTTTAAGTGATAATAATTGTGGTAGTATTGAAAATACTGGGGTAATAAATAAAAATCACGCAAAAAACGTAGATTTGGCTAAGCTTATACCTTTAAGAGCGCCTACACATTACTATGGTACAAGTAGCTCTGTACTGGATTACATTTTATTGTCGTGTGAGTTTGATGCTAGTTACGATGACAGTTTTTATGAAGTAAGTGACTACAGTACGTATGATAGACATTTAATTAACCCTCGGTACGAGCAAGATGATTTAACGACTGATCATGGTGTAGTACTTATAACGCTTAAACTAAGAAGTTAAGTTGTTTTTAATGCTTATACTCAAAGTGCACGTTAGAAGTATTCATATAAGTAAGAGACTTGACCAAACGCACTAATTTGTATACGTTGTCGCCAGAATTTAGAGTTAAAACAATAATAAATTACTTATATGGTAAATATGGAATTTTATACCTACTGCAATCATACTCGAAAAATGGACTTCACTTCTCAGGTGGGAGCCTTAGTTGTCAATCGAAGTTACAACCCTAAATTTTTAATCAAAACCTTACTCTTCACTCTTTTTATTACGTTAAGTAACGTGAGCGCACAAGAAATTACCCCACATAGTTCAAGTAGAGAATCTAATAGGGAACTGCTAAAAAGATCGGAGTTACTTTTAGGTACTGATGTAATAACAAGTATTGAACTCAGTAAAAAGTTACTGTTAAAAGCTCAAAGCGCTAATGATGTGCTGTTAGTTGCAAAATTGCATAACTTATTAGGCAAAGCGTATCAAAAGAATAACAATACTGAAAAATCACTCCATCACTATTTACAATCCTCTCATAACTATCGAAGGCTAAATGATGCGCGTAATCAAATTAAGGCATCAATTCATTATATAAATATTTTACTCGACGAAAAACGCTACGATGAACTTACTAGTAGCATTGAGACTCTTCTTCCGACAGCGCTCGTACATGATGATGCATTTTTAATCGCGCAGGTACTTATTATTAAAGCTGATTCTTTTTACAAACAAAAGCAATACAACGCTGCCAACACTCACTACATATCAGCACTAAATTACCTCACTAACCAAAACGTGCAAACACAGAAGCTGCTAGGTGAAATATACAAAAAGTTAGCTCAATCGCATAAGCGCCTTAAAAATAGAGAACAAACGGCTCATTTTTATAAAAAAGCGTTAGATGTTTACACTCATTTAGGTGATTTAAAGTTAATGGCGCGCACACTAAATACGTTAGCTGAAGCCCAGCGATATTTAGACAACCTCGTTGTAGCACTCGAGTATTCTAATCAGGCGATAGAAATACATAGAAAAATTAATGACCCAGATGGTTTAGCTAAAGCATTGCTAGGGGCAGGTATTATTTATCGACATATTAATCTTTATGAAAAATCACTTGAGCATGTTAATGAGGCACATGCATATTATAAAAAAATAGATAATGCCCTTGGTATTGCTAAAACAGCAAACCAAATGGGGTTAATATACACTCGTTTAAGGCAATTTGATCAGGCAGAAATTTTTTATCAAATAACTATCGATTTGCCCAAGGGAATGGTTGAAGAAAAAACACTGGCATCAGCCTTAAGAGAAATGGCTGTTATAAAGCTTGACGCTGGTGACTTAGAAGCAGCGATGCAATTTGCAAAAAGATCGTACGCAACTTATAAAACAAAAAACTTAACATCTTACATTTCTACGACAACGCGGATTATAGCTAATATTTATCGCGCACAAGGTAACAAAGACCAAGCATTAAAGTATTACAGAGAGTCATTATCGTTTGCTAAAAAAACAGGTAGCAAGCTTTATGAAATAAAGTCGCTAACAGCGCTTGCTGAGGTATTAGTCGGCATTGATACAAATGAAGCCATTACATTACTAAAAAGATCACTCGCTCTATCAACCCAAATAGATGATAAGTTACATATGCAATACGCTTACCGTGAGATCCGTTTAGCTGAAAAATTACGTGGGCGTATTAGTGAGTCGCTGCGTTATGCAGAAGAGGAAATAGCGTTAAACAAAATTATTCAAAACGAAAGAGACGAAGATAAACAGGCCCTTGAAAGAGCTCATTTGCATTCTTACAAAATGGAAATAGAGCTGGAGATGTTAAGAGAAAAAGAAAAGCTGTATAAGTTAGAACTTGCTAAGAAAAACAATGAAATTGAAATTTCTAGCCAAGCCAGAGTTATATCTGAGTTAGAGCTTTCGAAGAATAAATATGCAAGCATTGCGCTTGCTTTTTTATTAGCCGCTTGTTTAACAATTGTTTTATTGGTTTATCGAAGTTTTATTGCGTCTAAAAAGCGTAATGAAGAGCTAGATTACTTGGCAGCCAGAGATCCTTTAACTAATTGTTATAATCGTCGTATTTTATTTGAGGTAATGAATCGGGATTTTTTAGATTTACCTCAGATTGATGAATACTGTATTTTAATGGTCGATATTGATCATTTTAAAGCTGTTAATGACACCTATGGCCACAGCGTTGGTGACACAGTTCTCATTGGCGTTGCAAAGCTTTTACAAGCAAATGTTCGTGCTGGTGATAGTGTTGCTCGTTTTGGTGGGGAAGAGTTTTGTATTATTTTACCTAATACCACTAAAGAGCAAGCAATACGTATTGCAGAAGCCCTTCGTATTAAGGTAGAAAAAGCGATGTTTGATGAAATTCCTGTCACATGCAGTTTTGGTGTCACGTCTATTAAGTTTAACGCAAGAACACCTTCTGAATTGATTGAACAAGCTGATTTGGCGCTTTATGAGGCAAAATCTTTAGGACGAAATCAAGTGGTTTTATGGGAATCGTCGTTTGAAGATTTTAAGCTTTTCAGATCTGAATAAAGCGTTTGTTCATGCTATCTTTTGTACTTCATAATAAGTAAATTTTATACAAAATTGAGAGTTATTTACATATGTAACTACTGTCATTGAATTTACTGTCTAAATATCAATGGCTTATTTTGGGTCTCAAAATTGCAACCAGCATTTAGTTAAACACTAAACAAGGGATTAATAATGACTGAAGTTGCACTTTCGGCCTATTCGGCTTTTTACCTATACTTAATTATGTTGCTTGTGCAATGGGCGGTGGCTACATTTAGCAAAGCTAAAGAGCCAAACGCTGTGCCGGGTAAAATTGATGAAGACTTATCTCACGACAGCTTTATTTTTAGAGCGCATCGTACGTTTCATAATTCGCTTGAAAATAGTGCGTTATTTATAGGTACTGTGTTGTTTGCATTTGTGATTAATTACCAAAGCCCTATATTTGCTATGTGTGTATGGGTATATGTAATAGCACGATTAATTCACATGGCGCTTTATTACGTTATAGCAACTGAGAAAAACCCAAGCCCGCGTTCTTACTTCTTTTTAATAGGTGTGCTGGCAAACGTGGTTATGCTAGTCATGATTGGTTTAAGATTAATTGCATAAAAAATCTTAAATCACGTAAATAAAAAAGCGAAGAGGTTAATAGCGTCTTCGCTTTTTTGTATTACATAGTAGTGCAATGTAAAGTTACGGCTTTATGGGTATTATATTAGTAGTTACTCAACCCCAATAAATCCGCCTGTTTGATGTGCCCAAAGGCCGGCATATATTCCACCTTTTGCAATTAATTCATCGTGAGAGCCTTGCTCAATTACGCCGCCATTATCGAGTACAATTAATCTATCCATTTGTGCAATGGTTGAAAGTCTATGTGCAATAGCAATAACCGTTTTGCCCGTCATCAAATCATCAAGACTTGCTTGAATTGCTGCTTCTACTTCTGAATCGAGTGCGCTGGTGGCCTCATCGAGTATTAATATTGGTGCGTTTTTAAGTAATACGCGTGCTATGGCAATACGTTGGCGCTGACCGCCAGAGAGGGTTACACCGCGTTCGCCTACCTGAGCGTCAAACCCTTTATTACCTTTGCTATCTACTAAATCGTTTATAAATTCAAGTGCTTTAGCTTGCTTGGCTGCATTTAACATTTCCTCGTGGGTTGCGTCGGGGCGACCATACAATATGTTGTCTTTTACTGAGCGATGCAGCAAGGACGTGTCTTGCGTTACCATAGCTATATAGCGGCGTAGGCTTTCTTGGCTTACATCCGTTATTTTTTGGCCATCAATTTTAATACTGCCTGAGTCGGTATCGTAAAAGCGCAGTAGTAAGTTAACAAGCGTAGATTTACCAGCACCAGATCGCCCAACTAAACCTATTTTTTCACCCGGTTTTATGTTGAGATTTAATCCGTTCATTACCGGGCCGCGGTTTGTCTCGTTAGCGGCTTTTCCGTAGTTAAAGTGTACATTGTCAAACTCAATGCCACCTTGAGTTACTTCAAGCGTAGTGGCGTTTGGTTTGTCGTCTACATTAATTGGGTTTGAGAGGGTTTTCATACCGTCGGTTGCGGTACCTATGTTTTCGAACAGGCTGCTTATTTCCCACATTATCCACTGCGCCATGCCGTTTAATCTAAGTGACAAACTAACCGCCACGGCAATAGCGCCGGCACTAATTGCACTAAGTGACCATAAATAAAGTGATAAAGCGGCGACACTAAATACTAATAAATAATTTAGGGTATTTATTGCAAAGTTAAGGCTGGTTACCAAGCGCATTTGTTTATACACGGGCTGTAAAAATACATCCATGCTTTGTTTGGCATATTGCTCTTCGCGTTGGGTGTACGAAAAAAGCTTAATGGTTGATATATTTGTGTAGCTATCGACAATTCGCCCCGTCATCTCTGAGCGAGCGTCGGCTTGAGAGCTAGCAATTTTTTTAAGTTTTGGTACAAAATAAATTTGTATAGAAGCATATAGTACAAGCCATGCAAGTAACGGTAGCATTAAGCGCCAATCAGCTTCAGCAACTAAAAACACCATAGCGCCAAAATAAACCACTATGTACATAAGTACATCAAGCAGTTTCATGACGGCTTCGCGAATAGCTAAAGAGGTTTGCATTACTTTTGTTGCAATGCGACCTGCAAATTCATTTTGATAAAAGCTAACACTTTGACGCAGTAAATAACGATGCGCCGACCAGCGAATCGACATTGGGTAATTACCCAATAATGCTTGATGCAAAATAGCAGAGTGAAAAAACACAACAATTGGCAGTACAACTAAAAGCATAACAGCCATTTTTATCAGCTCAGATTTTTGCTCTACAAATAGTGTTTGCGGGGTATATGTGCCTAACCAATCAACTAGCTGGCCCATGTAACTAAATAGTGATACCTCTAATATAGCTAAAAGAGCTGCACTGATAGACATAAGCACTAACGATAGCTCCATGCCTTTGGTGTAATGGCGGCAAAACGCAAATAAAGTAGAGGGCGGCTGAGTTGGTTTTTCCTCAGGAAATGCGTTGGTCATTTTTTCAAATAATCGATACATTTTAAAAACTTAAATAGCAAATAATGGCGGGTATCATACCATTTTAGTTTTACCGCGTGTTTATGTTTGTAGGTAAAATTATCTATTAAAGCGGGCTTGAAAGGTTGATACCGCGGCTCATGTATAAATCATCGTATTTGAGGCCGCCGTTACCGTATGGTTTTTTTAACGGGCCAGTATTACAGTTAGCCAAAAAATAAATTAGAGGTAGCTCACGTTTCATTCTAAATTTAGCATTTTTATAGACTAACGTTTGCGTTTTAAACTCTCCGCCTTGTACATACACATTGTATTGTTGTCCCTGCATTTTTACTGATGCGTTATTTACAACATACCAAACGTTGTACCACGTATTTGTATTTAAAGGCTGTGCTGATTGCGCTGTTTTATAATTTTGAATGTTGCTGTAGCCAGTATCAGTTTTAACCATCAGCGCGCCATCGTTTATATGGCCGTTCGACTCGGCTTTATCGGTCACTCTAAGCGTGGGTTCAAATGCGTCATAGCCATATTTGTTTATTTCGTTTGGCTGTAAATTACTAAGCCCAAAAGCATGATTATTAGGAAAGGCGGCAACATTAACACGTGTATAAAAAGTATAGGTCTCGCCAACGGGCACTGGTTTAGGCAGTTTTTTATAAGTAAGTGCTTTACGGTTCCCAATTACGCCTTCAGCTGCTGGTTTTTTTAATAAATAGTGATTAGCGTGATCGCTGCTTTGTTCCAGTTCAATTATTGTTATTTGCGGGTTGGGCTGATGTGGCTTGGTTTGATTGTCGGTATCTGCTTTTTGCCAGTCACTAAGATTACTCTCAAAGTTATCTATGAGTAACCACTGCGATGAAGATGCATTATGATGATTTTGATTACATGCAACTAACGAAACGAGAACAGGTAGTAATAGGGTGTGTTTAATACACATAGGCGCTCTTTATAAGATTTTGATTAGCGTAAATTGGTTAACCAATTTATCGATTTTTTATTTTTAAGCTTAGCTAATTATATAACCAATTTGTATTTTGTTAGTCAACAAGTATTTAATGAGTACCTATAATGAAACTTAACACTTACGTTTTATTTTTAAGTCGGTATTATTATTTTAAAATAAACTAATCAAAATAATTAAGGGATTTTATGTACACTGGTACTTGTTTATGCGGCGAGATAACGGTTGAAATATCAGGAAGTATTAGCAGTATTATCCATTGCCATTGTTCGCTTTGTCGAAAAAACAGCGGTACTGCATTTGCTACTAATGGCTTTGTAAATACGTCTGAATTTAGTGTTACTAAGGGCGCAAATAAACTTAGTGAATTTAATTTTAAACCAGGGCGAGCACGATTTTTTTGTAAGTGCTGTGGTTCACCAATTTACAGTGCTAACAGTGATGATAAAAGCCGGGTAAGAATTCGTTTAGGCCTAATTGATTCAGAGATTACCGAGCAAGTGGTGTCTCATAACTTTGTTACATCTAAAGCGAACTGGGAACAACTAGAAACAAGCCTGCCATGTTATGAGCAACACGAGCCAGGAAGATAAAAGCTACTCTATATGGTAAATACTGTTTATTTCTTTGTACAGTAGGGGGGCCATCTGCTTAAAAGCGCGTGAGTTTTGTATTTCCTCAACGTTAATGTGAATAAGCGTTTGTTGGCTCAAAATAACGACTATGTTTTTGTATTCGTTAAACTCAATAATTGCAATGCACTTAAAGTGCTGCCTCAGTAACACTAATAATACTTGTAGCTCTTGCCCAGTTTGTGGGTTTAAATTGACTAAAATTTGACTGTGCTTTGCACTACAACGAGTAATGTTTTGCCAAAAGTCACTGCATGTTAAAAAAGGTTGATGATGCTCTCCGCTAAATATATCAATCGCAATTACATCAAAAGTATTTGTACATTGTTTTATATAGTGTTCAGCTGATTGAATATATACGTTATGGTGACTTGGTAAATTAAAGTGCTGCTTAGCTATAGTGTTGATTGTTGGGTTAATTTCTACAGTATAGAAGGTATTGATTGAATTTATGTAAGCAGTGCGGTCGTTAAGATAATACATGGTACGCTCAAAGCCTGCGGTACCTAAACCTAAATTTAAAATATTTAAATTAGTTGTTTTAAGGCTCAATAAGAATAAAAACATGCATTGGTTGATAGGTATTAACACTTGCTCGTTGTGTTTGAGGTTCATTATTCCTTGAATAACCACATCGTCGTTGGTGTTTTGGGCAAGGGTAAGCCATTTATACAGAGTGTTTTGATAAACACATACCGGGCCAAATTGGGTAGGTTTAAACTCAATTTGGTTTGTTTTTACCGTATCTTCTTTAAGCTGGCGCATATATTAACTATTTTTAAAAACACAGCACTAGTGTGCCATGAAAGACACCTATCAACATAGACTAATTATGTAACAAGGTTTGTAATTTAGCCTCTTAATTGCACTTGAGCGCGCTCGTTTTAGTGTCTACCTCAAATGTATTGCCATCAACCCTAAGTTAAGTAATGGTTACCTTATAATAACGAGGAGCGATTAAATGCTTAAAACACCTTTTAAAATCTCAACAAAATTACTTAAACTTAGCGCACTTGCCGGTGCATGTAGCGTTGCTATGTCAGCACATGGGCAAACACAATTACAATATACTGACCAACAAAAGTTACATGACATAGCAGCTCAAGTATCAGCTGAACGTATTGGCAGCGATATTCAAACGCTGGTGGATTTTGGAACTCGCCATACACTTTCTGATACTAAGTCGAATACTCGTGGTATTGGCGCTGCTAGGCGCTGGATTAAAAAAGAGTTTGAAAAAATATCAGCGCAATGTGGTGGTTGTCTTGAAATAATTGAAGTAAAAGACACTATATCTGGTGAAAAACGTATACCTAACCCTGTTGAAGTAGTAAATATTGTTGCTATACAACGCGGTGCTACTGAGCCTAATAGAATGGTGATAATGTCGGGTGATATTGACTCACGTGTGAGCGATGTTATGGATTTTACGAGTGATTCTCCCGGTGCTAATGATAATGCATCGGGCGTTGCAGGGGTTATTGAAGCGGCACGCGTACTGAGTAAATATAAGTTTAATGGGTCAGTCGTTTATGCTGCTTTATCAGGTGAAGAACAAGGTTTGTTTGGCGGTAAAATACTTACAGCCTATGCACAAAAGCATGATTGGCAAGTACATGGCGTGTTAAATAACGACATGATAGGTAATATTACAGGTATTAACGGCGTTACCGATAATACAACCGCACGTATATTTTCTGAAGGTACTCGTGTTGTTGAAACTAAAGAACAAGCAAGAACACGCCGATTTACCGGTGGTGAAGTCGACTCGGCTAGTCGTAATTTAGCGCGTTATATTGATACAGTTGCCGATAGGTACATTGAGAATTTAGATACAATGTTAGTTTACAGGTTGGATCGCTTTGGTCGAGGCGGGCATCATCGCCCGTTTAACGATGCTGGTTTTGCAGCGGTGCGCATTATGGAAACTAATGAACATTACGATCGCCAGCACCAAGATTTACGAACAGAAGAGGGCATTGAGTATGGCGATACTATCGAAGGTGTTGATTTTGACTACACAGCAAAGCTCACTTCACTTAATGCAGTAACTATGGCCTCTATGGCGTGGGCACCCGCACCTCCTAAACAAGTTAAAATAACGGGAGCGGTTACGGCCGATACGTCTTTTACATGGGCAAGCAGTGATGATAATAATATTGCCGGCTATAAAATTTATTGGCGTTATACAAGCGAGCCACAGTGGCAGTTTAGTAAATATGTAGGGAATGTAACAAACTATACGCTTAAAAATGTGGTGATTGATAACTATTACTTTGGTGTGGCTTCTGTAAGCAAGGACGGGGTTGAATCGCCAGTTGTATTTCCAGGCGATGTAGGCTCTTTTGATCATAATATTAAATAACGCTTAAAAACCCAGCAAACACATCTTATTAGGTGCAAAGCAGGTGTTTTATGCTTGCACCTTATTTGTTATGCCCTTAGAGTGTTAAAAAAGAAGTGATAAGGTTAATAAAAAAATGCAGCAACAAGAAAAAAAACCGTTAACAGAAAAAGAGCAAGTTATAACACCAGAGCAGCGCATTGCATGGCAACGTGAGTGTTTTCAAAATGCACAAAAATATTTAGCGGAAAAAGGCATTATGCCAAAATCTGTAGTAGATAAAGATAGTCGCTTTTTGGCTCCTCTTTGCGCTATGTGGAAGTTTAAAGCGCAAAATGGCAAAACGTACTGGGTTGTTACCGGGCGTTTACCAACAGATCATGCTGAGGTAAGTGCAGCAAAAGATGCACGTGATGCTATGCGTTACTTTTCATTACAGTGGCAGTTAAAGGCTGATCAAATAATGAGTGTTGGTGCTAAAGACCAAACTCAAGTTAATTTTGCAAATTTACTTATAAATCGTGCACATGGTTTGTACGAAATGCATGAAAACGAACAGTTATGGGCTAACGAGCCTAAGTAATCAGCATTTAAGTTAAGTAAAAATTAAAAGGGCAAATTATGAATTGCCCTTTTTTAATGCACAAGTGTAAATGGCTTAGTAACAAAGTCGTCTACTTCGCACTGCATTCTTTGCCTGGGTATGCCGGCTTCCATAAACACACATCCTTGTTTTATAAAACCATTTTTTTTGAAAAGTTGAACTTCGTTTAAAATACAATTAATGCAAATACTATTAATACCCTGGCGTGCTGCAAGCTTAACAATAAAGTTTAAAAGTGATTGATATACAAGGCGGTTACGATGCTCTGGAAGCACCGCAATTCGCCCAATTAAACCATCGCTGCATAACCTGCCTGTTGCTACGGCTTGCGCAGACTCGTCGGTAACGAGTACGTGTTGGCATATTTCATCTAGGCTATCGAATTCTACTTTTTTGGGTATATGTAACTCGTATACAAATACGCGTTCTCGTATTTGTTGTAACAAACTTTTTTGCCTGTTCCAATCTACTTCGGTAACTCGATAGCCCATAGTTCACCTCTAGTTGTACCATATTCCTTCATTAACTAGTGTAGTAAAGGTTTTAATAAATTCTAGACTGGGTTGATGAGCCATTAAATCTTCGCTATTAAAATAGCTGCTATCAGTAAGTAATTTAACAGCATTTATATCGCTCGTTGGCAGTTCATAATTTTCACCATTAACACTTAGTAATACTGTACTCTCAAGTATTTGATAGATGGCTCTAACACCGCCCAAACGCTCAAACACATTGCTTTCATTGTTTAGCAAGTGGGTTGTTTCGTCGCTGGAAACCTCATCTTCTAATGGCGCTAAATCCATTTCGTGTTTAGCTTGGCTTAGCGTATTTCCAAGCCATTGTTTAAAGAGTTCGTCGTTTTCTAAAAGGGCGCCCATCAAAGTTTTAACTTTATCAACTTCAAGATTAGTTAGCTCACCTTTTGATTCTCTAAGAGTAAGGTTATGGTCGGTATAACGCTTTTGACCGCTTTCGATATCAATAATATGATCGGCAAAACTTGATAGTAAATCTTGTTGGTTAGGTGCTCTAAATCCGACTGAATAGTTAAGTGCGTTTTCAACGGCATAACCTTCATGTGGGCAACCAGGCGGAATATATAAAATATCGCCTGGCTCTAATATACAGTCTATTACGGCTTCAAAAGGCTCAACTTGAAGTAGTTTTTTGTTTTGAGCAAATTGCTTAAGTGTTGGGTCAGGTAGACCAACACGCCAATGACGCTTACCTTCACCTTGAATAATAAACACATCGTACTGATCTAAATGAGGGCCAACACCGCCTTTAGGCGTTGAATAGCTAACCATTAAATCATCAATTCGCCAATTAGGAATAAATCTAAATGGCTCTAGTAATTGCGCTGCCTCGCAATGCCAATGATCAACTGCTTGAACAAGTAATGTTGAATGTTCTTCTGTTAATAATTCAAAGTTTTCAAATGGACCTTGGTGTGCTTGCCATTCGTTATTGTGGTTAGTGACTATGCGCGACTCTATGTTTTGTTCCATAGCAAGGCCTGCTAATTCTTCAGCTTCAATTGGATCGTTAAAATTACTAAAGCCTTGCTTTATTAGCAGTGGTTTTTTTTGCCAAAAATGGGTTAAAAACTCTTGCTCAGAGAGGTTGTTTATTTTTAGTTGGTACATAGAGTTGGCCTATAAATTTAAGACAAAAAAAGCGAAAGGGATTATCCTTTCGCTTTTTATATACGCAATTTAGTATTTAAACTAAATCGTCAATAAACTCAACAGCGCGGCCAATGTAGTTGGCAGGTGTTAGTTTTTTCATTTCTACTTTAGCGTGCTCTGGAAGGTCTAAACCATCGATAAAGTCAGCCATAATTTCTTGATTTACGCGCTTACCACGGGTTAAATCTTTAAGTTTTTCGTATGGCTTTTCGATACCGTATTTACGCATTACCGTTTGAATTGGCTCGGCTAATAATTCCCAGTTTTGGTCAAGCTCTTCAAGCAAACGTTGCTCGTTAACTTCAAGCTTACTAACACCTTTAAGTGTTGATTGATAAGCAATAAGCGCATAACCCATACCCACACCAAGGTTACGTAAAACAGTAGAATCGGTAAGGTCGCGCTGCCAGCGCGACACTGGTAATTTTTGTCCAAGATGAGCAAAAATAGCATTAGCTAAGCCTAAGTTACCTTCTGAGTTTTCAAAATCAATAGGGTTAACTTTATGCGGCATAGTTGATGAACCTATTTCACCCGCTATTGTTTTTTGCTTAAAGTGATTAAGTGCAATGTAACCCCACATATCACGATCAAAATCGAGCAATATAGTGTTAAATCGAGCGATAGCATCGAATAACTCAGCTATGTAGTCATGCGGTTCAATTTGAGTAGTAAATGGGTTCAGTGTTAAACCTAAGCTTGATACAAACTTATCTGCATGTGTATGCCAGTCGTAATCTGGGTAAGCGCTTAGGTGAGCATTGTAGTTACCAACCGCACCGTTTACTTTACCTAGCATTTCAACTTGAGCAATTTGGTCGCGTTGACGCTTTAAACGCATGTATACGTTTGCAAACTCTTTACCCATAGTTGATGGTGTAGCAGGTTGTCCGTGCGTACGTGTCATCATTGGGATTGCTTTATACTCAACTGCTTTTTCTTTAATAGCGCTAAGTAAATCATCACAGTAAGGTAGTAAAACCTTATTACGAGCTTCAGTTAGCATTAAACCATGAGATAGGTTATTGATGTCTTCAGAGGTACATGCGAAGTGGATAAATTCGTTAATTGCATGAAGCTCTGCGTTGTCGGCTACTTTTTCTTTTAGTAGGTATTCAACCGCTTTAACATCGTGATTAGTTGTACGTTCAATATCTTTAACACGTTGTGCATCTGCTTCGCTAAAGTTGTCTACAATGGCGTTTAAAAGTGCATTTGCTTGTTCGCTAAATGCAGGTACTTCTTTAATTTCGCTTGCTGCAGCTAACGCTTGCAACCAACGCACTTCAACAATTACGCGGTATTTGATTAAGCCAAATTCGCTGAAAATACTACGTAGTTCAGTGGTTTTGCTGCCGTAGCGACCATCCACTGGAGAGATAGCCGTTAACGCTGAAAGCTCCATAATAACTCCTAAATTTTAGTTTGAACGATAATTAAATTTTTGCTTTAGCTATGGCGATAATTTTTCTTTTTGCAAAGAAAAAGTGACGGCGCTTACCGCCCATTTGTCGCCATAATACTGCACTTCTAATACCGGCAAGTAATAATGCACGGATTTTATTTTGAGTGAGCTGCTGTTTTAATAACTCGGGTTTACCATAAACCTGAATTCGGTGCCCAAGGGGGCTCAGCACCGACGAGTATATATCTGCTAAACCGGCAACAACGCTCTCGTCGGTAATAGCAAAATGATCTAAACGACGATGAATATCATCAATTCGTTTGCCTAATTCGTTTAAGCTCTTGTCGTTTGCACTCAGTGCACGCTCAAGCTGCATTAAACCACCTACGTACTTTACTATTTCAACATCCTTTTGAGCACCAGCTGTTAGCTGAGCTAATAATGTTTTATAGCCATCACGTAAGTTATGCGTACCTTGGTACACATCATCCGGTGATGCAGGTGATGTTTGCACAATACTTGAAAGTAATATTTCCAGGTCGTGTTCGTTATTAGAACCGTATTGCGCAATTTTTTGAACTTGTTTAGCTACTTGACACATGGCAGCAAGCGCCATGACTTGGTGTTCATTCATTACTTGATCACCGAATCAATAATACCACCGCCTAAACATACATCGTCTGCATAAAATACTGCAGATTGACCTGGTGTAACTGCTTTTTGTGGCTCGTCAAATAATACACGAGCCATGCCGTCTTCGCCTACAAGCAGGGTACAGCTTAAGTCTTCTTGGCGGTAACGTGTTTTAACTGTACAACGCGTTGTCCCTTTTGGGCCAATGCGGTCAACCCAATGTAACTGGTTTGCATTAAGACCGTTGCTATAAAGGCGAGGGTGATCTTTACCTTGACCAACAACGAGTACGTTACGTTCTAAGTCTTTATCAACTACGTACCATGGCTCTCCAGAGCCTTCTTTCATACCACCAATTAACAAGCCTTTACGTTGACCGAGTGTGTGGTACATTAATCCCTCATGCTCACCTACATTATTACCGTCAGTATCTTCGATAACACCTGGTTGTGCAGGTAAAAATTTCTGTAAAAAATCTTTAAACTTACGCTCACCGATAAAACAAATGCCTGTACTGTCTTTTTTATCGTGAGTAATTAAATCTTGCTCTTCGGCAATGCGACGCACTTCTGGCTTTTCTATATCACCTACTGGGAATAAAGTTTGCGCGATATGCTCGTGGCTTAGTGTGTATAAAAAGTAACTTTGGTCTTTATTATTATCTAAACCACGGCACATTACGTATTTGTCGTCTCGTAATTCACGGCGAACGTAATGACCCGTTGCTATAAAGTCTGCACCAAGAGCTTGTGCCGCAAACTCTAAAAAGGCTTTAAATTTAATTTCTTTATTACACATTATATCTGGGTTAGGTGTACGGCCTGCTTTGTACTCTTCTAAAAAGTATTCAAATACGTTATCCCAGTATTCTGCTGCAAAGTTAACAGTGTGTAGTTCAATGCCTAACTTGTCGCATACTGCTTGCGCGTCTTTTAAATCATCGGCTGCTGCACAGTATTCGTCATTGTCGTCTTCTTCCCAGTTCTTCATAAACAGGCCTTCTACTTGATAGCCCTGTTGTTGTAATAAATATGCAGATACAGAAGAATCAACACCGCCGGACATACCAACGATGACTTTAATGTGACTATTTTCGCTCATGAATAATTTCGCTTATACAGATTGCTGTTAACTTGGGAAGGCCGCGATTATAGCATGTATTTTGTTTGTGCTTAAAGGGAGAGGGTGTTTAAAGAGCTTATTTTATGCTGATTTTATTTTTATAATAAATAGCAAACAGTGCTCAATAAAAATAAACAAGCTTTTGGCATTAAATATACGAAATAATTATCATTTTAAATAAAAACAAATACTTTAGTTTTTTGTACTTATTTACTGGTATTTTGTTTGAAAACTATTAAAGTAAATATACACTTAAGTAAAAGTTTTATAAGAATATTTGGCAATAATAACGTCATCAAAATATAGTCAACGGAATGAATATATGAATTATGCTTATCAGGTAAGTAAAATAGAATCGTTTATAGTACATTACACTCAAAAACCTGACTTTCAAATTAGCGATGTTTTAGAAAATCCAAAACATAAATTTAAACAGTCAGCGTATCATCTATTCTACGAGTTAATAAAATTTAAAAAAGCGTATATACATCAGCAGCCTAACCCGATGGGTGAACTTTTTAGCTTAATAAGGAAATCATTTTATCGCTCTGATGAAATTCAAAATGTTGCTTTACAAATGGTCGAAGGTTGGTGGGTTGAGTGGTACTTCGCTTCGATTATGGAGCAAAAAATAAGCAGTGATAAAAGTGACATGCCGCTGAGTTATTTATCAAAGAATATTTTAAATCCAATGCGTAAACATGAGTTGAGTCATTACGCAAAGCTGTTTACGAATCTACCTATGCCTATATGTAATGTATGTGCCAACACTGGGGATATACTTAAGGTAAACCAACGATTTGTAGATGTATTTGGTTATTCCGTTAATGAAGTTCCAAATCTAAAAGCGTGGTGGAAAAAGGCCTACCCTGATCCTGAATACCGTGATTTTGTAAAAAAACTTTGGCAAGAATCTTTAGATGTCGCTAATGAAAACAACAATGACATTCCTGCCAATACTTATAAAGTAAGTTGTCGGGATGGTTCTCAAATCTTAATGGAGGTCTCTGGAATTAATATTGGTGAAGAATTTATAGCCGTATTTAATGATGCTACTGAGCGTATGAAGGCAGAAGATATACTTAGGGATATGGCATTTCTTGATGCATTGACACGGATTGCTAACAGGCGACGATTCGACGAAAAGCTGATTCAAGAATTTGAGCGCGCTAGAGATATTAATGGCATACTTTCTATTATTTTAATAGATATAGATCTTTTTAAGCAATTTAATGATCGATATGGGCACATGGCGGGTGATGCCTGTTTATATGATGTTGCTCAAGAAATTGCATCTACAGTTAGCCGCCCTGAAGATTTTGTTGCACGCTATGGCGGCGAGGAATTTGTCGTTTTATTACCACAAACAGACAAGCAAGGTGCTTTGTTTATTGCTGAACAAATTGAAAAAGCAATTGAGAATTTAGCGATAGTACATGAAGATAGTTATAGCGGTTTATTATCACTAAGTATGGGAATAAATACAATTGAGAATAATGATACAGAAGGGCATTCTAGCTTTGTTAAGGGGGCGGATAACGCTCTTTATTATGCTAAACGTCAAGGTCGTAATTGTATTGCACTTGCAAAAAAGTGAAACCAGCTAATCGTCATAAATTGTATCTAAGCTTAAAGGCGCTTTGTTTAAACTATCTTGTATACATTTCAAAACAAGGTGGCTTCTAAGGGGAAGGTCTTTAATTTGCTCATAGCTGTGCCAATTAGCCGATATTATATCGCTGTCTTTTGGCTCAAGCACT
Source organism: Pseudoalteromonas sp. MMG006 (assembly GCF_018101025.1). Classification (NCBI taxonomy): domain Bacteria; kingdom Pseudomonadati; phylum Pseudomonadota; class Gammaproteobacteria; order Alteromonadales; family Pseudoalteromonadaceae; genus Pseudoalteromonas; species Pseudoalteromonas sp. MMG006. Next base: position 33,775 of record NZ_JAGJEJ010000010.1, read on the forward strand.
GCGGTTTCACTTGTTGTTTCAAATAAAAAACAAAACCTTAAATAATGCACGCCGTTAGCTGCGTGCAAATTATAAACCCCTAAAAAGCCGCTAGGCTTTAAACTTAAACCCGTTTCTTCTAAAAGCTCTCTAGAGGCAGCTTGAGCCAGCGTTTCGTTTTCTTCGAGATGACCTGCAGGCTGATTATAACAAATTTGCTGAGTAAATTTATCTCGCTCTTTAACGAGTAAAAACTGCTGCTTATTTTTTACTATTGCAGCAACAGTTACATGTGGTTTATGCATCGAGAGTACCTTTAATGACGTTGTAATCGCCTGAATTAATATCATCTAAGGTGTAATTACCAATACTGTAGCGAATTAGGCGCAATGTAGGGTGGCCAATATGAGCAGTCATTCTGCGCACTTGCCTGTTTTTTCCCTCATTAATTGTAATACTAAGCCATGTAGTTGGGATTGACTTACGTTCACGAACGGGTGGGTTACGTGGCCATATATCAGGTTCGTCAATAATTTTAACATTAGCCGGAAGTGTTAGGCCGTCTTTTAGCTCAACCCCTTTGCATAATGCGTTGATTGATTCGCTAGTGGGCTCACCTTCTACTTGCACCCAATATGTTTTATTTGTTTTTTTATTGGGGGAGGTTAAGGTATTTTGTAATTTTCCGCAGTTTGTTAAAAGTAATAAGCCTTCACTGTCACGGTCTAATCTTCCTGCAGCGTATACTTCTTTTATAGGGATAAACTGTGCGAGTGTTTGCCTGTTTTCATCGTCGGTAAATTGGCAAAGTACATCAAACGGTTTATTAAAAAGGACAATTTTTCTATCTTTAGAGGCAATTTGCGGCTTTATTTCTCGTTTCCCTGCAGGCTTTTTAAGCGCACTTCGCGAGTAAGTGCGCCCGGTATTACGTTTAGCTGTTGAATCAGGTGTGTTTTTATGGCTCGATTTTTTTTTCATTAAATACACCTAGCTGGCTTTGGTAGTCCGGCAATTTTAGTTGCCTGTTTAGCAGGGCCTTTAGGAAATAATTTGTATAAGTAAATACTATTACCTTTATCTTCTCCAAGCGCTTTAGCCATGGCTTTTACAAGCATACGAATCGCAGGACTTGTATTGTATTCAAGGTAAAAATTGCGAACGAAGTTTATAACTTCCCAGTGTTGCTCACTCAGGGTTATATTTTCTTGCGCGGCAATCACAGGGGCTAACTCTTTAGTCCAAAGGGTGTGGTCAAGTAAATAACCTTGTTTGTCGGTATCAATGTGTAGATTGTTAAATTCAAGCATGGGTTACCAAGTAATAGATTGATTGGTTGATAAGGTAAGCGCTACAAATTCTTCATAGCTTATTGCTGTATCGTTATCAGATAAAGTTATTGCGCGCACTGTTATATCTTGCGCTAGTAATAAAAGCGAATCTGAAAATTGTCTAAATTGCTTTTTAGAAAAACAAGCATCGCCTAGCAAAAGTACTTTATCTGTGGGCCTAATTAAGTTCCCAAGTTGATTTGCACAGTAGTTATTTAACGTTTTAGAAAAAATATGTAGGGTACTCATATATTCACCACATGTTTTTGGTTTCTAATTAAAGCTTGTTGTTCACTAAAATTAAGTGTTTTAGCTGGAACGAGTAAATCATGTTTACTTAAACCGTAATCAAAAAGTGACTTTTCACACACATAGATATTTTCAACATCATAGATTTCTAAGGTTTTAATATTTTTAAAGAAATCTTTTATACCGATAGCGCTTGGTTGTTGGTGTTTTTTTAAAGCAAGCACAGCTGGGCCGCTGAACAACCAGCTAACATTTTGATCGACAGCGGCAAATATTAGTGTCATGTCGAGCGCATCACGTATATTTAAATCATCAAATGGGCTGCTTTGGCTTATCACTAAAACGTTAATCATTTAAATTGTACCCACTTATCAGCATCGCTTGCGAGCATTGCAAATTCGGCTAATCCCGCAACTGCAAATACACTGGTGTTTTTTATATCTAATCCGCGCTTTTCTGCGGCGGTAACACATAGCATTAAGTTTATATTTTGATCTGCTAATTGCTGCCAAAGCTGGGTTATTTGGAGCTCATCTGAGGGTAAATCAAGATTGTTAGAAGCGTGATAAATGCCTTGCTGATATAAAAATATCGCATCTATAGTATGGCCTTGTGCTAAGCAAGCTTGAGCAAAGCTAACCAATCGTTGCGTGGTGTCGTGATCAGATGGTGGTGTATGTAATGAGAGAACAAAACGCGGCAAAACAATTCCAATAAAAAAGCCCCAATTAAGGGGCTATTTTAACAGAACTTTTTAATTAGTCATCACTTGCGCCAAGTAGGGCAAGTAAAGACGTAAATAAGTTATATACATTTAAGTATAAAGACACTGTAGCGCGAATGTAGTTTGTTTCGCCGCCGTTGATGATTCTGCTAGTATCAAACAAAATCAAACCAGACATAATTAATACTACAGCAGCATTAAGCACCATAAACATTAGCGAGCTGCCAACAAAAATATTAACAATGCTTGCAACGATTACAACAATTAAGCCAACAGTTAAAAAGCCACCCATGAATGAGAAGTCTTTTTTAGTGTTAAGTGCATAAGCAGATAAACCAAAGAAAATAAGTGCTGTAGAACCTAACGCTTGCATAATAAGCATTGGGCCATTAGGCATTGCAGCGTAATGGTTTAATAGTGGGCCAAGGCCAGCTCCCATTAAGCCTGTGAACGCAAACACCCAAAACACACCAGATGCTGAGTCAGCTTTTTTGTTTACAACAAATAATAAACCGAACGAAACCAGTGTAAACACAAGTCCCATAAAGTAAGGTAATTGTAGTGCCATTGAAATACCAGCTGTTACTGCACTAAATGCAAGTGTCATAGCAAGTAAAAAATAGGTGTTTTTAAGTACCTTATTTGTTTCAATGGTCGACATTACCGGTTTAGCGGTATTGTACGATTGATTAAACGCCATTGTAGAGCTCCTTAAAGTGAAACAAGTCTGTTTCGATAATTTAACTAAAATTAGATTACCAACTCTTATATGTTTGGGCAAACCTTTGTAGATCAATAGAGTGTTATTTTTAAATTTAAGTTCCTGAATCTTTTAAAAAGTTATAATTTGCTTTAAGTTTAAACAAATTAATTGTTTTTTAAGCACTTAAACAATTAATTTAAAAAAAAGCTTCACAAAGGCAATGGGTTTCCCTATTATGCAGGCCGTGCGGAGAGATGGCAGAGTGGTCGAATGCACCGGTCTTGAAAACCGGCATGGGTTTATAGCCCATCTAGGGTTCAAATCCCTATCTCTCCACCACTTATTTAATAAGTGTGTGATGTAAGTTTAATATCATTCATTTAAAATAAATATTTGTACACTCTTACTAATATTTATAACAGTTTTGGAGAGATGGCAGAGTGGTCGAATGCACCGGTCTTGAAAACCGGCATGGGTTTATAGCCCATCTAGGGTTCAAATCCCTATCTCTCCACCATTGTATTAAAGCCCGCTAACTAAGCGGGCTTTTTTGTGCCTGAGAATTAAAGCTGTTTTATTTTTCATCATTTTTAAGCTTTTAGGTGAGCGTGGCTTCTTACTAGTATCCATCATCCGGTAAAACTTACAAAGCTTGCGTATATTTGTATGTAAAACCATCATAAATTACGACCATAGTCTCTGTTTCTAACCTTAAGATCTTGGTGCATGCTTAGTACATAGTATTTAAGCTTGTGTATTAAGGACTTTAAATGAAACATCAACTAGCAAAAAGCGTAGGGCTTTCGTTATTATCACCTGTTATTGTAGGCAGTTTACTTGGTGTTTACTATTCACTTACGCTGGAAGGCGAGTTTGCCTCAATATTTTTAAACTTGTTGATGACTGCTATATCAAATGCACACATTGTAGGCTTAACAATGGCGGCTTTCGTAGTTCCCGGGTATTTACTTATGTTTAAGTATTCAAAGGTAAATTACTCTGGTGTGCTAACGCTAGGTTTGTTAGGTGGGGCTATTTTTAGTTACCTCTTGAGTGCCACCACAGGCGAAATATTTTTAATTAATAGTGTTATGTCGGCATTCGCTGCGGGGCTATTTTTATTTGGTCTTCGTAAATCAGCAAAATCATAATTGCAGCTTTATTAATCAAGGGCGCTGAGAAACGGCGTAAATTCCTTTTTTTTACCTGCAAAAGGTTCCAATTTTTCACCACAAAGAGTACCTTTAGCTACTGTATGTTTAATAAGAAGTAGTTTGGTATGCAAAAGCACGATTTTTACCAGTCATTAGTTAAGCAAACTGAATCGCTGATTGCCGGTGAATCGAATGTAATTGCTAATATGGCAAATATAAGTGCGCTGTTATTTACCTCTTTAGAAGATGTAAATTGGGCGGGCTTTTACTTTATGGATTCACCGTCAGAATTGGTACTAGGCCCGTTTCAGGGCAACCCTGCATGTATCCGTATTCCAGTAGGAAAAGGTGTATGTGGAACGGCTGCAGCTACATTGCAAACACAATTAATCGAAGATGTTCACGCTTTTGACGGGCATATTGCCTGTGATGCAGCATCAAACTCTGAGGTTGTTGTACCTATCATGAAACATGGTAAAATATTTGCAGTGCTGGATATAGATAGCCCTATTATCTCTCGATTTGACACTGATGATAAAGCAGGTTTAGAGGCATTAGTTAAGTGCTTTGAGGCTAGCTTGTAATGAAAGATTTGCTAAATGTTCAAGACTACCTATTTGCCATACAAGATGTTGGTGATTGGGAAGGCGATGAAGAGCATGTAGCGGAAACGCTCAATGATTTGATTCACATAGCATGGGATCGTTTACCAGACGACTCAGAGTGTGAATTTATTGATGAAACAATTAATGGTATTTGGGAACACCTTCGAGGTGATATGGCTGTAATTGAAGCTGACTTCGAAGAGCTGGTCGACTGGGTAATACACTATGTTGATTCTTCCCTTGATGAAAGATCTGAAAAATAGGTTCTAAAATGGAAACCACAAACAAGCTAAAAGATATTAATGAAGTACTGGAGTTCTTATATCAAGAATTTCCACAGTGTTTTAAACAAAAAGACGGTATCAAACCGCTTAAAGTAGGTATTTTTAAAGATATCGCTGAGCGTATTGAAGGGTCTGAAAAAGTAAGCAAGACTCAAGTACGTCAAGCGCTTAGAAAATACACGTCAAACTGGCGTTATTTAGAAGCTGTGACTAAGGCAGAGTTTCGTATTGATCTTGATGGTAATCAAGGTGAAAAAGTTGAGCAAGAGCATATCGACCATGCACAAAAAGCATTGGAAGAAAGCCGCGCTAAAATGGCTAAACGCAAAAAACAACAGCGTCCACGCCAAGACTCAGATTCTAAATCTTTCAAAAAGAAACCAGCGCACGCAAATAAAGCGGGCGAGCGTAGTTCTTTAGCTAACAAACCAGCGAAGGCTGCACCAGCTAAACGTTCAGGAAAAATTGAACCTTTACCAGCAGGTGAGGTCAAGGTTAATAACAAGGTTAAGGTTAAACTTGGCCAAGCACTTGTAAATGCAGTAATTACAGAAGTGAACAAAGATGACGTTCACGTTGAATTAGTGACAGGTATGCAAGTTAAAACTAAAGCTGACAGCTTATACATCATTTAAGCTGTAAATAAATTAAGGAGTTGTGTATGAGTAAAAAGTTTACGCTCATTCCGTTAGTTGCTGCCCTGTTTTCAGGTTCATTATTTGCTGCTGTAGAAGCCGTTACAATTGACGATTTACCTCAGCTTAAGCAAGAAAGTCAACATGGAACTGCCAGCAAACGAGTGGCTAGCTTATTTACTCGTTCACATTACACACCGGTTCGATTTAACGATGAGCTTTCTAGCAAAGTATACGATCGTTATATCGAATCCCTTGATTATAATAAAAGCGTTTTCTTAGCCAGTGATATTGCATCGTTTGAGCAATACCGCGACGACTTTGACAACGCTTTGACTACCGGTAAATTAGGTTTTACGTTTGATATTTTCAACTCAAGCCTTAAACGCCGTTTTGAACGTTATGAATATTCGCTTACATTGCTTGAAAAAGAAATGACGTTTGATAAAGAAGACGAATACTTTTTTGACCGAGAAGACGCCGCGTGGCCAACATCTCAAGCTGAGCTTGATGAAATTTGGCGTGAGCGTGTTAAATACGACGCTTTGCGTTTAAAAATGACCGGTAAAGATTGGGAAGGCATTAAGGAAGTACTGACAAAGCGTTATAAAAATGCGCAAAAACGCTTAGTACAATCAAACTCTGAAGATGCGTTCCAAATTGTAATGAATTCACTTGCACGTAGTATTGAGGCGCACACATCTTACTTATCGCCACGACGTGCAGAGCAATTTAAGCAAGATATGGATTTAGAGCTTGAAGGCATAGGTGCCGTGTTAAGTCCTGATGAAGATTACACAGTTATTCGCAGCTTAGTGCCAGGTGGCCCTGCTGATAAAACAGATCAAATCAAAGCAGATGATCGCATCATTGGTGTTGCCCAAGATGGTGAAGAGTTTGTAGACGTTATTGGCTGGCGTCTTGATGACGTAGTAGATTTAATTAAAGGCCCTAAAGGGACTAAAGTACGCTTACAATACTTAAAAGGTGTTGATGCGCACGGTACGCCTAAAGTGGTTGAAATCACACGTGACAAGATTCGCTTAGAGGATAGAGCCGCAAAGTCAGAAGTATTTGAAGCAAAATATTCTGATTTAACAAGTAAAATTGGGGTAATTGAAATCCCCGGGTTCTACAATAACCTATCGAAAGATGTAAAAGTTGAATTAGCCAAACTTAAAGAAGAAAAGGTAGATGGTATCATCATCGACTTACGCCAAAATGGCGGTGGCTCTTTATACGAAGCAACGCAACTGTCAGGCTTGTTTTTTGACCAAGGCCCAGTTGTTCAAATTCATACTTTAAATAATCGTATTGAAGAGCAAAAAGATCGTGATGGCATTACTTATTACGACGGTCCATTAACTGTATTAGTAGACCGCTACAGTGCATCTGCCTCTGAAATATTTGCAGCTGCAATGCAAGACTATGGCCGTGCAGTTATTATAGGTGAGCAAACGTTTGGTAAAGGTACTGTTCAGCAACACAAAGGTTTAGGCCGCGCCTATGATTTATACGATAATGCACTTGGCAGTGTGCAATACACAATTGCTAAATTTTATCGCATAAACGGTGGTAGCACGCAGCATAAAGGCGTAATTCCTGATATTTCGTTTCCATCAGCGATAGACCCTGCACAGTGGGGTGAAAGTAAGCAAGACAATGCTTTACCTTGGGATAGCATTGTAAAAGCAAAATACAAAAAATTAGGTAATTTAACGCCTATCATTACTTATTTAGAAAAAAATCATGAGCAACGTATTAAAACCGAGCCTGAATTTAACTATGTATTTGATGACATAGCGCGTTATAACGAAGAAAAAGATCGTAAAACTATTTCTTTAGTTGAGGCTAAACGTATTAAAGAAAAAGACGAGGGCGAGGCACGTGCACTTGCTCGAACAAATGAGCGTCTTAAGCGTTTAGGAAAAGAGCCTGTTGAAAATCTAGACGATGTACCTGAAGTAATCGAAGAGTTAGACCCGTTTTTAGAAGAAGCGGCGTTGATAACGCAAGATTATATAAAATACGGTCGTATCGCTAAAAAGTAACAACTGGTTTTACCTCTACAAAAAAGGCGCATTGGCGCCTTTTTTACTACCCATAATTTAGTAAATTGTTATAATCGCCTATTACTTTAAGTTGGGTTACCTTATCGTGCTCAATTTATGCGTTAACCGTTCAAAAATAATAATTAAACACGCAGCGAATGTGTGTAGGAGTCTCTATTTTGAAGCCATTGGAAGATAAACCAATTAAGCCCGCCTCGTTTTTTGATGCACTAATTCCCATCTCTGTATTAATCTGCTTACTCGGTGCCGCTGTATATTTATTTGGTGATAACTCATCATCAGGCCCTAACCAAATTGCACTTTTATTTGCTACGTTTGCAGCCGCATTAATTGGCTTAAAAAATGGTTATACCTGGAAAAAACTTGAGCAAGCAATGATTGAGGGAATTACACTTTCACTTGGTGCAATTTTAATATTATTGATGGTGGGTGCTTTAATTGGTACTTGGTTACTTTCGGGTACTGTACCCACTTTAATTTATTATGGCCTACAGGTTATTAACCCTAGTTGGTTTTATGCAGCGAGCTGTTTAATTTGTGGCATTGTAGCTATGAGTATTGGTAGTTCGTGGACGACAGCAGCTACTATAGGTGTTGCTTTGTTAGGTGTAGCAACTGGCCTTGGGCTTGAACAGACAGTGACTGCGGGTGCGGTTATATCGGGTGCTTATTTTGGTGATAAATTAAGCCCACTATCTGAGACAACAAACCTAGCACCAGCAGTTGTTGGCGCTGATTTATTTGAGCATATACAACATATGCTGTGGACAACTGTACCTAGCTTTGTAATCGCACTCATCATATTTATATTTATGGGCTTTAATGCCACCGCGTCTAGCGAAGCAGGCCGCATTGAAGAAATAACAGTAATTCTACAGCAGAACTTTAATATTGGTTTTGAAATGCTGATCCCATTAATTGTGTTGCTAGTTTTAGCAATTAAAAAAATGCCTGCTTTTCCTGCTATTTCAATTGGTGCTGTAGTGGGTGCTGTATGGGCTATGTTGTTTCAGTCTGATTTAATCGCGAGTCAGATTGATGTATCACAGGGTCAGTTAGTGGGTTATTTTAAGTTAATTTGGACAACTTTTTTTGATGGCTTTAGTGTTGATACTGGCGATGACAAAATGGATTCATTACTAAGCGGCGGTGGTATGGCAGGAATGCTTACAACCACATGGCTTATAATGACCGCGCTTATGTTTGGCGCTATTATGGAAAAAACAGGGCTTTTAGATATTTTCGTTAAAAGCATCTTAAAAGTTGCTAAAAGCACAGGGTCTTTAATTGCCTCTACTATTGCTACGTGTGTTGGCACAAATATCATTGCAGCTGATCAGTATATAGCTATAGTAGTACCTGGACGCATGTTTAAAGACGAGTATGAAAAACGTGGCTTAAAACCTGTTAATTTATCTCGTACGCTTGAAGATGGCGGCACAATTACAAGTCCATTGATACCATGGAATACCTGTGGTGCCTATATGCAAAGTGTTTTACTAATAAACCCATTTGACTATGCATTGTATGCTTTCTTTAATTTAATTAACCCATTCCTAGCGATTGTTTACGCCTATTTAGGTATCAAAATTTTACGTATTAAACCGAAACAATCAGCTTAAACTAAATATAGCTCCTTTATTTAAGGAGCTTTTTTTGGAGTATTTATGACGGCACCTACTAAGCCTCAAGCGCAATATTTAAAAGACTATAAAGCCCCAAATTTTCTAATTGAACACACTGAACTCACTTTTGACTTACAACCACTCAAAACCACAGTAACGGCATTACTCACACTTAAACGTGTAGATAATAACAGTACATCACTAGTGCTCGATGGTATCGATTTACACTTAGTGTCTTTATCTGTTGGCGGAGATGATATAACGGATTATGAAATTGTAGGTGAGCAACTTATTATTAATAATTTGCCAGAGCAGTGTCAATTAAGCATTGTGACTGAAATATCTCCGCAAACGAATACCTCATTAGAGGGGTTATATTTATCGGGTGGTGCTTATTGCACACAGTGTGAAGCACAAGGCTTTAGAAAAATAACCTATTATATGGACCGCCCAGATGTGCTTGCTACATTCGATGTAACCATTATTGCAGATAAAAAATACCCGCAACTATTATCTAATGGTAACCAAGTAGACAGCGGTGAAACACAAGATGGCCGTCATTTCGTTAAGTGGCAAGACCCTTTCAAAAAGCCAAGTTATTTATTTGCACTTGTTGCGGGCGATTTTGATGTACTTAAAGACACCTACAAAACTAAAAGTGGTCGAGATGTTGAGCTGGCACTGTTTGTTGATAAAGGTAATTTATCTAAAACACCACATGCCATTGCGTCACTTAAAAAAGCAATGCAGTGGGATGAAGAACGATTTAATTTAGAATATGATTTAGATATTTATATGATTGTGGCCGTAGATTTTTTCAATATGGGCGCAATGGAAAATAAAGGGCTAAACGTATTTAACAGCAAGTGTGTATTAGCAAATCAAGAAACAGCCACAGATAAAGATTACCACACCATTGAATCAATCGTGGGCCACGAATACTTTCACAACTGGACGGGTAACCGTGTTACCTGCAGAGACTGGTTTCAGTTATCGTTAAAAGAAGGATTAACGGTTTTTAGGGATCAAGAATTTAGTAGTGATTTAGGCTCTCGTGCCCTTAATCGTATTGATGCAGTAAAAGTAATGCGTACCCACCAGTTTAGTGAAGATGCAGGCCCAATGGCGCATCCAATACGTCCTGAAAAAGTAATAGAAATGAATAACTTTTACACCGTTACCGTTTACGATAAAGGTGCTGAAGTAATACGCATGATGCATACCTTATTAGGGGAAGAAAACTTCCAAAAAGGCATGGCTCTGTACTTTGAAAGACATGATGGACAAGCTGTAACCTGTGATGATTTTGTAAGTGCAATGAGTGATGCATCAGGTGTTAATTTGCAGCAATTTAAGCTTTGGTACAGCCAATCAGGAACTCCCCGATTAAATGCAGAGCAAAGCTTTGATAGCGCCACAAATACATACTCGTTAACAATAGAGCAGTGTGCACCTAGTAATCAGCCTGAAAATAAGCCTTTGCATATTCCTTTTGCCATTGAGCTTTTAGATGCCAATGGACATAGTATTGAGCTTGAGTACAAAGAGGAAAAGCAAGATCACGTTCTTAATGTTACAAGCAAAACACAAACGTTCAGTTTTGATAATATAGCCACTAAGCCCGTTGCCGTTTTACTTGAAGACTTTTCTGCGCCTTGTATTTTGACTCAACAAACTACAGAGACTGAGCTGCTGCATATAATGCGCTATGCTCGCAGTGACTTTTCTCGCTGGGATGCACAGCAACAACTGTTTATTAAAGCTGTGAAATCTCAAATTACTAATGCAAGCAATAGCGCCTTAAGTGCTGATATAATAAGTGCATTTCGCGTTCTTATTAATGCTAAAGAAGGCGATTTAGCGCTAATTGCTGAATTACTTAAAATGCCAAGCTTTGACACATTAGCCGCCGAATTTGATGTAATTCCTGTTGATGAAATAATTAAAATTACGCATAAGTTTGAGCTGCAAATTGCAGAAGAACTAAGTGATGACTTTGTTAGTTGCTACGAAACACTCGAAGATGATGGCAGCGTAAGCGCAACGGCTGTTGCAAACCGTGCTTTAAAACAATTATGTTTGCATTACCTTGCTAAAACACAAAAAGCAGAAGCTATTACGTTTATTAATGAAGCTGCTAATTCAAATAACATGACCAATGTATTAAGCGCATTGAGTGCCGCTGTAAAAGCGTCAAATCCAATTCAAAATATCCTTTTAAGTCATTTTGATAGCCAATGGCGCCATGACGTATTAGTTATGGATAAATGGTTCGCGCTTCAAGCTATGCGCTCGGGCAGTGATGCGATCGATAATATTAAAGCATTGTATGAACACCCATGTTTTGATTTTTCAAACCCAAACCGCGTACGTGCACTTGTTGGTAGCTTTAGTCATTTTAATATTGCGCAATTTCATCGAGCAGATGGCACTGGGTATGAACTATTAGGTGATTTATTGATAAAGCTTAATGCTATTAATCCGCAAAATGCATCAAGAATGCTAACACCATTTATGTCGTGGAAGCGCTATGATGAGGCACGCTCTCAAGCGATGAGGCAACAATTACAACGCTTAGCCGACCTTGAAGGACTAAGTGACGATCTTTATGAAAAGGTAGAAAAAGCGCTCGCATAAATGATTGAGTATTATTTTAGTATTAGATTGAGCTATAACGAATGCATGGATTACTACCATGGTCGTTATAGTTCATTACAAGTAGTTGAAGATAGCGGCAAGACAATTCGTTTTGCTGCTACTCATTTAAGGCCTTTTATATCAAGTATAGGAATACGTGGCCGTTTTAGACTTTTACTGACCCCCGAGAATAAATTTATCCGCCTTGAACGAGTGGCCTAGCACTCGGTATTTATGTTATAAAACAATATAAATATTATCTTTTTGTTAATTTCAATTTGTTCTATTGTTAATTTACGTGTATAAATTGTCTGGTATGACGTCTTACCAATACGTAAACGTCAGCTAAAAAATTAATAACTGATTGAATGCGACTATTTGTAATTTGTTTAATTCGCTTCTATCGTTACGATTACACTAAAAACAATAACTTGATCACACAAAATGACCCGCGACAGGGGGGAACCACAATGATAAGAAGATCGCTTTTTGTTAAAAACAAAATCGCTATAGGTTTAGCAGCCGCTAGCTTAGGTTTATCAGCAGCAAGTTCACATGCTGCAACATTTGAAGTAGGAGGTTTTGATATTGCCTTCGATTCAACCTTTTCTTATGGCCAAAGTATCCGTGTTGAAGACAGAGACTTCAGTCTTATTGGTAAAAGTAACAATCCAGCATTTGATTGGTCAGGTTACAATCCAGCACTAAACAATACGCTATATTCATCGCAAGATGTTTGGGCTCAACCAGGCTCTTACTCTAATAACGGCGACGCGGGGAACTTAAACTTTGATAGCGGTGATTCATTCTCAAAATTATTGAAAGGAACACACGACCTTTCAATAACTAAAGATAATTACGGTTTATTTACACGTTTTATGTATTTTTACGATTTTGAGTTAATGGATGGCGATCGCGCTTATTCAAACCCAACCTCAGGTCAAGGCGTTGATCCGTGTGATGATAAAGACACAAAAGAGCAAAGCTGTGCAGATATTCGTCTATTAGATGCATACGTTTGGGCTAATTTTGATTTAAACGACGGTAATAACCCATTATCTATTCGCCTTGGTCAGCAAGTAGTTAACTGGGGTGAAAGTACACTTATATCACATGGTATTAACGTAAACCCAGTTGATATAGACCGTTTAAAAGCCCCAGGTGCCGAGCTTAAAGAAGCATTCATTCCGGTAGGCATGCTTTGGGCTTCACTTGGTATTACCGAAAACATTACACTTGAAGGTTTTTACCAGTACCAATGGCATGAAACTCGTCTTCCTGCAGCGGGTACGTATTTTTCTACTAATGATTTTGCAGCCGAAAATGGTTATCAACAAAACGTTCAACTTGGGTTTACTTCAAACCCAGATATTGATGTTGCATTTTTAACTGACAGCTTAAATAACTTAACGTCTGACTTCGCGATGGCAGCTGCAGCGCAGGGTATTGATCCTGCAAGTGCACAAGGCCAAGCATTACTTGCAAGCATGTACCTTTCTTACCCAACGAAAGTTGCGCTTAAAGGCAAAGGTGATAATGGCAAATCAGAACCAGATGACGGCGGCCAATATGGCTTACGCTTGGGCGTATTTTTACCAGAGTGGAACGATACCGAAATTGCACTTTATCATGTAAATTATCATAGTCGTCGTCCACTGATCTCAGGTCGTGTATCAAACTTTTCTAATGCAGCTATTGCACAAGATTTAGCGATGATCATGAGCACCGAAATCACGTCAGATAACGTGGCTGATCTTGCTGCATTCTCTAAAGCAGAGAATGAATACCCAGAAGATATTAAGCTTTATGGTTTAAGTTTTAATACGACTATTGGTGAAACAGCTTTTGCAGGTGAATTTGCATTTAGACAAGATGAACCACTACAAATTGATGATGTAGAGTTACTTTATACCGCAATGCCTGAACAATTAGCAGTTGCTGGGATTCGTCCTGACTTTGCAGGTATTTCACAAATGAGTATAGGCGATGCTGTTAGCTCTGTGGGCGCCGGTGAACTTGCTAAAGGCTACATTGAACGTGACACATCGCAAATTCAATTTACTGCAACACATTTATTTGGCCCTTCACTCGGTGCTGATAGTTGGGCTGTAGTAGGTGAGGTGGGTGCAGTTAAAATTCACGATATGCCAGGCTACGACGAAATGCGCTTGAATGTGTCGGGTACCGGCCGAAGTGGTGTTATTACAGGCCCAGGTACAACTGATTACTCTACATTACAACTTGGTCTTTCAAACGGCGCCGAGCAAAAATCATTTGCAACGGCATCGTCTTGGGGTTACCGCCTAATTGCTAAAGGTGATTATTTTAACCTTTACAACGGTATTAACTTCTCTCCTCGTTTTGTATTTTCTCATGACGTAAATGGTAATACGCCAGATCCTATGTTCTTATTTATTGAAGATCGTAAATCTTTAGGCGCTACTATGAACTTTAACTACCAAAATGCTTGGTCATTAGATGTGAGCTATAACTCATTTTGGGGTGGCGGTGGTATTAATACCTTCTCAGACCGTGATTACGTTTCTTTTAACTTAAAATATTCAATCTAAGGGTATTATTACTATGATTAAAAAACCTACCCTCATTGCTACCGCTTTTTGTAGCTTATTTGCTAGTAGTGCCACTTTGGCAAAAATGAGCGCCGAAGAAGTTGCTCGTCTAGGGCAAGATTTAACCCCATTAGGTGCTGAAAAAGCAGCTAATGCAGATGGCTCTATTCCAGCGTGGAATAACGGTATTACAACAGCCCCTAAAGGCTATGAACCAGGCATGCACCATTTAGACCCATATGCTGCAGACACAGTACTTTTCACTATTGATAAAACAAATATTGATAAGTACAAAGCTAACTTAAGCCCAGGTCAAATTGCATTATTTGAAGCATACCCAGATACATTTAAAATGCCTGTGTATGAAACTCGCCGTTCTGCCTCATACCCTCAGTTTGTATATGATGCGACTAAAAAGTTTGCTGCCACAGCTGAATTAGTTGAAGGTGGAAATGGAATTAAAAATACGGCAATTGGTATTCCTTTTCCAATTCCTAAAAGTGGTTTAGAAGCAATTTGGAACCATTTATTGCGTTATCGTGGGCAGTCAATTGAACGCTTTGGCGGTCAAGCGGCGCCAACTGCATCAGGCTCTTACAACTATGTAGGTTTTGATGAGCAGTTATTAGTTAAATACTCTGATCCAAGTGCAACACCTGCAGAGCTTCAAGACTCAAACATTTTGTTTAAATTTAAACAAAGCGTAACTGAGCCTGCGCGTTTAGCGGGTACAGCGTTATTAGTTCATGAAACAATGGATCAAATTTTAACACCTCGCCAGGCGTGGACTTATAACTCGGGTCAGCGCCGCGTTCGTCGTGCGCCTAACGTAGCTTATGATGCACCAGGTACTGCGGCTGATAGCTTACGTACAACAGATGACTTTGATATGTTTAACGGATCTCCAAATCGTTACAACTGGACGTTAAAAGGTAAAAAAGAACTTTATATTCCATATAATAGCTACAAACTTCATAGTGATAAGCTTGAGTATGATGACATCTTAAAACCAGGTCATATCAATCCAGAGCATGCACGTTACGAAAAACATCGTGTATGGGTTGTAGAAGCAAACTTAAAAGATGATACGCGCCACATATACAAAAAACGTGTGTTTTATATTGATGAAGATAGCTGGCAAGTACAGGTTACCGATATTTATGATAACCGCGACCAACTTTATCGTGTAGCTATGGCTTATGGTCTTAACTATTACGAAGTACCTACACAGTGGAGTACGCTTGAAGTTTATCACGATTTGAATTCTCGTCGTTATTTAGCGATTGGTTTAGATAACCAAGAAAAAATGTACGATTTTTCACAGTCATTTAATGATAACGAATTTACATCAAGCGCTTTACGTCGCGCTGGTAGATAGTAATAAATTAGCACTTAACTTTGTTAAGTGCTTTTTCCTTTCTCATCGCGTTTGTCTTATAGCGCGCAACGCTTCCCTCAGTAAAAAGACAAACAATTCTCTCGTTCAAGGCGATTAAAATTTATGAAGTATTTGGTATATGCCAGCCTGATTATAAGCGGTGCGAGTGTTGCACAAGAAGCTCCTGTAAATGCAATCAGTGCAATTAATGCAAATAAAACGCTATTAACCGATATTACAGATACAGGTAATGGTTTAATTGCAGTTGGTAAGCATGGCACAGTAATAAAGAGTCAATCAGGTGATAAGTGGCAACAAGCTGAACTTGTACCTACTCAAGTGCTATTGACCGCTGTTGATTTTAGCAACGAAAAAAATGGTTGGGCGTGTGGGCACGACGCGACAATTATAAATACGACTGATGGCGGTAACAACTGGCAACTACAACAAGCTAAACCCGAATTAGACAAACCTTGCCTCGATATTTTGTTTGAAGATAATTTAAATGGCTTTGCAGTCGGTGCATACGGCATGTTTTATTATACGGGTGATGGTGGAAAACACTGGCAAAAGCGCTTTTTAGAGTCGCTATTATACAGTGAAGACAGAGACTATTTAAACGATTTAAAAGAAACTGATCCAGAAGGTTATGAAGCTGAAACAGCCTCTATTTTGCCGCATTTTAACCGTATAGAAAAAACAGATAATGGTTTAATGCTCGTTGGTGAAATGGGTTTAATGGCTAAAAGCACCGACAATGGGCAATCTTGGGTGCGACTTGAAGAAATATACCCAGGTTCATTTTTCGCTCTAGCTTCTGATAGTAAGCAAGAAATTGTAGCAGGGCTGCGCGGTAATGTTTTTGTTAAGCAAAATAATGAAGAGCAATGGCAGCATCTCGAAAATATTAAAACAGCCACCATTAACAGCATTATTAATTACAATAATAAACAATGGCTAATGCTTGCTAACAGCGGTGTTATTTTTCATCTGCAAGATGGGTTGTTAACGCATGAACAACTTCCCGATGGCAAAGCCATTCTTGATGGCGCAATTTTAAATAATAAACTAATTATGGCGACTGAAGACGGCATTAAAGTGAAGGAGTTAACCCCTTAATGCATAAGTTACTCGATTTTATTGAAAAGGCGATTTTTAGACATCGCTTAATTATGCTTATAAGTTTTGCACTTATAACGTGTTTGCTTGTATTTAAGGCGACTCAAATTCAACTTGATGCGTCATTTAATAAAAACATACCGTTAAATCACGATTATATGAAAGTGTATACCAAACACGAAAAACAGTTTGGCGGCGCGAATAGTATTTTAATTTCGATATGTGACGACAGCGGTAATATTTTCAATCCTGAGTTTTTTACTCAATTAAAAGCAGTGCATGATCAGCTTTATTTTATACCTGGTGTGAACCGTCCATTAGTAAACTCAATATTTTCTCCAAGTGCTCGTTTTGTTGAAGTAGTAGAAGATGGTTTTGCTGGCGGCCCAATTATTCCTGCAAACTTTAAGGCCGATGCGCGTGGTTTAGGTGTTGTAAAAGAGAACATTGAGAAAGCTAAAGTAGTAGGGCGCATGATTGCAAGCGACTACTCTTGCGCGATGGTGACTGCTCAACTGCTCGAAACTGATCCTCAAACCCAACATAAACTAGACACCTTAGCATTTGCACAAAAACTTGAAACCGACCTAAGAGAGCCGTTAAGTACAGACAAAGTAGGTATTCATATAATTGGTTTTGCCAAAATGGCTGGTGATATTGCTGAGGGGGCAAAAGGGGTTGTACTGTTTTTTGCCATTGCAATTGCATTTACCTTCATTATGGTTTGGCTATTTTGCGGTAGCTTAAAGCTGACTGTTCTACCTATAGCGTGTTCAATTATTGCCGTAGTGTGGCAGTTGGGTCTGCTTTCAAGTTTAGGGTTTGGACTAGATCCAATGTCTATTTTGGTTCCGTTTTTAGTCTTCGCTATTGGTGTGAGCCATGGCGTGCAAATGATAAACGCGATTGGTAAAAAAGTAGGTGAAGGAAAAACTACGCGTGTTTGCTGTCAATCAAGTTTTAGAGCTTTGTTAATACCTGGTGGTATAGCACTTCTCTCAGATACAGTCGGCTTTTTAACCTTACTTACGATTGATATTGGTATCATTCGCGAGCTTTCGATAACAGCAAGCTTAGGTGTTGCTGTGATTATTTTTACTAATCTAATCTTGTTACCAGTGTGGGCCTCATATATGAACTTTGAAAACAGTGTTCATATTCAATCAGGCGATGCTGAAAAACCAAATATGCTCGATAAAATCAGAGACATTTTAGTAAAAGCAACCGATCCTAAAATCGCTAAAATGATTATTGGCTTTACGCTTATATTGTTTGCCTTAGGTTATTGGCAGGCAGATAAAATGCGTATAGGCGACTTACACGCAGGCGCACCGTCATTGCATCAAGATGCTCGCTATAACCAAGATACTTTTTTAATCTCTGATAAATACACTATCTCATCAGACATTTTGAAAGTGATTGTAGAGGCATACCCAGCTGCCTGTACCGAACATAATGTTATGGAGCGTATTAGCCGTTTTCAATATAAAGTTGAAAATGTAGCTGGTGTGCAATCTGCTGTGAGCTTAAGCTCAGTAGCGCAATCTGTTAACGCAGGTTATAACGAAGGGAATTTAAAATGGCAAAGCCTGCCGCGTAATTCTGCAAGCTTAGTGCAATCGACAGCGCGAGTAGAAACCAGCACAGGGCTTTTAAATGGTGATTGCTCGGTTATGCCTGTGATTATATTTTTAGATGATCATAAAGCGCAAACAATCGATACGGTCATTCAAAGCGTTAAGCAATTTGCACAAGAAGAGGGAACAGACAAATTAGCCTTTAGATTAGCATCAGGCCCCGTAGGTGTTATGGCTGCAACCAATGAGTCAGTATCTGAGGCGCAGATCCCTATGATGCTTTATGTGTATGGTGCTGTAATCATTTTATGTTTACTAAGCTTTAAAAGTATAAAAGCAACAATAGCAGTGGTTTTACCGCTTTACATTGTATCTACACTTGCACAAGCGCTGATGGTGCAATTAGAAATTGGTTTAACCGTGTCTACTTTGCCAGTTATCGCGTTAGGTGTTGGTATTGGTGTTGATTACGGCATTTATATACTGTCATCAATGATGGGTCAGCTTAAGCAAAATGTACCGCTTAGCGTTGCTTATCGTAATGCGCTTGTAGAGCGAGGAAGTGCGGTATTGTTTACAGGTATTACACTTGCCATAGGCGTGAGTACTTGGATTTTCTCAGATCTTAAATTCCAAGTTGATATGGGTATACTGCTAACCTTCATGTTTTTAGTAAATATGCTAGGTGCAGTGCTGTTATTACCTGCAATTGGCAGCCTGCTCTGGACTGACCAGAAAAAATAAAGTGAATAATTTTGCTCCTAAATGGCCTGTATAGGCCATTTATATCTATAATTTGTGAATAGATGACCAAATAGCTGAAATGCTTAAAATGTTTTCATCGAAAAGGCTGTTTATTAGCTGCAAAAGGGTTAGAATTTAACTGACTCCACACTAATAATACGCTGTGCAAATATTCTGCTTATAGCAGTAATAGATTAAGGAACATACAATGACACGAAATGAAGGCCAAGCCTCGGTTATCCTAGATAATGTCTGTAAGCTTATCCAGAAAAAAGTTCACGCTGATAATGTGTTACTCGTTGAAAAATTCGCCAAAGCCTTGTACAGCAACATGTCTAAAGAGGATTTGGCAAACCGCAACGATAGTGACCTATATGGTGCAGCACTAAGCCTTTGGAATTCGCTAGAAAAAAACACCACTGATGACGCTGTTATTCGCGTTTTTAATCCTGAAGTAGCAAAAGATGGCTGGCAGTCGTCACACACTATCGTAGAAATCATCACGAAAGACATGCCATTTTTAGTTGACTCAGTGCGTATGGCCATGACGCGCGAAAATATCGCCTCTCACTTATTACTTCACTGTCCGTTAAAAATTCAGCGCGATAGCGACGCAAAAATTTCTGGCTTATCTAATTTAAAAGCTGAGCAAGAATCAACATCGACCAAAACAGTTTTCTTTATTGAAATTGACCGTCAAACCGATACATCGGTGATTGAGTCTTTCAAAAAAGAACTTGAGTCTGTATTAGTTGATGTCTCTATTGCTGTTGATGATTGGCAGCCTATTCGTAAAAAATTAGTGTCGGTAATTAAAGAGTTACCAAAGCGCCACCATAAAAAAAGCGAACATGAAATATCAGAAACAACAGAGTTTTTAGATTGGTTAGCTAAAGATAACTTTACACTAATGGGCTACCGCGAATATGAATTGTGCCCAGTGCAAGGTGATTACCAGTTAAAGGGAAAAATGGACACGAGTCTTGGTTTGATGAAAAACTCAACCGAGGAGCACAGTCGTTTACTGTCAGAATTACCAGAAGTCGCTCGCCAAGAAGCGCGCAGCAGCAATTTACTTATTTTAACAAAAACTAATTCTATTTCTCGTGTGCATCGCCCAGCTTATATTGATTATGTAGGTATAAAACGTTTTGACGATGAAGGGAATGTTATAGGGGAAGATCGCTTTATTGGTTTATTCTCTTCAAGTTTTTATAATAATAGTGCTACAGATGTACCTGTTTTAAAAAGTAAAATTAACCGTATTATGGAAATGTGTGACTTTGCTAAAGGGACACATGCATACAAAGCAGTATTAAATATTTTAGAAACATACCCACGCGATGAGTTAGTTCAAGCTCGCGAAAATGAGCTTTTAGAAGTTGCTATGGGTGTTTTACAAGTACAAGAGCGTGACATGTGCCGCTTATTTGTACGTAAAGATGCATATGGTCGCTTCTTATCTTGTATGGTTTACGTTCCGCGTGAGCGTTATAACACGGCGCTGCGCCGTGAAACCCAAGACATATTAGCTAATGCATTTAATTCTGACGATAAAGTCGAATTTACTACCTATTTCTCTGAGTCAACACTTGCGCGTACTCATTACACCGTTCGTGTGACCGACAACAATATCGAATATAACGTGAAAGACATCGAAAATAATTTAGTAGAAGCTGCGCGTACATGGGAAGACAAACTACAATCTGCACTTTTAGAATCTGCAGGTGAAGCACGTGGTAACGATTTAAACCGTAAATACTGCAATGCGTTTGCACGCTCATACAAAGACGAAGTATTGCCAAGTGCAGCTGTTGTAGATATCGAAAAGTTAGAATTACTTAGCGACGAGAACAAGCTAGAAATGCTGTTTTACCGTCCGCAAGAAGAAGCAAACAGCAATATTGTGCGTTTAAGCTTATTTCATAAAGATGAACCAATTCATTTATCTGATGTTATGCCAATGCTTGAAAACTTTGGCTTACGCGTTGTCGGTGAAACGCCGTATTCAGTTAAAACAAGCGATGGGCGTATTAATTGGATCATGGATTTCTCGATGCTAATTGATAGCAAAGGGATGGCTGACTTTGATAAGATTTCAGCGCGCTTTCGTGCTGCTTTAACTAACGTTTGGGGTAATCGCTTAGAGAATGACGGCTTTAATCGTTTAGTGCTAATGGGTGGCTTAACAGGTCGTGAAGCTTCTATTTTACGTGCTTATGCTAAGTATATGCGCCAAATTGGAGTAACTTTCTCGCAAAGCTATATTGAGAGCACGTTTGCAAATTATCCAAATATTGCAGCGCAAATTGTAAATTTATTTGCCAAAAAGTTCTCAGTTAAAAGTCCTGCGAGTGCTAAAACTCTCGAAAAGTTAAGCACTCAAATATACCTAGAGCTTGAAAACGTAGCAAACCTTGATGATGACCGTATTATACGTTTATACGTAGATATGATTGTTGCTACATTACGCACTAACTATTTCCAAAAAGATGATGCAGGGCAGTTTAAATCGTATGTATCGTTTAAAATACAGCCAAGTCTAATTCCAGATGTGCCACTTCCGCTTCCTGCATTTGAGATTTTTGTATACTCTCCGCGCGTTGAAGGTGTGCATTTACGCTATGGTAAAGTTGCCCGTGGTGGACTACGTTGGTCAGACCGCCGTGAAGACTTCCGAACTGAAGTACTAGGCTTAGTTAAAGCGCAACAAGTTAAAAATACAGTAATTGTACCTGTAGGCTCTAAAGGTGGTTTTGTTTGTAAACAGCTACCAAGTGAGCGCGAGGCGTTTATTAAAGAAGGCCAAGAGTGTTATAAAATATTCATTCGTGGGCTTTTAGATATAACAGATAACATTGAACGCGGTGAAATTGTGCCAGCAAGAGATGTTGTTCGCCACGATGAAGACGATGCTTATTTAGTTGTTGCAGCCGATAAAGGAACCGCGACGTTCTCTGACATAGCCAACGGTATAGCAAATGAATATAACTTCTGGCTAGGTGATGCATTTGCATCAGGCGGCTCTGTTGGTTACGACCATAAGAAAATGGGTATTACTGCCAAAGGTGCGTGGGAGTCTGTTAAACGTCATTTCCGTGAAATGGATATCGACTGTCAAACTAGCGATTTTACTGTCGTGGCAATTGGTGACATGGCGGGTGATGTATTTGGTAATGGTATGTTGTTATCTAAGCATATTCGTTTACAAGTAGCATTTAACCACATGCATATCTTTGTAGATCCAAATCCTGATGCAGCTACCTCTTACCCAGAACGTGAGCGTTTATTTAATTTACCGCGTTCATCGTGGGAAGATTACAATAAAGAATTAATTTCTGCTGGTGGTGGTGTTTTCTCTCGTGCAGCTAAATCAATTACGCTTAGCCCAGAAATGAAAAAAATGTTGGGCACTAAAAAAGCGAGCATGACGCCAAATGAACTGATGAAAGCCTCATTAATGATGAACTTTGATTTATTATGGAATGGCGGTATCGGAACATACATTAAACACTCTAATGAAACCGATGCAGATGTAGGGGACCGTGCAAACGATGCACTACGTATCAACGGTAAAGAGTTAGGTGCTAAGATAATTGGTGAAGGTGGTAACTTAGGCGCAACGCAGTTAGGTCGTATAGAGTTTGCAGCTAAAGGCGGACGTGTAAATACAGACTTTATTGATAACGTTGGCGGTGTAGCGTGTTCAGATAACGAAGTAAACATCAAGATTTTATTAAATGGTTTAGTAGCCGAAGGTGATTTAACGCGTAAACAGCGTGATGAGCTACTGTACTCAATGACTGATGAAGTGTCTGAATTAGTACTTAAAGATTGTTACCGTCAAACGCATACAATTTCTATTACGCAGTCTAAAGGGGCTTCAACCCTTAAAGAAAAGATTCGCTTTATTCATGCACTTGAAAAAGAAGGCAAATTAAACCGTGCTATAGAGTTTATTCCTTCAGATGAAGAATTAGCAGAACGTGCAGCAGCGGGTAAAGATTTAACTCGTCCTGAGCTTTCTGTACTTGTATCTTACGCAAAAATGGTATTAAAAGAGTCATTAGTAACAGAAGAGATTACTGAAAACCCTTATTACCGCCAATTACTCGTTAAATCGTTCCCACGTCCACTACGTGAGAAGTTTAATGATGCGATGAATAATCACCCACTACGTAAAGAAATTATAGCGACTAAACTTGCTAATAATATCGTTAATGACATGGGCTTAAACTTCATGGTACGTATGCATGAAGAAACAGGTGCAAACGAAGCTGAAATAGCACTGTGTTATTCAATTGCCAGTGAAATATTTGAAATGCGTGATACCTGGTCTTCTATCAGTGCGCTTGATAATAAAATTCCTGCATCAGTTCAAACTGAGATGCTTTATCAACTACGTCGTACGGTACGTCGCGCAACGCGTTGGTTCTTACGCCATCGTAATAAAGCGCTGACTATTGAACAATCAATCGAATTCTTTGCACCAATATTTAAAGACTTAAGTAAGAACTTAAACTCTTACATGGTTGAAAAAGAGAATGAACGTATAGTTGTTGAGTCAGATAAGCTAGTTCAAAGCGGTGTACCTAAAGATATTGCTAAGCGTATTGTGTCTTTATCTAGTTTATTTTCTGTGATGGATTTAGCTGAAATAGCAAATAGCTCGAGTAAAAATATTTCCATGGTATCAAACACCTACTTTAAACTAGGTGCGCGTATGGGCTTACATTGGTTCTTAGATCAAATAACGCATCAGCCTGTTGCAAATCATTGGCAAGCGCTTGCCCGTTCTTCGTACCGTGAAGAACTAGATTGGCAGCAACGTACATTGTCTGAAGTTGTATTAAATAGCTTTGAAGGCGATGACAACGATGTTGATAAACAAATTGATCAATGGATGGATAGCCAAGATTTATTACTTCAGCGCTGGAAGCAAATGCTTGCTGAGTTTAAAACATCACAAAGCCACGACTTTGCTAAGTTCTCAGTAGCGCTTCGTGAATTGATGTTGTTAAGCCATAACTGTGATACATCGGGCAAATAATCTAACATTTAACGGTTATTTATTTAGTAAATAATCAGTTAATTTTGAAAATTGCTATATAATACCTCGGCCTTGTCCGAGGTATTTTTTTGTCTGCAATTTAAAGAGGATTATATTAATGTTTTATGATTTAGCTCGCCGTTTTATGTTTACCCGTGATGCGGAGTGGGCACATGAGTTTGCACTTAATAATCTTCGTCGTTTTGCTAATACACCACTTAATGCGGCTTGGTCTCAAAGCATCGCAGATAAACCAGTAAACTTTTTAGGGCTAGAGTTTAAAAATCCTGTTGGGCTTGCGGCTGGCCTCGATAAAAATGCTGAATGTATTGATGCTTTTAGCCAAATGGGATTTGGTTTTGTAGAAGTAGGTACGGTTACACCCCGTCCACAAGCGGGTAACGATAAACCACGTATATTTAGACTTCCTCAGTCAAATGCGATTATTAACCGTATGGGTTTTAATAATAAAGGCGTGGATAATTTAGTTAGTAATGTAAAAGCCGCGAACTATACAGGTATTTTAGGCATCAATATTGGTAAAAATAAAGATACGCCTAACGAACAAGGTAAGGATGATTATATTCATTGTATGCGTAAGGTGTTTGAACATGCTTCGTATATTACCGTCAATATTTCATCACCAAATACTCCAGGACTTCGTGACTTACAATATGGCGCAGCACTAGATGACTTATTGCAAAGTTTAAAAAATGAGCAGTTAGATTTAATTGCAAAGCACAATAAACAAGTACCAATGCTTGTAAAGATAGCGCCAGATCTTGATGAGATCCAAATAGCACAAGTAAGCGAATCATTATTAAGTAATAAAATTGATGGTGTAATTGCAACTAATACCACACTAGAACGCAGTGCCGTAATGGGTCAACAATACGCTGATGAAGCGGGTGGCTTATCTGGATTGCCTGTTAGAGAGCGCTCTACGCATGTAGTTAGCGAACTAAAACGCTTAACCAAAGGTAACTTACCAATAATTGGGGTGGGGGGTATTGATGACGCCCAATCAGCAAAAGAAAAGTTAAATGCCGGTGCAAATTTGGTTCAGGTTTATACTGGGTTCATCTACAAAGGTCCACAATTGGTCAAATCGATCGTCAACGGCTTATAAGGATCAGTTATCTAAGCTTTTGATCGTTCAATAAATGTTCTAAGCAGGCATTTATAAAATGGTCAAAAGCGGTTATACTTTAAGCTTATTGCATTATTTATTTACTACGTTATCCAAGGAGGAGCACATGTTACAAGCATCAAAGCAATGGCAGTGGATTGCTTGTCCTAAACAAAATCGTTTACTACTCGATTTAGACGATAATATGCAATTACGCACACCTTATAAATTAAGACAACTTACCGACTGCGTATTTAGTAATCCTCGCTTTAGCCTTGAAGATGCTGCATTTTATGAACAAGTTTATAATTACTTAGATGGTTTTAATTTATATAAGCCAGCTCAAATATGCCAGATAGCGTTAAATGCAACAGCTGTAAAATTTCATTTAAAACCTGTACTTGCTAAAAGTTGGTTTTTTCAAGAATATATCGGAAATGAGCCAAGCGTTGAGGCAATAATTAAGCTTGCATCTAAAGTACAAATTGGTGAGTTTTTAATTGTAGAGCATTGCCCTGATGCTTCTATTTGCATTAATTTAAGCGAAAACTTTAAACTTGATGATAATTTATCTCTTGAGCAGTTTGAAGTGATCCGTGTTCTTAATAATCGCGTTCACCCACTTTTAAATCAGCAATATCAAAGCCAAACAGCATAACCAAATTTAACGTTTATACGTGTGTTTATGGCGCGTTTGTTCCCCAACCTATGTTATAATCCTGCGCAATTAGCTATTAAGGGTTATTACTTTGCAATTTATCGCACTTACTTCTATCGGAATCGAAAATTTATTGGTTGATGAACTAACAGAGCTTGGCGCAGTTGTGTCTAAGCAAACTGTGGGTTCTGTTCGTTTTGAGGCTGACTCATTACTGGCGCAAAAGGTGTGTTTATCAAGCCGTTTTGCTACGCGTGTGCTTATGCTTATCGAAGAAAAAGAAGGCGTTAATGACAAAGATAGCCTATACAAATTTGCTCGCTTGCAACCTTGGCAAGAGTGGTTTGGTCCTACCCAAACGTTCGCTGTAGATTTTAATGGTACAAATGACTCACTGAAAAACACGCAGTTTTCAGGATTAGTGATTAAAGACGCCATTGTAGATTATTTCAATGATTTATATGAACAACGCCCAAATGTAGATAAACAAGATGCAAACGTGCGCGTTGTTGCGCGTCTTAATCGTCATGGCGTTTCAATGTACATTGACTATTCTGGCCCGCGTTTATCTGAACGTGGTTACCGTCAAGGTCAAGGTAAAGCGCCAATTAAAGAACACTTAGCAGCTGCACTTATTAAACGAAGTGGCTGGCTTGATAACGTGAATCAACCTTTATTTGACCCATGTTGTGGTGCCGGCACTATTTTAATAGAAGCTGCGGGTATGGCACGCAATGAAGCCCCTGGTTTATTTAGAGAAGGGTTTGCATTTGAGCGTTTGCCAAGCTTTAGAGCGGCTAAATTTAAACAACTTCGTGAAGAGTTATTAGCGCAAATCACCGATCCTAAATTATGGTTAATTGGTCACGATTACGACGCCCAAGTACTCGATAAAGCTATAGCAAATGCAGAGCGAGCTGA
The DNA here is from genome assembly GCF_018101025.1 of Pseudoalteromonas sp. MMG006. Taxonomy (NCBI): domain Bacteria; kingdom Pseudomonadati; phylum Pseudomonadota; class Gammaproteobacteria; order Alteromonadales; family Pseudoalteromonadaceae; genus Pseudoalteromonas; species Pseudoalteromonas sp. MMG006. The sequence goes on from NZ_JAGJEJ010000010.1 coordinate 60,919, forward strand.
GCTTGATACAGTTATTAAATTTAAACAAAGTGATGCGACAAAATTAACTCCCGTTGCTAAGTTACCAGGGGTCGTTATTTCAAACTTACCTTATGGCGAACGGATTGGCTCTATGGCTGAGCTTGTAAATTTACACCGTAATATGGGTGTTGGTTTTAAAAAGCACTTTAACCATTGGAAACTTGCTTTACTGGGCATGGATGAGAGCTTATTTAAACTGTTAAAACTAGTCAGGCTAAAACGTTATAAGTTTAAAAATGGACCCCTTGATGTTGAGCTTAATTTGTATCAATTAGATGATAAGCAAGTTAGTTTAACGACTGAAGATAAGCCAGCCCTTAACTTTGAAGGCTCTATGTCGTTTGCTAATCGTTTGAAAAAGAATAAGCAAGGGTTAAAAAACTGGCTCAAACAAAACGAGGTGCAAGCGTACCGTGTTTATGACGCTGATATTCCTGAATACAACGTAGCAGTAGATGTATATGGCGATTCGGCTGTTATTTTTGAATATGCAGCACCCAAAGAAATTGATGAAAAAACATCAGATAAACGTCTTCAAGATGTGATTAGTTTAACTGCACAACAGTTAAATATCGCACCAGAAAACATTGCTGTAAAAGTGCGTAAAAAGCAAAAGGGTGAAGAGCAATATACACCTATGGCAAAGCAAAATCGTACTATGGTAGTTGAAGAATTTGGCGCAAAATTCAAAGTTAACCTGTTTGATTATTTAGATACAGGCTTGTTTTTAGATCATCGTTTAGTACGCCGTTATATTCAAGAAAATGCCAAAGATAAACGCTTTTTAAATTTATTTGCCTACACAGGAAGTGCATCTGTGCATGCAGCTCTTGGCGGCGCAAAAGCGATTACTACTGTTGATTTATCTAAAACCTACTTAAAGTGGGGCCAAGATAACTTTGATCTAAATAATATAAGCAACACACGTTATCGTTTTGAACAAGCCGATTGCTTAAAATGGCTTGAGCATGCAACAGCACAGTACGATTTAATATTTTTAGATCCGCCTACATTCTCTAATTCTAAACGTATGAAAGATGCGTTCGATGTGCAAAGCGACCATATTAAGCTACTAACTTGGGTTAAAAAGATTTTAAGCCCTTCAGGTACTTTAATATTTTCAAATAACAAGCGTGGTTTTGTTATGGATGAAGTAGGCTTAATTGGTTTAGGTTTAAAAGCAGTTAATATTTCTGAAAAAACATTATCGCCAGATTTTAAGCGTAACAAAAAAATTCACAATAGCTGGTTAATTACGCATGGCTAAATGGGTTTTGTATCATACAGAAGGATGCCACTTGTGTGAGCAAGCTGAGCAACTAGTTACTGATTTGCTTGATGCCTCAAGCTCATTAGAATTGGTTGATATAATTACTGATGAGCAGCTTATTAACAAATATCAGACACGTATTCCTGTATTAAAAAGTGAACAAGGCCTGCAACTATATTGGCCTTTTAGTGCACACAGTGCACGTGAATTTATGACGCAAGCAGATTAAGAGCAAATAAGAACTATGGATTTAATTAGAATTTTAAAAGCACAACTTGCCTTTGGCACTCATGCATTACTTAATAATGCGGATGCTGTCATTGAAAGTGGCGAGCGAGTGTGTATTGTTGGCCGTAATGGTGCTGGTAAATCAACACTTTTAAAAATACTCGATGGCCAAGTTATTCTTGATGATGGTGAAATTAACCAATTAGGTGGATTAAAAATATCTCGTCTAGAGCAAGATCCACCAAAAGGCGCCAGTGGTACAGTATTTGACTACGTAGCCCAAGGTATGCCTGAGATTGCTAATTTACTAATTGATTTTCATCATGTTAGCACGCAATTACAAACTGAATGTACAGATAAATTACTCAATAAACTTGAACGTTTATCAAATCAGTTAGAGGCGGCTGATGGTTGGCGTTTTGACAGCCGTATTCAATTAGTATTAACGCAATTAGAATTAACACCGCAAGCAAAACTTGAATCGCTATCTGGTGGGTGGTTGCGTAAAGTTGCACTTGCTCGAGCACTTGTAAGTGAACCTGATTTATTATTACTTGACGAGCCAACGAACCATTTAGATATGGCAAGTGTTATGTGGCTTGAGCAATTTTTAAAAGAGTTTAAAGGCGGTATTGTATTTATATCGCATGACCGTGCGTTTATTCGCGCTGTTGCTACTCGTATTTTGGACTTAGATCGCGGGAAGCTCATATCGTACCCTGGTGATTACGCTACGTACCTTGAACAAAAAGCTCATGATTTAAAAGTAGAAGAAAGTCAAAATGCGCTGTTTGATAAGCGACTTGCCGAAGAAGAAGCCTGGATCCGTCAAGGTGTTAAAGCAAGAAGAACACGTAACGAAGGACGAGTACGTGAACTTAAGCAACTGAGGAACGAGCGTAAACAACGTATAGATCAAGTTGGTAAAACAGACTTTAATATTGAAACAGCTGATCGCTCAGGTAAGTTAGTGTTTGAAGCCAAGCATTTGAATCATGCATTTAAAGACAAAATAATTGCAGATGATTTTTCTACGTTGGTCATGCGTGGCGATCGTATTGGTTTAGTTGGCCCTAATGGTATAGGCAAAACAACTCTATTAAAGCTTTTGTTTGGTGATTTAGAAGCCGACAGTGGTGTAATTAAGCAAGGCGTTAATCTAGAGTTTGCTTATTTTGACCAATACAGACAAAAGTTAGATGAAGAAGCAACAGTTCAAGATAACGTTGCAGAGGGTAAGCAAGAAGTAATGATGGGCGGGCGTTCTCGTCATGTACTTGGATATTTACAAGATTTCTTATTTCCGCCGGCTCGTGCTCGTACCCCAGTTAAAGCACTCTCTGGTGGTGAAAAGAACAGATTGCTCCTTGCAAAGCTTTTCCTAAAACCATCTAACATTTTGGTACTCGATGAGCCAACCAATGACTTAGATATTGAAACACTAGAGTTATTAGAAGATATTATTAATCAGTATCAAGGTACTGTATTAATAGTTAGCCATGACCGTGAGTTTATTGATAATACATGTTCAAGTGTTTGGGCATTTGAAGGTAACGGTAAAGTAACTGATATTGTTGGTGGTTATAGTGATTACGAAGCGTATGTAAAATATTTAGCTGAACAAGAAAAAACAGCACAACAGCAGCCGGTAAAAAAAGCTGAAAAGACAGCACCCGCGCCTGTAGCTAAAGCAGAAAATAAAAACAATAAACTCTCTTACAAATTAAAACTTGAATTAGAGCAACTACCAAATAAAATGGAACAACTTGAAGCTGAAGTAGAAGCTCAGCAAACAATTGTGAGTGATCCTGACTTTTTTAAACAAGACAGTGACGTTACCACTAAAGCATTGAACCATTTAGCACAACTTGAGTCTGACCTTGAGGCTGCCTTTGAGCGCTGGGAAGAACTTGAAGAATTAAAGAATCAGTAGTAAGGATTAAAATGAAATATAAATTACTCGCTGCAAGTATTTTAGCGACATTGAGCACAACCGCAACAAGTGCTACCTACCAGTTAAGTGAATTAGGGACTCTTGAGGACGCTAAATATTCTTACGTATCAGATGTAAGCGAAAGCGGGCATATTATAGGTTTTGCAAACGGTTTATATAATTTACCAATAGATATTAGTTACATTGATTTTGGTGAAAATGAAGTTGAAAGTGCATACGACTCTGAAGAAGCTGCATTTGAACTAAGTGATAAAGAAATTACATTTACACTTAATGATATTGAATTTAATGACGCTGTAAATACAAACCCTGATGCTCATAGCTTTATGGTTAGCTTTTTATCAAGCTCTACTTTTGGCATAACCTCTAATTATGAGTACCAAAAATTAAGCTCTTTAGTGGGGGTTGTATTTACTGATGAGCAAGTCGTTGAGCAGCCATTATTTGATATAGCCTCTGTTGATTACGATGGCCTGACGCGTTCAACAACAAATATTTTTAACGCAGTTAGTGAAGACGGTGTAATGGTAGGCTGGGGAAGCGCGCCTTACGACAAAGTAGCGTTTACACCTGACGACGAAGACGAAGAAGAAACATGGTTTACGCATGAATTTATTGAGCGTGGAGTTGTAATTGGTGCCAACGGAGTAAAAGTGCCGTTAGAGCCAGAGTTTAATGAATATGGTGGCACAAGTCGCGCTAACGATATTGTCAAAACAAACAGTGGCTACACAGTAGTAGGTAATGTCTCTGTAGATATTCCGCTTGAAAGAGAAGAGGATATTGAGGATAACTGTGATAATGAAGATGAACCTACATCGGTGTGCATTAACTTATTAAACTCTAATATTACCAGAGGTTTATTTAATAAACGTGCAGTAAAATGGGAACTTGATGAGTCATTAAATATTACATCAGTTGAAGAGCTAGGCTTAGCACTTGCCCCTGATGAAGATGAAACAGAAGACGACGCGTTTACAAGTACCGCTTTAGCGATTAATTCAAATGGTACAATTGTTGGCTCTTCAAATACACGTTATTACAAAAACGATGACTCTATTATCACTATGCCTGTGTATTTTAAAGACGGCGGCGTAACCGACTTTATAGATCAAGAAGATGATTGGATCTCAGGTAGTGCAATAGCAATTAACGATAACGACGTTATTACTGGTAACGCAGTTAAATTTATTGAAAATACTAGAAGAAGTAAGTTCTTTTACCATGACATTAATACGGGTAATACTGTATTCCCAACAGATTACTTTAATAGCTCAAGCTCTTACGGTAATGATATAAATAATCAAGGTTATATTGTTGGTGAAGGTGAAGTTGGTGTTTCAGATAATACACGCCGTAAAGAAGCGTTTATTTATAAAATTGGTGAAGATAAAATCACTAACTTAAACGATTTACTGCCATGTTATGACACTGATGGTGAAACCGATTACGGTTATACAATGGTAGAAGCTACATCGATTAATGAGAATAATGAAATATTTGGCACAGCGACTAAAACAGTAGAAAAGCGTGATACTTTAGGTGGTGTTGTTACAGACATCAACGGTGAAATCGAATACGAAAGTGTTGCTGTAGCAGTAAAACTTACACCTATCGAAAATGGTGAAGTGGAAGATTGTGCAGCGCCAGAAGCTGAAGAGTACGAGCGTAGTTCTGCAAGCTTTCCTTGGTATACACTACTGCTACTACCGTTAGTTGGTTTACGCCGTGTATTTCGTTTTTAAAAATTAAATATAAATACATAAGCCACAAAAAAACCAACTTAATAAAGTTGGTTTTTTTTCGTCTATAATAAATGCTATCTAATTACTGCGGGCTAACCATGCTTTTTTAACAGAACGGCGCCAAATTATATCTATACTTACATACGCGATGATTGAAGCAACAGATGCACATACTAAGGAGCCTAAAAGAAATGCGGGACCAATAGTTTCAATACTTTGTATGAACCACTCCCAGCTAGCTTCAAACACAAAGTGTTGCTCTGGTTGATTTAATATTAAAGTGCCCACTAAATACGAACCATAAAAAATAGGCGGCATAGTTAAAGGGTTGGTTAGCCACACTAGAGCCACGGATATAGGCAGATTTACTCTAAATAAAATAGCGCCTGCGGCAGCTAAAACCATTTGAAAAGGAACAGGGATGAAGGCAAAAAACAATCCAACAGCAAACGCACCTCTCGCAGAGCGCCTGTTCAAATGCCAAAGATTTGCATCTTGCAAAAGGCGTCCAAATATTTTTAGAGTTTTATGATGTCTAATTTTATTTGGATCGGGTAAAAATCTTTGGATCGTTTTTTTAGCCATTTAAAGCAACCATTTACTTCTGTGTGGATATGTCTTGGGTTTGTAATTGGTTGTATCGCAACCGTGTTTTATTACCAAACTCTCGAATTTACAATACTCACAATTTTCATTGTAATTGTAAGTGCTTATTTTAAGCCGTTTTTGAACGTATTGTTAGGCTTTATTTGCGCAATTTGCAGCGTGGTTATCAATTTTTATGTTTTTTACAGTTTTGAAATACCTGAATCGAGTGAAAAGTATGCGCTTAATGCTGATGTTATAATTGAGGAGGTTATTTCAGCAAAAGTACCACAATATATAAAAGTTAAAATTCTCTCTTTGGAGACAAGTACCTACCCAACCTTTTTAGCGCCAAGTGCTTTATTAAGTGTTAATACAGACAATGTTTTATCTAAAGGGGATGAGTTTTCTGCATCATTAAATTTAAAGTATTTTAGAAGTAATAAAAATTTTAATGTATTCGATAACGAACAAAATGCTTTTATAAATAAAACCTTTTTTAAAGGGAAGGTATTAAACAAAAGTTTAGTAATAAAGCATTACAACGACGATAGTTTAATTATAGGTTATCAACAGTTTTTAAAAAATACTTATAAAAACACTAAACTACTTTGGCTTTACTATGCACTTTTAAGTGGCGACAAATCTTTAATGAGCTTTGATGATAAGCAATTTATGCAATCGCTTGGATTAAGTCATTTATTAGCTATATCAGGCTTACATATAAGTTTGATTTTTGGTTTTGCTTATATGTTCATGCGCTTTGTATTTATAAAAGTAAATATAATGTTTGAACAAACAAAAAATCTATCTATTTATTACAGTATAGCGGGGTTTTTGGCGGCATTTTTATACGTTTATTTAAGCAACTTTTTAGTATCTGCAACACGTGCGCTAATTATGCTGGCATGTTGCTTGTTATTATATTTTATAGCAATACAACCGCTACGTTGGCGAAGTATTTTATTCGCTTTAGTAATAGTACTACTCGTTAATCCATTTTATTTATTAAATCCAGGACTTTATTTTTCTTTTTTAGCCGTTGCTATTATTTTTATCGTACTAAATAAATTTCCTATCGTTAATACTGGAATAAAAAGTAAACTTTTATCGATGCTTGTTATTCAAGTAGGGTTATTTATTGGCTTATTACCTTTATCACTCTATTTTTTTAATGGAGTAAGCATTGCGGGTTTAGTTATAAACTTAATTGCTATCCCGTTGTTATCCATTGTGATTTTACCCTTGTTAATCGTTTTTACTCTGCTGAGTAGTTTTATTGATATAAGCGTAATCATATTAGCTTTTGACAATATTCTTCATTATATATTTGAATTACTTGCACAAATACCACAAGCGATTAGATGGGTTAGTACAGGGAAAGTAGATATTACTTTTTTGGTTTTTTCTTACGCCACTATGTTGCTGTTATATTTAATGCCCTTTAAGTGGTTGGCTCTATTACCCATTGCTGCAATTACGTTTAATTATTTTGTAAAAAATGAGCCTTTGTGGCAATTACATGTATTTGATGTAGGACACGGGTTAATGGTTTTAATTGAAAAGGACAAACACGCATTCGTTTATGATTTTGGACCTAGCTATTTTAATCGCTATAGTCGTACTAGAAGTATTTTATTGCCATACATAAAAGCTAAAAATTTAATTGTGACGACCTCTATTTTAAGTCATGAAGATAATGATCATGCAGGCGGATTAAAACATTTCATAGCTGCTGGCTATAAAGATACTTTTACACAGTTTCACCCTAATAGTACACACGATGTTTGTATTGAAAAAAGCATAAACTTTAATGCTCTTACTGTTCAAAGCTTTAAAAGTAAAACTTTTGAAAATAAAAATGATGATTCGTGTGTCGTCAAAGTCTTTAGTAGTGACTACAGTGTTTTGCTTACTGGCGATATATCTACATCTCGAGAGGCGTTATTAATTGATGCAAACCATAACTTACAAAGTACGGTTATGTTAAGCCCCCATCATGGGAGTGATACATCATCAAGCAGTGAGTTTATTGATGCAGTTCGACCTAAAATTGTAATTCATTCGAGTGCTTATAAAGGGCAGTGGGAATTTCCAAAACCAGCTGTTGTGTCTCGTTATAAAAAAGCAGGGGCTAAACAATTAACCACGGGTAAGGTAGGGCAAATAACTGTTAAATTTTATTCAGATAATTTGGTTATAGAAACAGCAAGAGAGCAGGAAAGTTACTGGTTTATCAAAGATTGACGTTTAGTTTTCTCTCACCGAAGGATACAATACAGGTTGTTACTGTATTTAGAGAGTGTTATGGATCAAAGTACTACACAAATATATAAACGGCTTATTTCTTACGTTGGCGCATATAAAACTATCGCTTTCGTCGCAATTATAGGAATGATCGGGTATTCAGCAATGGATGCTTTATTTATTCAATTAATGAAGCCGTTTATAGACCAAGGTTTGAACCAACGTAATACTGAAGTGTTAAAATATGCTCCTTTTGTTGTAATAGCGTTAGTATTAGGGCGTGGTATTTTCAACTTTATGTCTTCTTACTGTTTAAGTTATGTAGGCTCGCAAGTTGTACGCTCTCTACGACAAGAGTTATTTGAGCATATTCTTCATTTGCCAGTGTCTTTTCACGATAAAAATTCAACGGGTGATTTAATTTCAAAAATCACTTTCGATACAGAGCAAGTTCAACAAGCTATTACCAAGGCATTACTCATTGTTGTACGTGAAGGGGCTTTTGTCGTTTTTCTACTGGGTGTAATGTTTTATACCAGTTGGAAACTTTCACTCATATTCTTAGTTATTATTCCACTTGTAGCGGTAATAGTTGCAGTAGTATCTAAACGCTTTCGCCACATATCTAAAAGTATTCAATCGGCTATGGGGAAAGTTACCCGTAGTTCTGAGCAAATGCTTAGCGGCCATAAAGTTATTCATGGCTTTGGTGGGCAAGATCAAGAAATAAACAAATTTTCTAAAATTAATAACCACAACCGCCAACAACGCATTAAAATGGATGCAACAAAAGCATTAAGTGTATCAATTATTCAAATACTAGCAGCCAGTGCCATGGCTGTTATTTTGTGGGTGGTATCAATGCCCTCCATGATTGATACAATAAGCTCTGGTGATTTCATGGTATTAATTGCTTCAATGATGATGCTATTACGCCCACTCAAACAGCTCGCCAATGTGAATAGTGATATGCAGCGTGGTATTTCTGCCGCGCAAAGTGTTTTTTTAGTGCTAGATGAAGACATCGAAAAAGATACCGGCACCGTTTCAGTCGATAAAGTTAAAGGCTTAATTGAAGTTAAGAATGTAACTTTCAAGTACCCAACGAAAGATGAAGCCGTTTTAAACGATTTATCACTGACAATTAAAGCGGGTGAAAGTATTGCCTTAGTAGGACGATCAGGTTCTGGTAAATCAACAATTTCGAATTTATTACCACGCTACTATGATTTAGAGCTCCCTAGTGAAATTTTGCTTGATGGTATTGCTCTGCAAGATTACAAATTAACCGACTTGCGCCGACAGTTTGCTTTAGTGTCACAGCAAGTAGTGCTATTTAACGATACTATTGCCAATAATATTTGTTATGGCATACAGCGAAATGTATCAGATAAAGAATTAGAGCAAGTAGTTAAACAAGCCCATGTTTGGGAGTTTGTAAAAGATTTACCAGAGCAACTTAACACTATGGTGGGTGAAAACGGTGTCATGCTCTCTGGTGGTCAACGCCAGCGAATAGCTATTGCTCGCGCTATTTTAAAAGATGCACCCATTTTAATTTTAGATGAAGCTACATCTGCGCTTGATACCGAATCTGAAAAATTAATTCAGCATGCACTTGATACATTAATGAAAGATAAAACGTCTATTGTAATAGCGCACAGGCTTTCTACAATTGAAAATAGTGACCGTATTTATGTTATTGATAATGGCCGTGTTATAGAAAGTGGCGATCATGACAGCTTACTTGCAAATGACGGCACTTATTCAGCTTTGTGTAAAATGCAATTTGGTGAACAGGGGTGAGTAGAATAGAACGAAGTTGGTTTAAACCATTTGGTTTAATTACACTTTTGTTATTACCTTTAAGTGCTCTGTTTTGGCTTATTTCGTCATTTCGTAAACTCTTATATCGTTGTAAATTTTTAGATAGTTTTGAATGTAAAACTCCTATTATAGTTGTCGGAAATATTAGTGTGGGCGGAAATGGTAAAACGCCATTTGTTTTATGGCTTTATGAGTATTTAACCAAGCAAGGCTTATCGGTTGGTATTATAAGCAGAGGTTATGGCGGGCAATCTAATAGTTACCCATTGCTAGTAACTGACGATATAACGACACTTCAAGCCGGTGATGAACCGATACTTTTATATCACCGTTTGAAATGTCCGATATCTGTAGGGCCGAGTCGTGAGCAAAATATAGCTTTACTTGAAGAGCGTTTTAAGCTCGACGTCATCATTTCTGATGATGGAATGCAGCATTACAAAATGCCTCGTGCGATTGAATGCTGTATTGTTGATAGCCAGCGCAGATTTGGCAATGGTTTATTGATGCCAGCAGGGCCGCTTCGAGAAACAACAAAACGTTTAAATAGCGTAGATATTGTTATTGAAAACGGTGGTAGCGCTAATAATAGCTATCTATTAGAAACAAACACCCTTCGCTTAGTTAATTCAGGTGATGAGACAAAAGATAAAGTAAACCAGACTCATGCAGTTAGCGCAATTGGTAACCCGCAACGATTTGAAAAATCGCTTGAAACGCAGGGGATACAGCTTTTATCAACCCATCACTTTAGAGATCATTATGCGTATAGTGCTGAAGATTTTGAGCAGTTTGGTGATCAGAGTATCGTCATGACAGAAAAAGATGCGGTAAAGTGCCGCTCTTTTGCGAAAGCTAACTGGTATTATTTACCGGTTGATGCAAAGCCAACCGATGCGGTTATAGACAAATTAAATTTATTATTAAAAGAAAAAGGAATACATAATGGCCTTTGATACAAAGTTACTTGAAATAATTGCTTGCCCAGTATGTAAGGGAAAATTACGTTTTGATAGGGATAATAATGAGTTAATTAGCACGGCAGCTAAACTTGCTTATCCTGTTCAAGACGACATTCCAGTATTACTTGAGAATGAAGCCCGTGAGTTATCTTTAGAAGAGATTGAAAAGTGGAATTCGTAGTTATAATACCTGCTCGCTATGCATCTACACGCTTACCAGGTAAGCCACTTGCTGACATATGCGGTAAGCCTATGGTGCAACACGTTTATGAAAAAGCATGCTTAGCGGGTGCGAGTAAAGTGGTTATAGCAACTGATCATCAAAACGTTTTTGATGAAGTCAGCCGTTTTACCAGTGATGTTATAATGACCCGTGAAGATCATCAATCGGGTACTGAACGATTAGCTGAAGTTGTTGATATATTAAATCTAGATAGCGATACAATAGTAGTTAATGTACAAGGTGATGAGCCATTATTAGCGCCTGAAAATGTATCTCAAGTGGCTTCACTTTTAAATGACTCAACTGCGCCTATGGCTACGCTTAGTGTTGCTATTGAAGAGCAAGATGAAGTGTTTAACCCTAATGCAGTTAAAGTGGTCAGTGATATTAATAAAAATGCATTGTACTTTTCACGAGCGAGTATCCCGTTTGATAGAAGTGCAATGATGATAAAAAATAATGCTCTTAATTTAGCACCTTTTCAACGCCATGTGGGTATTTACGCGTATAGGGCTGGTTTTATTAAGCAATATATTGAGCTTCGCATTTCTCCTTTAGAGGTTCTTGAGTCACTTGAGCAGTTACGTGTGTTGTACCATGGCTTTAATATAAAAATAGAGCAAGCTCTTGTTGCTCCACATGCAGGTGTTGATACCGAAGAGGATTTAGCGAAAGTTATAGCCTATTTAAAAAGCAGTAATGCGTGAATGAATCTTTGCACAAGTCGTTAAATATTGTTTTTACACATAATGACTTTTATATATTCGAAAAGCCAGCAGGGCTGAATTTTCATTCTGAAGATGGCCCAGGCTTTGTCGTTTTAGCTGAGCAGCAAACAAGTGAAAAATTATTTGCTGTGCATCGCCTTGATAAAGTTACATCCGGCTTAATTATTTTAGCGCGTAATAAAGTTTCTGCGGCTGAGCTTACCGTTATGTTTACAAAGCACGCTATTGATAAATATTATCTTGCGATTAGTGATGCTAAACCTAAAAAAAAGCAAGGTTGGATAAAAGGCGATATGGCCAAATCCCGCCGTGGTATGTTTAAACTTCTTAGCACTAAAGTAAACCCGGCAATTACACGCTTTTATTCTTTGAGCTATAAAGCAGGTTATAGGGCTTATATTTTAAAGCCTTATTCAGGTAAAACTCACCAGCTTAGAGTAGCATTAAAAAGCGTAAGCGCTCCTATATTGGGAGATACACTTTATGCAGGCTCAAGCGCACAGCGTACTTATCTTCATGCATATGCATTGAGTTTTGAGTGGAACAATGAGTGTATGCAATTTACTTTATTTCCCAATGAAGGGGACGAGTACAAATTATTAAACAAGCATCAAGATTTTAAAGCGTGGCAATCGCCATGGCAATTGGATTGGTAAATGAGTGAAAAAGTAACTGATATCCGTTTTGGCGGCATTAAACGTTTATATGGTAACCAGCAATTTGATTGGTTACAGGAAGCACACTTTTGCGTTATTGGCATAGGTGGAGTAGGTAGTTGGACTGCTGAGGCTTTAGCGCGTACAGGTGTTGGTAAAATTACACTTATTGATTTAGATGATATTTGCGCAACTAATGTTAATAGGCAAATTCATGCACTTAGCGGGACTGTAGGTCAAGCTAAAGTAGATGCGATGAAAACGCGCTGCGAACTGATTAATCCTGAGTGCGAAATTAACGTAATTGATGATTTCATCACTCTTGATAATATTCAAGAGCACATTCAGGGTTTTGACTTTGTGATCGACTGTATAGACGCTGTGAAAGAAAAAGCAGCTTTAATCGCTCACTGCAAACGCAATAAAATACCAATTATTACTACAGGTGGTGCTGGTGGGCAAACGGATCCCAGCCAGATTACTTTCGGGGACGTAGCAAAAACGACACAAGATCCATTATTAGCTAAAGTTCGTTACATCCTACGCAAACAATATAACTTTAGCAGCAATCCAAAACGTAAGTTTAATATTGATTGCGTTTATTCTACAGAGCAGCTGGTTTATCCCGGTAGTGACGGTAGCGTCTGTCATGCGAAGCAAAATGCGGATGGCAGCATGAATATGGATTGTAACAATGGTTTTGGCTCTGTAACTATGATTACAGGAAGTTTTGGCTTTTTTGTGGCTGCTAAAGCTATCCGAAAATACTTAGATAAAAAACAGCGTTTACAGGCTTAATTTTACTTAGCTTATTTTGTGCTGTGCCATGGTTTGAATTTTGTCAACCATGGCTTTTATCCCATTGCCGCGTGATGCACTTAAGTGGCTAATAAGGCCTAGTTTATCAAATTCTTCATACGCATCTATATTTACTACTTGCTCAGGTGTAAGCCCGTTATATAACGCTAGAATAATTGCTAATAGACCTTTGACAATACGTGTATCTGAGTCGCCAATAACGACTAATGTATTTTCTTTTAAATCAAATTCTACAAACATCCAAACTTTGCTCTCACAACCTGGGACTAGTGCATCATCAGTCTTCAATACGTCAGGTAAAACGGGTAATGTTTTACCTAAAAGCATTATTTCACGGTACTTTTGCTGCCAGGCAGAAGCCTTATCAATTGATTCGGTGACTTTTTTAAACGTATTTGTCATGAGTTATCCTAAATAATTCTATAGAAGAGACGTTTAATCTAACAAATCAATACATTCTTTAAGCGAATTGATGAATATATCAACGTCTTTGTGGGTGTTATAAAAACAAAAGCTGGCTCTTAATGTTCCATTTAGCCCCAAATGGGTCATAAGAGGTTGCGCACAGTGATGTCCAGCCCTCACTGCAATACCGTAACCGTCAAGTAATGTTGCCAAATCGTAAGGATGTTCATCTTTAAAATTGAAACTTAGCGTACCAATATTGTTAGAGAGGTTGCTGTATATTGTAATACCATCAATGCTTACCAGTTTTTCAACCGCATATGTAAATAAATCATTCTCATATTGTTGTATATTTGAATTATGTAACGTATCTAAATAATCTAAAGCCGCCGAAAAACCTAAAACACCGGCTATATTAGGGGTTCCCGTTTCAAATTTTGCAGGGGCAGGCCTATATGTACTATGAGTGAGGTAGACTTTATCAATCATTTCCCCACCAGTTTGATAAACATCTAAAGCATTAAGCGCTTCATAACGGCCATAAAGGACACCTAAACCTGTCGGCCCGAGCATTTTGTGGCTTGAACACACATAGAAATCACAGTTTAACTCACGTAAATCAGGCTTTAGATGCATTGCACCTTGTGCACCATCTATTAAAACGAGTGAGTTTATTTCCTTTGCTGCTTTAATAAGAGGTTCTAGATTAGTGATATTCCCCAGTGCGTTAGATGCTTGAGTGATCGTAAGCAAACTGGGTTTGTTTTGTTTAATAAAATCAGAGCATTGCTTAATATTTAACGTACCATCATCATTAACGGGCAGTGCTATTAATTTTGCACCTGTTTGCTGACTTAAAACTTGCCACGGGACAATGTTAGCGTGGTGTTCAAGAGCAGAAATGATAATAGTATCATCTTTATTAAAGCGGCTACGCAGGCCATTACCAACCAAATTGATTGCTTCTGTTGCGCCTTTAGTCCAAACAATTTCTTTACTTAAAACATTAAAATAGTCAGCTGTTTTATCGCGTGCTTGCTCGTATAAAGTTGTGGCGTGCTCACTTAGAGTGTGACGCCCGCGATGCACGTTTGCGTTCTGGCTAGTATAAAACTCATTAATAGCGTCTATGACTGATTGGGGCTTTTGTGTAGTTGCTGCAGAGTCTAAATAAACAAGTGGGTTATCATTTATTGACTGCTTTAATGTAGGAAAATCATTTTTAATTTTATTTATATCAAATTCTAAAGCAGGCATAGCTCTTCAACATGGTTATTTTAAGGCAGGAATTGTAATAGGTTTATAATAATTCTCAAGTATCGATAATAAAAAAGGCCGCAAAAGCGGCCTTTTAAACTAACTCACGCTAATTAACGTTTATCAGTTGATACGAAGTCACGTTGAGTGTAACCCGTGTACATTTGGCGAGGGCGGCTGATCTTATGACCAGGTTGAGACAACATCTCATCCCAGTGAGTGATCCAACCAACAGTACGTGCCATTGCAAAGATTACAGTGAACATACTTGTTGGAATACCTATCGCTTTTAAGATGATACCTGAGTAGAAATCTACATTAGGGTATAGTTTTTTCTCTACAAAGTACGGGTCTTCAAGTGCGATTTGCTCAAGTTTCATAGCAATATCTAAAAGTGGATCTTGAATGTTTAACTCAGCTAAAACTTCATGACACGTTTGGCGCATTACTGTAGCACGTGGATCGAAGTTTTTGTAAACACGGTGACCAAAGCCCATAAGGCGGAACGGGTCAGCTTTGTCTTTAGCTTTAGCTACGTATTCATCAATACGATCAACAGAACCAATTTCTTCTAACATGTTTAAACATGCTTCGTTAGCGCCACCGTGTGCAGGGCCCCAAAGTGAAGCAATACCTGCAGCAATACAAGCATATGGGTTAGCACCTGATGAACCAGCAAGACGTACTGTAGACGTAGATGCATTTTGTTCATGGTCTGCATGAAGCATAAAGATTTTATCCATCGCTTTAGCAGTTACAGGGTTAACTTTGTATTCTTCAGCAGGTACAGAGAACATCATGTGTAGGAAATTTTCTGCGTAGCTTAAATCGTTACGCGGGTATACAAACGGCTGGCCGATATTTGTTTTATAAGCCATTGCAGCAATAGTAGGTAGCTTAGCTACTAACTTAATTGCGCTCGTTTTGCGTTGCTCAGCGTCAGTAATATCAAGATCTTCATGATAAAAAGAAGATAGTGCGCCAACAACGCCACATAGCATTGCCATAGGGTGAGCATCAAAGCGGAAGCCTTGGAAGAAGTTAGCAATTTTCTCGTCTAGCATTGTGCTACGAGTGATTTGCTTAGCAAAAGCATCATATTGTTCTTTAGTTGGTAACTCACCGTTTAATAGTAAGTAGCAAAGCTCAATGTAGTTTGAGTCGTCAGCTAATTGCTCAATTGGGTAACCGCGGTGAAGAAGTACACCTTTACCACCGTCAATGTAGGTGATTGCAGATTCACAAGAACCAGTCGACATGAAACCTGGGTCATAAGTAAAGTGACCATGAGAACCGAGTGTACGTACGTCGATTACATCTTGGCCAGCAGTGCCTTGATAAATTGGAAGTTCGATTGGATCTAGCCCATCAATATGGACTGTGGCTTTTTTATCTGCCATCTATGTATCTCCTATTAAGATATCTATTCTGATTTTTAGATTTTAAAGTTCTGAAATCTGTTTTAAGCACATCTTCGCATTTTAACGTGAAAGAGGGGGTTAAAGTCAATTTTTATAAACATTATGCATATATGTATAATAAATATTCGGTATGAATTAAATATAATACTATTGGCTAATTCGCAAACATCTATAAATAAACAAGAATTGTAAAAAGCCCTGTGGGTATATATACTAACGGTGGTTTTAAACCGTATTGACTTTGGGTAAACAAATTTTTACAGATAATTTTTACAGTTATGTGAACTTTAAATGTTTTGATGCGTTTATTTTGATAGTTCCACCAGTAATATTTGGTGGGTTTTTAGAAAAACAAGTAGATGAGCTCCACTGTGAGCAAAGATGGGCAAGTAACTGTGAAAAAGCAAAGACCTGTAAATCTAGATCTAACAACTATATCTATGCCGGCAACGGCTAAAGCTTCAATTTTTCACCGCGTCACCGGTGTTGCATTATTTTTTGCTTTAACGTTTGTCATTTGGGCTTGGTCTGAGTCTCTTTCTTCAGCTGAAGGTTTTGAATTCGTCAAGGGTCTGTTTAGCGGATTCATTGCCAAATTCATAGCTTGGGGCACCCTTTCTGTATTGGGTTATCACTTAATCGGTGGTATCCGTCACATCATTATGGATATGGGACATTGGGAAGAACTTGAATCAGGTAACCTTAGCGCTAAAATTGCAATGGCACTTGGCGTTGTATTTGCCGTATTGGCAGGGGTGTGGATATGGTCTTAAATCAAGCAACTCTTAAACGTGATGGTGTACAAGATTACGTATCTTTACGTACCACGGCATTAATAATCACTGCGTATGCAATTTTTATTATTGGCTATTTTTTAGCGACGCCAGAAGTCACTTTCGAAGCCTGGACAGGCCTATTCTCTAACCTAGCAATGAAAGGGTTTACTCTAATTACCCTTATATGCATGATGGTTCATACCCACATTGGCCTTTGGCAAGTTCTTACAGACTATGTTAAGTGCGCAAAGCTTCGTGCCGTATTAGGGTTTGTTTTAAACCTTATGGCATTAGCTTACGTAGCTATTGGTCTAATCGTTTTATGGGGTGTTTAAGTGAAATATTCTGTTCGTGAATTTGACGCCGTAGTAATTGGTGCAGGTGGTGCAGGTATGCGCGCTGCTTTAGCAATTACAGAATCTGGCAAAACGTGTGCATTAATCTCAAAAGTATTTCCAACGCGTTCACATACTGTATCTGCTCAAGGCGGTATTACAGTTGCGCTTGGTAATTCACACGAAGACAACTGGGAATGGCATATGTACGATACCGTTAAAGGTTCCGATTTTATCGGTGACCAAGACGCTATTGAATACATGTGTCAAACAGGCCCAGAAGCTATTACAGAATTAGAGAACATGGGTTTACCATTTTCTCGTTTTGAAAATGGCCGTGTTTACCAGCGTCCTTTCGGTGGTCAATCGAAAAACTTTGGTGGTGAGCAAGCTGCTCGTACTGCTGCTGCAGCTGACCGTACTGGTCACGCATTATTACATCTTCTTTATCAACAAAACGTTAAAAACAAAACAAATGTGTTCTCTGAGTGGTATGCACTTGATTTAGTTAAAAACGATAACGGTGATGTTGTAGGTTGTACTGCAATTGAGATTGAAACGGGTGAAATCACTTTCTTCAAATCTAAAGCAGTAGTGTTAGCAACAGGTGGTGCAGGTCGAATATTTGCATCAACGACTAATGCTCACATCAACACCGGTGATGGTGTTGGTATGGCAACACGTGCTGGTATTTCTATGCAAGACATGGAAATGTGGCAATTCCACCCAACGGGTATTGCAGGTGCTGGTACGCTTGTAACTGAAGGTTGTCGTGGTGAAGGTGGTTATCTTTTAAATAAAGATGGCGAACGCTTCATGGAACGCTATGCACCAAACGCAAAAGACTTAGCGTCTCGTGACGTTGTTGCACGTTCAATGATGACTGAAATCCGTGAAGGACGTGGTTGTGATGGTCCATGGGGTCCTCATATTAAGCTTAAACTTGATCACTTAGGTGAAGAAACGCTTAATCTACGTTTACCAGGTGTATGTGACTTAGCTAAAACATTCGCACACGTTGACCCTGCAAAAGAGCCAATTCCAGTAATACCGACTTGTCATTATATGATGGGTGGTGTTCCAACTAATGTAAATGGCCAAGCGCTACAAATCGATGCTAATGGCAACGAAAAAGTGGTTGAAGGTTTATTTGCTGTAGGTGAGATAGCCTGTGTATCTGTTCACGGTGCAAACCGTCTAGGCGGTAACTCATTACTTGATTTAGTTGTATTTGGTCGTGCTGCTGGTAACTTCTTAGGTAAATACCTAAATGAAGTTGAAATCACTAAAGCACCGACTGCATCTGATATTGATGAGTCGCTTGCACGCTTCAACCGTTGGGAAAGCTCAACGGCTGGCCAAGGTGAAGATCCAGTTCAAATCAAAAAAGACTTACAGCAATGTATGCAGCTTAACTTCTCGGTATTCCGTGAAGGTGATTCAATGGCTACGGGTCTTACTGAACTTAAAGAAATTCGTGAACGTCTTAAGCATGCTCGTCTTGATGACAAATCATCAGACTTCAACACGCAACGTATCGAATGTCTTGAACTAGACAACTTAATGGAAACAGCTTACTCAACTGCAGTAGCTGCAAACTTCCGTACTGAAAGCCGTGGTGCACATTCTCGTTTTGACTTCCCAGATCGTGATGACGAAAACTGGTTATGTCACTCAGTATTTAATCCGGTAACGGATGAGATGAGTAAACGTGATGTGAACTATGCGCCTAAAACGCGTGAAGCTTTCCCACCTAAAGCACGTGTTTACTAGGAGATAGACGATGGCACAAGTACAGTTTTCAGTTTATCGTTATAATCCAGATGTTGATAACGCTCCTCGTATGCAAGAATACACCTTGCAAACAGAAGAAGGTCACGACATGATGGTATTGGATGCACTTTTACTTTTAAAAGAGCAAGATCCAACATTATCTTTCCGTCGTTCATGCCGTGAAGGTGTGTGTGGATCTGACGGTGTTAACATGAATGGTAAAAATGGTTTGGCATGTATTACTCCTTTATCTACACTGCAAAAAAGTGGTAAAGGTAAAATAGTAGTGCGTCCACTACCAGGCTTACCAGTGGTTCGTGACCTTGTTATTGACATGAGTCAGTTCTACACTCAATACGAAAAAGTTAAACCATACCTAATTAATGACGAGCCTGCTGCAGGCGAACGTCTTCAATCAATTGAAGAACGTGATAAATTAGATGGGCTTTATGAGTGTATATTATGTGCATGTTGTTCAACATCGTGTCCTTCGTTCTGGTGGAATCCAGACAAGTTCATTGGTCCAGCAGGCCTTCTTCATGCTTACCGCTTCTTGGCTGATAGCCGAGACACGGCTACTGAAGAACGTTTAGCGGATTTAGACGATGCTTTCAGTGTGTTCCGTTGCCACAGTATCATGAACTGTGTTAGCGTTTGTCCTAAAGGTCTTAACCCGACCAAAGCAATTGGGCAAATCAAATCTATGTTATTAAACCGAGCGGTTTGATTACTTAGTAAACGTAAGATGGCTAATAATTTTTATTAGCCATCTTGTTATGATAACTATTAATTTCTGCGCTAAAGAAAAGGGCTTATAAATGCACGAAGGTGTGATGAAGGCATGGCTAGAATCTTCACATTTAAACGGCGGTAACGTTGCTTATGTAGAAGAGCTTTATGAAGCGTATTTAGACGATGCGACTTCTGTGCCAGAAGAATGGCGAGAAGTGTTCGAACAATTACCTAAAGTAGATGGTGTGGATGTTGAAGTAAAACATTCAGAAGTTCGCTCACAATTTGCACAGCTTGCTAAAAACAAGCATAGAGAAGTGGTGGTAGCAGAGGGAAGTGGCTCTGACCTTAAACAGGTTAAAGTACTTCAACTTATTAATGCTTTCCGTTTTCGTGGACACCAAAATGCAAACCTAGATCCATTAGGTATTTGGCAGCGAGAGCGTGTTCGAGATTTAGAGCTAGAGTACCACGACTTATCTTCAAGTGATTTTGACCGCGAGTTTAACGTAGGATCGTTTGCCGTAGGCCGCGATACTATGCCTTTAGGTGAATTATACCAAGCACTCAAAACTACATACTGTGGTTCGATTGGTGCTGAGTATATGCACATCACATCAACAGAGGAAAAACGCTGGTTACAACAACGTTTAGAATCTGTTCAGTCTAGGCCTAAATTCGAAAAAGATGAAAAGCTACGTATCCTTAAAGGACTAACGGCTGCTGATGGTCTTGAAAAATATTTAGGGGCTAAGTTCCCGGGTGCTAAGCGCTTCTCACTTGAAGGTGGCGATGCGTTAGTTCCAATGCTTAAAGAGCTTATTCACCGTGCAGGTGAAAGCGGACAACAAGAAGCTGTCATTGGTATGGCTCACCGTGGTCGCTTAAATGTTCTTGTAAATGTACTTGGCAAAAATCCATCAGAGTTGTTTGATGAGTTTGCCGGTAAACATAAAGACACATTAAGCTCTGGTGATGTTAAATATCACATGGGTTACTCGTCAGATTTTGCGACCAAAGGTGGCAATGTTCATATGGCGCTTGCATTTAACCCATCTCATCTTGAAATTGTTAACCCTGTTGTTATGGGGTCGGTACGTGCTCGCCTTGATCGTTTAGGCGATAGTTCAGGCATTAAAGCATTACCAATTACGATTCATGGTGATTCTGCAGTAACGGGTCAAGGTGTTGTACAAGAAACCTTTAACTTGTCGCAAACAAATGCCTTCTCGTGTGGCGGTAGTATTCGTATTGTTGTAAATAATCAAGTTGGTTTTACAACATCAAAACAAGACGACGTACGTTCTACTGATTACTGTACTGACATTGCTAAAATGGTTCAGTCTCCTATTTTCCACGTTAACTCTGATGATCCTGAAGCAGTTGCATTTGTAACGCAAATTGCACTTGATTTTAGAAACAAGTTCAAGCGTGACGTTGTAATCGATTTAGTTTGTTACCGTCGCCATGGTCATAATGAAGCTGATGAGCCAAATGCTACTCAGCCTCTTATGTATCAAAAAATCAAAAAGCACCCAGTGCCACGCTTAATCTACGCTGATCAGCTTATGTCTGAAGGTTCATTTACAGAAAGTGAAATTAAAGCACTAGCTGATGATTACCGTAACGGTCTAGACGATGGCAACTGTGTTGTTGAAGAAATTCAGCCAGAAACTTCGCATTCATCTGATTGGGCTAAATATGTAGGCCATGAATGGAATGTGGATTATGACGCTAGTGTACCAGTAGAAGAGCTTAAAGCACTTGGTGAGAAAATTGCTTCTTACCCAGAGCAATATAAAGCGCAATCTCGCGTTAAAAAGATTTACGATGATCGTAAATTAATGGCAAACGGTGAAAAACCACTTGATTGGGGTATGGCAGAAACACTTGCTTACGCAACAATTGCAACTGAAGGCACTGATATTCGTTTAACAGGGCAGGATTCAGGTCGTGGTACTTTCTTCCACCGTCACGCTGTTGTTCACAGTCAATCCGATGGCGCAACGTATACACCTCTTCAACATTTAAGTGAAGATCAAGGTACTTTTGAAGTATACGACTCTGTTCTTTCTGAAGAAGCTGTTGTTGCTTTTGAATACGGTTATGCGACAGCAGAGCCTACTTCTTTAGTACTTTGGGAAGCGCAGTTTGGTGACTTTGCTAATGGTGCTCAAGTTGTATTCGACCAGTTTTTAAGTTCAGGTGAGCAAAAGTGGGGCCGTTTATGTGGTCTTACAATTTTGTTACCACATGGCTACGAAGGCCAAGGTCCAGAGCATAGCTCTGCGCGTCTTGAGCGCTTTTTACAACTTTGTGCGGATCACAATATGCAAGTATGTGTTCCTTCTACACCAGCGCAAGTTTATGCTATGTTACGTCGTCAATCAGTTAGACCACTTCGTCGTCCGTTGATTGTTATGACACCTAAGTCGTTACTTCGCCATCCGCTTGCTACTTCATCGCTTGAAGAACTATCACAGGGTGTTTTCCATAATATGATCGATGAAATTGATGATATTAATCCTGAGAAAGTAGAACGCGTTGTATTTTGTAGTGGTAAAGTTTACTACGAGCTATTACAAGAGCGTCGCAAGTCAGAGCAAGACAATATTGCTATTGTTCGTGTTGAACAGCTATACCCGTTCCCACATGATGAAATGGAAACGATTATGGCGCGCTATCAACACGTAACTGATTTTGTTTGGTGTCAAGAAGAGCCACAAAACCAAGGTGCATGGTACTGTTCGCAACATCACTTTGTTGATGCAATCCCACAAGGTGCTAAATTAAAATATGCAGGGCGTAAAGCCTCGGCATCACCAGCGTGTGGTTACATGTCAGTACATACGAAAGAACAACAAGCGCTCGTTGCAGACGCGCTTACTATAGAAAATAAAGGATAAGCAATGAGCACAGAAATTAAAGTTCCTGTTCTTCCTGAGTCGGTCGCAGATGCTACCGTTGCTACATGGCATGTAAGTGTGGGCGACAAAGTAAGCCGTGACCAAAACTTAGTAGACATTGAAACAGATAAAGTGGTTTTAGAAGTAGTTGCACCAAATGACGGTGTGATCACTGAAATTTCACAAGAAGAAGGTGCAACGGTACTTGGCGATCAAGTTATCGGTTTAATTGGTGATGCTGATGCAGCACCAGCAAGTGATGACTCTGACAAAGAATCTGCACCAACTAAATCAGAAGACGCGCCAGCGGCGCAATCAGCACCAGCATCAGAAGGTAAAGAAGTGGATATTAAAGTACCTGTACTTCCAGAATCAGTTGCAGACGCAACAGTTGCTACATGGCATGTACAACCAGGTGACGCAGTTACACGCGACCAAAACTTAGTAGATATTGAAACTGATAAAGTTGTTCTTGAAGTAGTAGCTCAAGAAGACGGCATTATGGGCGAGATAATCAACGCTGAAGGCGATACTGTTCTTGGTGAGCAAGTAATTGGCTCAGTGAAAGCGGGCGGCGCACCAGCTGCTCCTGCTGCTAAAGAAGAAGCGGCTCCTGCGGCTGATTCAAGTGGCAGCTCTGATGTGTTAACGCCATCAGTTCGTCGCTTAATTGCTGAAAAAGGTCTAGATGCTTCAAAAATCAAAGGTACTGGCAAAAATGGTCGTGTAACTAAAGAAGATGTTGATACCTTCTTAAAAGCACCTGCGCCATCAGCTAAGAAAACTGAAGCTGCGTCTCCGGCTGCGCCAATGGGTGATCGTACTCAAAAACGTGTTCCTATGACTCGCCTACGTAAAACGATTGCTAACCGCCTTCTTGAAGCTAAAAATTCTACTGCAATGTTAACTACGTTTAATGAAGTTAATATGAAGCCAATTATGGATCTTCGTAAGCAGTACCAAGAAGTATTCGAAAAGCGTCACGGTATTCGCTTAGGTTTCATGTCTTTCTACGTGAAAGCAGTCACTGAAGCACTTAAACGTTTCCCTGATGTAAATGCGTCAATCGATGGCGACGATATCGTATACCACAATTATTTTGACATCAGCATTGCTGTTTCTACGCCTCGTGGTTTAGTAACACCAGTTCTTAAAGATTGCGATAAGCTATCAGTTGCTGAAATTGAAAAAGGTATTCGTGAACTAGCACTTAAAGGTCGTGACGGTAAGCTAACGCTTGACGATATGACGGGTGGTAACTTCACAATTACAAACGGTGGTGTATTTGGTTCGTTACTATCTACGCCTATCATTAACTTGCCACAGTCTTCAATTTTGGGAATGCACAAAATCCAAGACCGTCCAATGGCAGTAAATGGTAAAGTTGAAATTCTTCCTATGATGTATTTGGCACTTTCTTACGATCATCGCCAAATAGATGGTAAAGAATCTGTTGGTTTCTTAGTAACTATTAAAGAGTTACTTGAAGATCCAACTCGCTTATTACTGGATGTTTAATCAAGTAGTATGAAATGTAAGCTGTGAACCACAATTCACAGCTTTTTTTTTGCGCCTTTGGTCTTACTGGGGTTTTCATGTTAAGCCTTGGGATCTATACTAGGTGCGCAATTTGGGATAGTTGTTTATTGAATAAATATTCAGCTCTTTTAGTATAAAAAATTGGATAAAGCATCATGAATTTGCATGAGTATCAGGCAAAACAACTTTTTGCCGAATATGGTTTACCAGTTTCTCAAGGTTTCGCTTGCGATACACCTGAAGAAGCTGCTGCAGCTGCTGAAAAAATCGGCGGAGATATGTGGGTTGTTAAAACCCAGGTTCACGCAGGTGGACGTGGTAAAGCTGGCGGTGTAAAGCTAGTTAAAACTATCGACGAAGTTAAAGCGTTTGCAGCTAACTGGTTAGGTAAAAACCTAGTTACTTACCAAACAGACGAAAATGGTCAGCCAGTAGCTAAAATTTTAGTTGAAAGCTGTACAGATATCGCAAACGAACTGTACCTAGGTGCAGTAGTTGACCGTGCTTCTCGCAAAGTTGTTTTCATGGCGTCTACTGAAGGCGGTGTTGAAATTGAGACTGTTGCTGAAGAAACACCAGAACTTATCCACAAAGCTGAGATCGATCCATTAGTAGGTCCTCAAGCTTACCAAGCACGTGAACTTGGTTTCAAATTGGGTCTTAATCCAACACAAATGAAACAGTTCGTTAAGATCTTCATGGGTCTTGGTAAAATGTTTAACGATTTCGATTTCGCACTTCTTGAAATCAACCCGTTAGTAATTACAGACGAAGGTAACCTTCACTGTCTTGACGGCAAAATCGGTATCGATGGTAATGCACTTTACCGTCAACCAAAAATCCGTGAGTTCCACGATCCATCTCAAGAAGATGCTCGTGAAGCACATGCAGCAAGCTTTGAGCTTAACTACGTAGCTTTAGATGGTAACGTAGGTTGTATGGTTAACGGTGCAGGCCTAGCGATGGGTACTATGGACATCGTAAACCTACACGGCGGCAAGCCAGCTAACTTCCTAGATGTTGGTGGCGGCGCGACTAAAGAACGTGTTTCTGAAGCATTCAAAATCATTCTTTCTGATGACAATGTTAAAGCTGTTTTAGTTAACATCTTTGGCGGTATCGTACGTTGTGACATGATCGCTGAAGGTATCATTGGCGCAGTTAAAGAAGTTGGCGTAAATGTACCTGTAGTTGTACGTTTAGAAGGTACTAATGCTGAATTAGGTCGTGAAGTTCTTAAGAGCTCTGACTTAGACATCATCGCTGCTGAATCATTAACAGATGCTGCTGAAAAAGTTGTTGCTGCTGCGGAGGGCAAATAATGTCTGTATTAATCAATAAAGATACAAAAGTTATCTGTCAGGGTTTCACTGGTGGCCAAGGTACTTTCCACTCAGAGCAAGCGCTTGAGTACGGTACACAAATGGTTGGTGGTGTTAGCCCAGGTAAAGGCGGTCAAACGCACCTTGGTCTTCCTGTATTCAACACAGTACGTGATGCAGTACAAGAAACTGGCGCAACTGCTTCAGTTATCTACGTACCAGCACCTTTCTGTAAAGATGCAATCTTAGAAGCAATCGATGCTGGCATCGAGCTTATTGTTTGTATCACTGAAGGTATCCCTACACTTGATATGGTTGACGTTAAAGTTAAACTAGATCAAACAGGTACTCGTATGATCGGTCCTAACTGTCCAGGTGTTATCACTCCTGGTGAGACTAAGATTGGTATCATGCCTGGTCACATCCACAAGCCTGGTAAAGTAGGTATTGTTTCTCGCTCTGGTACTTTAACGTACGAAGCGGTTAAGCAAACTACAGATGCTGGTTTTGGTCAGTCTACGTGTGTTGGTATTGGTGGTGATCCAATCCCAGGTACTAACTTTATCGACGTTCTAGAAATGTTCGAAAAAGATCCACAAACTGAAGCAATCGTAATGATTGGTGAAATTGGTGGTACTGCAGAAGAAGAAGCTGCAGAGTACATCAAAGCTAACGTAACTAAACCTGTTGTATCTTACATTGCTGGTGTTACTGCTCCAGAAGGTAAGCGCATGGGTCACGCTGGCGCAATCATCGCAGGCGGTAAAGGTACTGCTGATGAGAAATTTGCTGCACTAGAAGCTGCTGGCGTACAAACTGTACGTTCACTTGCTGATATCGGTAAAGCACTTAAAGAAAAAACAGGCTGGTAATCAGCTTGGTTTAATCTTTAAAAAGGCTCGCATTTGCGAGCCTTTTTGTTATTGACTAAAAATTAGTAAGGGTAACTAATATGCTGAAAAAACCGTATAGATAAATCTTGTCGCTCTTTATTTATAGATAGCTCAGAGGACATTGTATGTATTGTTTTTTCTACTTGATTCATAAAACGCCCATAGCCTATCTCATGCCTATCTTTATCTGTTGCAACAATTACAAAATGTAATGTTTCTACTAACTTATCACTTTGGTAAAAGCTTTTTAAATCCAATTGATTGTCTTGTGTATTAAAGCTTAATTTTTGTATTTCACAGTTGCTCTCATTTTTATCTATTTTACTATTACGAATTATAGGTAGTGCCCCATTGGCAACCATAGCGCCGTGACTCAATTTATTTGTAATACACGCTTTATTAAATGAATCTTCAAAATAATCATAAAATTTAGCATAGTCGTTATTATTTAAGAACGTTTGAAACTGGGTTTTAATAGCACGTGAAACGGTAATAGAAAACGTTACATAGGTCATTTCAGCGTGAGTATCTGGAATATTACATTGCCTAGACTGGTAGCGAGGGTAGAGGCTTCTTAATTTGTATCCATAACTTTCTTTATTACCTTTTTCTTTAGCAAATAAGTCGTATGTTAAATGTTGATGATCGCGTAATTTAAATTGAGGCTGGTTTAGAAATAACTGCTCTTGCAAATAATTTAGCACTTTAAGCACCTTATTATGAAAATGTGCCGAGTTTGCTCTTAAATCATCGCCGGTTGCTAAAAATAATAATCGTATTTTTTTACTTTTCTCGCCTTTAGCGTAATAGACCTTATGCGCTTCGTGATAGCGAGGGTTATAAAAAAACAGCATTTGCTTTTGTGTTTCTAATTGATAAGACTCATCATGAAAGCGTACTACGGGAAGTTTATCGTTAGCTAATAAATGTACATTGTGTAATTCATATTCATCACAACAAGCAAAAAGCTGGCGCGCTATGCGCTCATAACAGCAATCACTATTGCTAAAGTTTTTATAAAAATCTTCGTTAGGTATTAACTCTGCCAGTAAGTAATGGTTTGCACGAGCATTTGTAGGGATATATACGCGGTGTTGAGTAGAGGTAGCCATCTTAGAGTCCTTTTATTTCGTATTACGACAACTATAAATTTATTAGATGACTTAAATATTGCGTTAAAACAAATTTTATCTATAAACAACACTTAATCAGAATTAAAGTTAAGCAATTTCTAGAATAAACCCGCATCTAGTGCTGTATGTTAGTGTTTGTTTTTGTAATAATGCATTAGTTTTGTTATCACGAATATTCAGAGGATTGCACTCCTATGGCGGAAATTGAGAATCGCCCAAGTAACTTTATTAGAACCCGAATTGATGAAGATTTAGCAAGTGGAAAGCATGCAACAACGCATACCCGTTTTCCACCTGAACCAAATGGCTTTTTACACATTGGCCATGCAAAATCAATTTGTTTAAATTTTGGTATCGCAAAAGATTACGATGGGTTATGTAATCTACGTTTTGACGATACAAATCCAGAAAAAGAAGATATCAACTATGTTAACTCTATAAAAGAAGACGTTAAATGGTTAGGTTTTAACTGGAGTGGCGACATAAAGTATTCGTCTAATTACTTTGATACTTTATATGGTTATGCCGTAGAACTTATTGAAAAAGGCTTAGCATACGTTTGTTTTTTAACAGCAGATCAAGCACGTGAATACCGTGGTACGTTAAAAGAGCCTGGTAAAAATAGCCCGTACCGAGATACTTCAATTGAAGAAAACTTAGCACTATTTGAAAAGATGCGCGCAGGTGAATTCAAAGAAGGTGAGTGTGTTCTACGTGCTAAAATTGATATGGCCAGCTCATTTATGGTGCTACGCGATCCAATTATTTATCGTGTACGCTTTGCGCATCATCATCAAACGGGTGATAAGTGGTGCATTTATCCTATGTACGATTTTACTCATTGTATATCTGATGCTATTGAAGGCATTACACATTCGCTTTGCACGCTTGAATTTCAAGATAACCGCCGTCTATACGACTGGGTGCTTGATAATATCAGCCTTGAGTGTCACCCACAGCAAATTGAGTTTTCACGTTTAAACTTGGAATATACAATTATGTCTAAGCGTAAGCTAAACGACTTAGTTGTGAATAACTTTGTAGAAGGGTGGGACGACCCTCGTATGCCTACTATTGCCGGCTTACGTCGTCGCGGTTATACGCCAGGTTCTATTCGTGAGTTTTGTTTACGTATTGGTGTTACAAAACAAGAAAACATGGTTGAAATGGGCATGCTTGAAGCTTGTATTCGTGAAGATCTAAACGAAAATGCGCCTCGTGCAATGGCAGTATTAGACCCCGTTAAAGTGGTTATCGAAAATTACGATGCAGATACAGTTGAAACTTTGTCAGTGGCTAACCACCCTAATAAAGAAGAAATGGGTCGTCGTGACGTTCCGTTTACGCGTGAAATTTACATTGAACGTGAAGACTTTAAAGAGCAAGCAAATAATAAGTTTAAACGCTTAGTGCTTGATAAAGAGGTACGTTTACGCGGTGCTTATGTTATTAAAGCAGAGCGTGTAGAAAAAGATGATAATGGTGAAATAACCACTATTTACTGTACTTACGATAACGAAACCCTTGGTAAAAACCCAAGTGATGGTCGTAAAGTAAAAGGCGTTATTCATTGGGTTTCTGCTCCAGAGTCTATTACCGCTGAAGTACGTTTGTATGACCGTTTGTTTAATGTGCCAAATCCAGCTGCCGCTGATGAGTTTGAAACGACATTAAACCCTGAATCGTTAGTTGTTTTACCAAATGCTAAACTTGAGCCTTCACTTGCTAAATCACAAGCAGAGCAGGGCTTTCAATTTGAGCGAACAGGTTATTTTTCTCGCGATTCAAAATCAGAAAACGTTGTATTCAACCAAACTGTAGGCCTACGTGACTCGTGGTCTAAAACTCAGTAATTACTAATTGTTATGCCCAATAATAAATTGGGCATAATACTAATTTGTAATAATGCTTAATCATTTTAAGAGGTAAACCTTACATTAGCAGTGTTAAAAATTCTGTTTATTGAATGCATAAATGCAGGTGCAATTGCCTGTAAGAGCTATCAGCACGTTTACCACATTCTAAAAAGAAGCGAATTGGTATAATTTAGAAGATTTACATGAGTCACTATATTTAGATACAAAAAAACCTGCAATTAGCAGGTTTTTTTATTACTTTAAAAGCAGTATTAGCTGTTGGCATCGCTAAATGCTTTACACGCTGCTTTGTCGTTACACTCGCCGTATAAATATAAAGAGTGATTAGTAAGTGTAATACCATTTTCTTCAGCAATCTCAAGCTGACGGCGTTCAATCATGTCATCTTCAAACTCAACAACCTTGCCACATTTTAAACATACTAAATGGTCGTGATGAGTGCTTCCTGAAAGTTCAAATACTGATTTTCCACCTTCAAAGTGATGACGGCTTACAATACCTGCATCATCAAATTGGTTGAGTACACGGTAAACTGTCGCTAGGCCAATTTCTTCACCAAGGTCCAATAGAATTTTGTAAACATCTTCAGCGCTGATGTGTTGGTTATCTGGAGATTGTAAAATCTCTAAAATTTTAATACGCGGTAAAGTTACTTTTAAACCGGCTTTTTTAAGTTCCAAGTTGTGATCAGTCATTAAATCTGTCTCAATTTTATTTGGTTATACTAGACATCTTGCAAAGATGTACACGACACATTAGCAACAGTAAGAATAACGTGCCTAGGGGGTAAGTGCAAAGAACAATTGATGATAATTGTAATTTTAACTTAAAACGCTAACTGTTTGATAATTATTTAAACAGCTAGCGTAAGAGGGGAGAAATTAGTCAGCTAATTCGCTTAAACACATTTCTTCAAAGACTTGTGCAGACCATGCTTTAACACGTTCTTCAGTGAGTTCTGGTTGACGATCTTCGTCAATGCCTAAACCTACAAAGTGATTGTCATCAGCCATACCTTTTGATGCTTCAAAATCATAGCCTTCAGTTGGCCAGTGGCCTACAACAATAGCGCCACGTTCAGTAACAATGTCGTTAATCATACCCATTGCATCTAAAAAGTACTCTGCGTAATCTTCTTGGTCACCACAACCAAAAATAGCGACTAGCTTACCTTCAAAATCTACGTCTTCAAGCTCTGGGAAAAAATCATCCCAATCACATTGTGCTTCGCCGTAGTACCAAGTAGGGATACCGAATAAGATCAAATCAAATTCAGCAATCTCTTCTTTAGAGCTTTTTGCAATATCGTGAACAGCAACAAGCTTTTTACCCAATTCTTTTTGGATCATCTTTGCTACGTGTTCTGTGTTACCTGTATCACTTCCGAAAAAAATGCCAACACTTGCCATGGATTTACAACCTTTTATGTATCTATAGCCAATCTTTCTTGTAAAATCGTTTCGATCAACGCACTGCGGCTAATATTTTGTGCATCTGCCATATCACTAAGTGCTTGATATAACTGTGATGAAACTTTAAATTCAACACGCTTCAAACCACGTGCTTTATCTCTTTTTATTTGATTACGTTTATTAACCTTTAACTGCATATCCCTTGAAAGGGGATTGGTTTTAGGTCTGCCTGGACGTTTTTCGTATTCAAATAAATCGAGTGTTGTTCTATCTGTTTCTGACTTAGCCATGCTTAACCTACACCTGCGCCTTGCCAAAATACTTGAATAAGGCCTTTAGCAATAAAGCCAGAACACCCTAAAAAGAGCACACCCCAAACAATATATTGTCCAAACTTTGGAACATTACCACTTTTTAGTACGTCTTTAATTGCCATGCCGATGAATATGAATATACCGGCTAAGCCAAAATACAACCCTAGGGTATCAAATTCGTTAATTAACTGACTGACCATCAACGTATAACCTTTAAATTAAACGGCGCGTACTATAGCATATAAATCTGCAATAATTTAGTGCGCTGAATCAAAAACACGCGATAAAATCGCTTTAAACCGCAGTTAAAAAGTCACTTATTGCTTTATTTACAGCAAGTGGCTTTTGCGCATGCAACCAGTGACCGGCACCATGAATAATTTTTGCTTTGGTATTTTTAAACCTTGCCGTTATTGCACTACGATGCTCGGGCAAAATATAGTCAGAATCATTTCCTTTTATGAAAAGAGTATCACATAAACAAGAATCGTTTTCATTAACATTGGCTGTGATTGTTGAATATTTTTTGCTAAGTACTTCTAAATTAAATCGCCAAGTAAACTGGTCACTTTCATTTTTGGCCAAGCTTTTAAGTAAAAACTGACGAACGCCTGGTTCATCAATAAAAGGGATCATAATTGAATCAGCTTGTTTTCGGTCATTTACTTTTTCGTCAGCCACTGCGTTGAGTGCTTTTAGAATTTGTGTATGACGAGCTGGGTAGCTTACGGGGGCAATATCTAGCACCACAAGCTTATTAACACGTTCAGATTGTGTTAGTGCTAATTGCATTGCAACTTTACCGCCCATTGAGTGACCAATCACATGTGCTTTTTTTATATTTAAGCTATCCATTAGCTCTAAAACGTCCTGCGCCATAGCAGGGTAGTTCATTTCGTCACTATGGGGGGAGCGGCCATGGTTGCGTAAATCTACATTTATTACATTAAAATGCTCACTAAGCGGTTTTGCGATCACATTTAAGTTTTCTAGCGAACCAAAAAGGCCGTGAATTAAAATAACATCCGGGCCTTGCCCTTGTTGTTTGTAATTTAACTGCATACCAGTCTCCAAAAATTTTGCATAGTTTGACGAGCATTGCTGTAAAAAGCAAAAAAATGCAGCCACTATTTATTTCATTGGGCTATTGGGTTTTAAATCAACAACATTGGGTAAACTTTATTCTTTAATTATTGTTTACTGGTTATGTTTATGGGAGTGCTTGTTGTAACTCGCATTTCTAATTGGTTTGGGTATAATCACACGGGAGAAAAAAATGTGACCCGTAATGACAGGAAGAACATGAAACAAATCGACATAGACGACGAGTTATACCAATATATTGCCAGCAATACGCAAAGTATTGGTGAGAGTGCATCCACTATTTTACGTCGTTTATTAAACCTCAGCGGCGAAAAAATTCAAGCTGCTAACGTAGAACTTAATCAAAATAATCAAACTGCGATAACAACTAATACTTTATCAACTTCTGATCAAGTTGATGAGCCTAAAAAGGTAAAAGCGCCTGATGCTGTCACACCTGTGAAGCAAAAAAGCGCTAATGTTTTTAATATATTAAATAAAGAAGAGTTAGCAATGCAAAAGGGCGTTGTTGGTCGGTTTTTATTTATTTTGAGTGCGTTTTATAGAACGCATAAAACGGACTTTAGTGCTGTATTAGAAATTAAAGGCCGCGATAGAGTTTATTTTGCAACAAGCAAAGAAGACTTAATTAATAGTGGCAGTAGCATGAACCCTAAAAATATAACTGATAGTGAATACTGGGTAATGACTAACTCTAATACAACACGAAAAAAGATGATGCTTCACGAAGTTGCGCTTTGCCTAGGATACAGTGCAGAGCAAGCTGAAAAAATTCGCGATTACTTGTAAGGAAATATAATGGCTATTCACTCAGGCGCAGGAAACACTGCTCCACAATCAGTATTGGTTAATGTTCCTAAGTTAGTTTCTGCTTATTATTTAAATGAGCCAGACCTTGAGCAAAATCCAGAGCATTGTGTTGCTTTTGGTACATCAGGACACCGTGGTTGTTCGTACGATGTAAAATTTAACGAATCTCATATTTTAGCAATTACACAAGCTATATGTGATTATCGAAAGCAAAATGACATTTTTGGTCCACTATTTTTGGGCAAAGATACTCATGCCTTAAGTGAAGCTGCGTTTAACTCAGCAATCGAAGTATTGGTTGCAAATGAAGTGCAAGTAATTACTCAAGAAAATGGCGATTTTACGCCTACTCCAGTTATTAGCCACGCCATTGTTTGCCATAACAAAGTTAACCCAAATGAACTAGCCGATGGTATTGTTGTAACGCCTTCGCATAACCCTCCTGAAGATGGTGGCTTTAAATATAACCCACCGAATGGCGGCCCAGCTGATACCGATGTGACAAAGTGGATTGAAGACAGAGCCAATCAACTTTTGTTAGAAGATTTAGTAGAAGTTGAGTTATTCCCATTTGCAAAAGCATCTCGTTCTGGTTTTATTAAATATGAAGATTTAATGACGCCATACATTAATGATTTAGAAAATATCGTTAATTTAGAAGCGGTAAGTAAAGCTGGCATTAAAGTAGGTATAGATCCACTAGGTGGTTCTGGTATTAACTTTTGGCCAGTCATAGCGCAAAAATATAATTTAGATTTAACCGTAGTAAACGACAGTGTTGATCCGCGTTTTGCATTTATGCCACTTGATAAGGATGGCAAAATACGTATGGATTGCTCATCACCTTATTCTATGGCTAGCTTAATCAAGCTTAAAGATGATTTCGATATTTCAATTGGTAACGATCCAGATTACGACCGTCATGGCATTGTTACGCCAGATGGTTTAATGAACCCAAATCACTTTTTAGCTGTGGCGATTGATTACTTATTAAAACACCGAGATTGGGATGCAAGCGTAGAAATTGGTAAAACACTGGTTTCAAGCTCAATGATAGACAAAGTTGCTGCACGAAATGAGCGCAAAGTAAAAGAAGTGCCTGTAGGCTTTAAATGGTTTGTTGAGGGCTTAAACAAAGGCAAACTTGCTTTTGGCGGCGAAGAAAGTGCGGGTGCAGCATTTTTACGTTTTGATGGCACCGTGTGGTGTACAGATAAAGACGGCTTTATTATGGGGCTACTTGCAGCAGAAATTTTAGCTGTTACAGGTAAAACACCTTCATTGCTTTATAAAGAGCTTGAGCAGGAGTTTGGTTCGCCACTTTATAAACGCCTGGATGCACCAGCAAGCAGCGCTCAAAAATCGCGTTTAAAAGCACTTAGTGCTGATGATGTAAAAGCGGATACCTTAGCTGGAGAGCCTATTTTACAAAAGCTAACGCATGCTCCTGGTAACAACGCTGCCATTGGTGGTTTAAAAGTAGTAACTGAAAATGGTTGGTTTGCTGCACGTCCATCAGGGACTGAAGATATATATAAAATCTATCTTGAGTCTTTCAAAGGTGAAGAACATTTAGCGCTTCTAGAAAAAGAAGCTAAAAAGTTAGTTGACTCTGTGATCAGCTAACATCGCTTAAACTATTTAAAAACGGCTGATTTATTCAGCCGTTTTTGTTTGTACCTCTCACAATATTAAAAGGGCTTATCATGTTAGCCAAACCAAGTTACTTAAACGAATTAAAAGATACCGGTGATTTTTTAACACTGAGTCGTAATAATGAATGGCATTTAGAGTCAAGTGAATTTACTTTAGAAAACGGCACGCGCGTAACTGTTCATGATACGGGCGTTATTGAGTTTCAGCCAAGTATTACAACAACAAAAGATGTCGTGCTTTCAAGTGCAGTGCACGGTAACGAAACAGCGCCAATAGAAATTTGTGATGCGCTCATAAAGCAAATTATAAGTGGCGAGCTTAAGCTAGCTCAACGAGTGCTATTTATTTACGGTAACCCTAAGTCTATAAATATTGGTTTACGTTTTGTTGAAGAAAACCTAAATAGGTTATTTAACGGTCATCATACTGTAGAGGGTATAGCTATGAATGATGAACGTGTTCGTGCTGCAAAGCTTGAACACTACGTGAGTGATTTTTTTGAGCGTGGTGAGCACGGTAGTGCACGTAGTCATTATGATTTACATACTGCAATTCGTGGCTCAAAAAATGAGAAGTTTGCCGTCTATCCATACTTACATGGTAAACCATGGAAAAAATCACAATTACAGTTTTTATTAAGCTGTGGTGTAAATACCGTATTGATGATGAAATCTGAAGCTACAACGTTTAGTTATTATTCGTCGTTTGTTCACGGTGCTGACTCGTTTACTGTTGAATTGGGTCAAGTTAAACCTTTTGGTCAAAACGACATGACTCGATTTGAAAAAACCAAAAAAACACTAACTGCATTAATTAGTCAAAATAAAGTTGAATATCCTCAATTTAATGCAGGTGACTTTGAGCTGTTTGCAGTACATCGTACAATTAACAGAACACAAGATGAGTTTAGTTTTCCGTTTTCAGATGATGCAGAAAACTTTACTGGGTTTGCAAAGGGGGAGCTGCTTGCTACAGACGGCGATACGCCTTACTATGCCGACGTTGAGGGCGAAGCTATCATTTTCCCAAATGCACACGTTGCTTTAGGGCAGCGAGCATTACTTACTGTTATTCCTATGCAAATTGATAGTAATTTCGTCTAATAGAACTCATCAGACTACACCTACATTTAAGTTAACTATATGGTTGGTATTAATTTAATTAGCCGTATAGTTAACTTGCCAGTTTATTAATCAGTATTTGTTTTTGTTTCGTCACAGATTTGTTGAATAACACTTTACGTTAACGTAAAGTGTTGGCAGCTTTAATTAAAGACAGTGCAGATGCTGCAAAGTTTATTCGCAGCTATCACCCATAATAATAATTTACAGGGGCACTGTTTTACCGACAACAAAAGAAGGTAGGTTATGAGTAATCCAAATAACGTATCGCTGAATATTAACCATGAGCTTGAATTTATTGATGGCCAAGCACTTAATATTCCTACCCTTAGTATTTTAACTGAGGACGGCGACATCCATCCTAGTGCAACCGCACCTGATATTTCAAAACATACCGCTATTAAGTTATACGAAACCATGCGTTTTATACGCCTGCTTGATGAACGTATGCAAGGTGCACAGCGCCAAGGCCGAGTTAGCTTTTATATGCAATGCTTAGGCGAAGAGGCTGCTGTAACCGCATCTGCTGCAGCACTAGATCAAGATGATATGATAATGGCGCAATACCGTGAGCAAGCTGCACTGCACTATCGTGGCTTTACACTTGATCAGTTTATGAACCAAATGTTTTCAAACGAACTGGATTTAGGCAAAGGTCGCCAAATGCCGATTCATTATGGTTCTAAAGAATTGAATTACATGACTATCTCATCGCCATTAGGTACTCAAATTCCTCAAGCTACAGGTTATGCCTACGGACAAAAAGTAAAGCATATAGATGCAAAAACAGGTGAGCTTGCAAGTACTATTGATAACGTGACTATATGTTACTTTGGTGAGGGTGCGGCATCGGAAGGGGATTTTCATGCTGGTTTAAATATGGCTGCTGTACACAAAGCACCCGTTATATTTTTTGCCCGTAATAATGGTTACGCAATATCTACTCCGGCCGAAGAGCAATTTAAAGGTGATGGTATTGCATCTCGTGGTGTTGGCTACGGCATTAAAACGATTAGGGTGGATGGGGCTGATGCATTGGCTGTTTACGCTGCAACAAAAAAAGCGCGAGAAATTGCAACTACCCAAGGTGAGCCCGTTTTAATTGAATCTATAGCATATCGATTAGGTGCGCACTCTACATCTGACGATCCTAGTGGGTATCGCTCAAAAGATGAAGAGGCAAATAATCAAACGTGTCCAATCGATAAATTTAGAAAATGGCTTGTTAAGCAAGACTGGTTAAGCGAAGAGCAAGACGTAAAAGCAAAAGAGTCTATTCGCGAAGAAATTTTAGCAGCCCTTAAACGTGCAGAAATAGTACAAAAACCTGCATTAGAAGAGCTAATTTCTGATGTATACGATACGCCAATTCCTTCTCTTGTTCGTCAATATAACGAATTAAAAGAGCATATTAAAAAGCACCCAGATGCGTATCCGATCACAGCAGGGAGAATTAAGTAATGGCTAAAATGAACATGCTTCACGCAATAAACTCTGCGCTCGACATTACCATGAATGAACATCCTCAAGCCTGTATTTTTGGTGAAGATGTTGGTTACTTTGGTGGCGTATTTAGAGCAACCTCGGGCTTACAAGAGAAATACGGTAAACACCGTGTTTTTAATACACCTTTAACTGAGCAAGGTATTTTAGGTTTTGCTAATGGTTTAGCGGCATTTGGTGCACCTGCTTTAGCGGAGATACAATTTGCTGATTATATTTTTCCGGCATTTGACCAAATAGTTAATGAATCAGCAAAATTTAGATACCGCAGTGGTAACGAGTTCAACGTAGGGAATTTAACCATACGTACTCCTTATGGTGGCGGTATTGCCGGTGGGTTATATCATTCGCAGTCACCAGAGGCATATTTTGCACATACGCCTGGCTTAAAAATAGTGGTACCACGCAACCCTTATCAAGCAAAAGGTTTGTTACGTGCGTGTATCAAAGACGATAACCCTGTTTTATTCTTTGAACCAAAGCGTTTGTACCGTGCATCAATTGGTGAAGTACCTGAAGAAGATTACACTATTGAGCTCGGAAAAGCCGAAGTAGTACAAGAAGGGGCTGATATAACCGTACTTGCTTGGGGCGCGCAAATGGAGATTGTAGAAGAGGCTGCTAAACAAGCCAGTGAGCAAGGTATAAGCTGTGAAGTAATAGATCTTAGAAGTATATTACCATGGGATGTAAACACCATTGCTAAGTCGGTAACCAAAACGGGCCGGCTAGTTGTTAGCCATGAAGCGCCTATTACAAATGGCTTTGGCGCTGAAATAGCGGCAACTATTCAACATGAGTGCTTCCTATATTTAGAATCTCCTATTATGCGAGTGTGCGGCTTAGATACACCATATCCGCTTGCACTTGAAAAAGAATATGTACCGGATGCGTTAAAAGTACTGGCTGCAATTAAACAATCAATGGATTTTTAGGGGTTACCATGGCTAAAGATTTTATATTACCCGATATTGGTGAAGGCATTGTTGAATGCGAAGTTGTTGAATGGTTAGTCAAAGAGGGCGATAGCGTATCTGAAGATCAGCCTATTTGTGATGTAATGACAGATAAAGCATTAGTGCAAATTCCGGCTGTACATGATGGTGTAATTACTAAGCTTTATTATCAAAAAGGTGAAATTGCTAAAGTACATGCCCCATTATTTGCTATGGATGTAGCCGGTGACAGTGTAAATAATGAAGCCGTTCAAGAAGACGTTACAACTGAACTACAAGCAAACACTAGCTCAACTGATTTTTTAGAAGAGTTTATACTACCCGATATCGGCGAGGGTATTGTTGAGTGTGAAATTGTTGATTGGTTAGTTTCAGAAGGCGAGGAAATAGAAGAAGACCAAGCTGTTTGCGACGTAATGACGGATAAAGCATTAGTACAAATTCCGGCTAAATATACGGGGACTGTGCAAAAGCTTTATTATCAAAAAGGTGAAATTGCTAAAGTACACAGCCCGTTATTTCAAATGACAATTACAGGCAGTGCAGCTACGCCAAATGTTGATATAAACCAAGCGGTCGTAAAGGCGCAAACTAATGCTGTTGTTGAAAAAATAGCACCCGTTAAAACGCAGCAAACTGCTAGAGTTATCAACCAAAAAGCAGTGGCTTCACCTGCGGTTCGTCGTAAAGCACGCGAGCTTGATGTTGATTTAACGTGTGTACTAGGTAGTGGCAAAAATGGCCGTATTTATAAGCAAGACATAGAAGAGTTTGTAAAAGGTGAAGTGCCAAATACTATTGATACTTCACTTCTTAATAACAATGCCTCTCAAAGTACAGTACAAAATCAAACGCAAAATCAAAGTGGTGGTACACGCGCAGAGCCAATTAAAGGTATTAAAGCGGCGATGGCAAAGCAAATGATGGCTTCTGTGTCTACTATTCCGCATTTCACCTTTAGTGATGAAATTGACTTAACACACTTAATTGCACTCAGAAGTGCTTTAAAAGAGCAGTATAAAGCGCAAGGTATAAAGCTCACCATGATGCCATTTTTTGTAAAAGCACTGTCACTGGCTATGAAAGAGTTTCCAATACTTAACTCAAAAGTAAATGACGAATGTTCAGAGCTTACCTACTTTGATGATCATAATATTGGTATTGCAGTTGACTCTAAAATTGGTTTGTTAGTGCCTAATATCAAATCGTGTCAGAGTAAGAGCATTGTAGATGTAGCAAACGATTTAACTCGTATAACTCATTCAGCACGCGAAGGGCGCGTAGCACCGGATGACTTAAAAGGTGGCACAATTAGCATTTCGAATATTGGTGCAATTGGTGGCACTATTGCGACGCCTATTATTAATAAGCCAGAAGTCGCAATTGTTGCATTAGGTAAATTGCAGCATCTACCGCGTTTTGATGAAAGCGGGCAAGTTGTGAGTAAAGCAATTATGCAAGTAAGTTGGTCTGGCGATCATCGCGTTATTGATGGTGGAACAATTGCACGCTTTAATAACCTATGGAAATCATATCTAGAAAACCCATCGGCAATGATGATGGCTATGAGTTAATAATACAATTGTTTAAACCTAATAAAAAACCAGCAATTTGCTGGTTTTTTGTTTTAAAAAAATTGCTTTATATTAAGATTAATTTGTTGAAGAAGTTTAATCAACACTCAATGGATTGTGGTCTGATATAGGGATGTTTGAAATAATATTGACTTTTACTTAGTCAATTTATAAACCCCCTCATACTATCTTAATTTGAACTCTGTAATTTTGTTTTAATGTAGGTACGAATATCAAATCCACTTATAAAAAATAATAAGGATTACAATGAAAGATCTTTTCTTTTTCGATTCAATGATAACCCCTAAAATAATCACTTTTATCTACTGGCTAATTTTATTTGCTTCATTAGTTTCAGGGATTACTGCTATGTTTACAAGTTATGGTGGTGGCTTTATTAATGGTATTGGCATTATTGTTTTCGGAGCAATTGGTGCAAGAGTTTGGTGTGAGTTTGTGATTGTGTTATTCAAAATAAATAGTAATTTACAAAAAATAGCTGATAAAGAAAATTAATTAAAACCAAGCTCAGCAATTGCTGAGCTTTTTTGTGTTTGGCTATTTTAGCTTAAAAAGTAAAGGCCATAGCCAACAGCTAATGCAGGGATAGACGTATACAAAGTCGCAATTATAGCCGCTTTAGGTGCCATGGCAATTGCAGGGAATAATGCATCACCATCGTTAGAAATTGCATTAGCAGCTAATGCGCTAAATGGAATGATCCCCTGAATATATAACGTAGTAACAATTATTTGCGGGCCACAACCTGGTAAAAAACCAATCACTACAGCGATAAGCGGCGCTAAATAAGCGTAATGTGCAAACCAAGTTTTTAAATCAAGCCCTGCAATATTTACTAA
This sequence comes from Pseudoalteromonas sp. MMG006, assembly GCF_018101025.1. Classification (NCBI taxonomy): domain Bacteria; kingdom Pseudomonadati; phylum Pseudomonadota; class Gammaproteobacteria; order Alteromonadales; family Pseudoalteromonadaceae; genus Pseudoalteromonas; species Pseudoalteromonas sp. MMG006. Next base: position 101,863 of record NZ_JAGJEJ010000010.1, read on the forward strand.
AATTTCAAACAACATAAACGATGCCACAACCCATGCAGTCACAAAGTGTGTGTCTTGAAGTACTTTAATAATTTTAGAAGGTGGATTACATTCATCGTCTTCAGAGGTTACTTCTTTATAGCTTTCACCTTTAGAAGAATACGCCCATATAGTGATAGTAAATAACGCCATTGCAGCACCAAAAAGGCTAATACTTGTGCCTGTGTATTGTCCAAATTGATCAAAGTCGACATTAAACGCAATTAAAAAAGCAATAATGAGGCTTGGAATAATAGCGAACATCCAAACGGGTTTGCTTATTTTAATTATTCGAGTAGGTAATACTTTAACTTGGTGTTTTTGTTCTTGCTTAGTTGGGCGTAAAAAATCTTTTGCATGAAGGGCATTTACTACAACACCACAAAGTGTACCGACGACTAAACCAATCGCCATTATAATTGAACCTTCAGTAGGGCGAGTGGCAAGGAGTAAAAATGCAGCATCGCCCATTGTGGCAGTAAGCACGGCGACTATAGCACCAAAACTTGCTTGGCCTTTTGTAAATTGAGTAACCACTATTATTGCACCACCACATCCAGGAAGGGCACCTAATACGGCTGCAAAAAATATTTCTAGTATCGGCGACTTAGCACTTAAATAACTAAGCTCTAACTGAGGTAAATGCTCTATGGCGTAGTAATAAATTAATAATGTAGCAGCAACAAATACGCTAACTTGAAAAAAAGCATCGCTTAGTGCTGTTACGGTCATTTCACGAAGTGATGGCAAAACTAAGCATACCAACAAAAACAGTGGTAATAATAAACGTTTATTTTGGGTAACAAAGCGTTTAGAAGCGGGCGTAATAAATCCTATTTGAGAGAGTAAAATCATACAGTGTCACCAATTAAATAAACTTAGTAACACTGTATATTTTAATTAAATGATAATCAATATCATTTGCATCTATTTATATCGATTACTCACTTTGAGTTTTTCGATGTTAAACTCTGTGCTATTTACGTTGAAATTCTGAGTTGGCATTCCAAGTAGGCCATTGCTCTTGCTCAGATATATTAAAACCTACTTTATAAAATAATTGTAAGTCTTGAACAGCGCCTGATAAATCCCACTCATCGCGGTACCTATCACAAGGCTGATGGTAACAACCGCGAAGTACTAAGCTCATACGTTTACGATAATTTGCTGTTTCTTCATCGGCCGCTACGGTACCACCGCCTGCATACATTGCAGGAATACCCATATTTGCAAATGCAAAGTGATCAGAGCGGTAATAGCCACCCGATGATGGTTTTGGATCGCCTGATATTGTCCTACCTTGTTCTTTGGCTGCGGTAGTTAAAAATTCATCCATTTGCGATTTACCAATACCTACTACATTCATATCTTTAACTTTACCTAGTAGGTTTAAGCTATCCATATTTATGTTCGCAACGGTTTTATTAGCAGCAATAACCGGGTTTGCTGCGTAATACTTAGAACCAAGTAAGCCTTGTTCTTCTGCAGTAACGGCTAAAAAGGTCATTGAGCGGCTAGGGTGCTTTGGTAATTGAGTAAAGGCTTCAGCTACTTCAATAAGTCCAGCTGTACCTGTTGCGTTGTCGTGTGCACCGTTATAAATTTGATCGCCTTTACGGGTTTTATCTGTACCTAAGTGATCCCAGTGTGCAGAGTAAATAACGTGTTCGTCAGGTTTTTCACTACCTGGGAGGGTTGCAATAAAGTTGTACGACACCGATTTTTTTATTGTATTTTTAACGCTTACCGATGCAGTTAAATCGCCCATATCAACGTTATAAGCACCTTTTGCTGCATTTGTTTTTACAGTCTCAAAATCAAGGCCAGCCTTAGTAAATAGCTCTTTTGCTACATCACTAGTTACCCAACCTTCAACGGCAACGCGGTCCATGTTGTTATTTTCTTTTTGAAACCCAAATTGCTCACCACTCCAAGAGTTTTCTACAACCGACCACGGGTAAGAAGCAGGTGCTGTTTCATGAATAATAATGGCTCCAGCTGCACCTTGACGGCTTGCTTCTTCGTACTTGTAAGTCCAGCGTCCGTAGTAGGTCATTGCATCGCCTGTAAATAACGCAGGATCTTTTGTAGCAAAACCCGGATCGTTAACAAGCATAACCACTGTTTTACCTTTAACGTCTAGCCCTTCGTAATCATTCCAGTTGTACTCTGGCGCATTTACACCGTAGCCAACAAATACAAGTTCTGAATTTTCAATGCCTTCTTGTGCACTGATACGGCTACTACCCATAACCATGTCTTTTTTGTATTGGTAATCTTTCCCACCAATAGTTAATACCATGTTTGCATCAGCCTCAAGCGACACAAGTGGAACTTCTTGTAAGTAGCTGTCGCCATTGCCAGACTCTAAACCTAGGGCTTTAAATTGCGCTGTTAAATAATCAAGCGTTAGTTTTTCGCCAGGCGATGAAGGAGCGCGTCCGCCAAATTCATCAGATGCGAGTACTTTTACATGTTTAGCCAGTTCATCAGCTTTAATGCTGTTATAGCCTGTAGTTACATCGGTAGAGGTAATACTTGTTGTTGTACAGCCTGCTAAAACAGCACCTGCAAGTAATGTGAGAGAAAAATAACGTTTCATGTCAGCTCTTTTCTTGTTTTAAGATTTAATAAGTATATTAAGTTCTATTAAGTAGAACCAGTTTTTGCGGTAAACTTCCCGCAAATTAAAGGTATAAATTGTTAAAGGTACAAATGAAACGCTTTACTCCTCCAGAGCAATGGCAAGTGAGTAGTTTACAAACAGGCGCATTTTCGCACTTACGTGAGCTATTTAAAGTAGACGAGCTAACTAATTGGCCTGCACCTCAGTGGTTTTCTCCTTTTTTAAAAGCGATTAATGCTAATAATATTGCTATTAGCTTTGAAGACGACGCAAAAGTAGATTTTGGCGATAGGTATTATGAGCAGGTTATTTTTGAAACGGGTGTAGTGCCAACTCGTGCAGAAAATTGGCATGACTTATTTGGTGGTTTTATTTGGTGTTTATTCCCAAAAACTAAGGCACTGATCAACCAACGTCACGTGCAAGATATAGCGCAATATGGGCTACAAAAGCGTACCAAACACAGAAATGCACTTACTTTGTTTGATGAATGTGGTGTTGTATTAGCCATTAGCGACACTAAATGGATTGAGCTACTTCGCGAGCACCAATGGAAGTCAGCTTTTGTTGATAATAAAAACGAGTGGGGTAAAACAATAAAGCCATTCATGTTTGGTCATGCAAATTACGAAATGCTTACCAAGCCTTATATAGGGTTAACGGGTAAAGCGTTGTTTGTATGTATGCCCGATGAAATATTTTGTAAAGATTTAGTTACTCAATATCAGTACCTAGACCAAGCCCTTTATGAGATGATTAATACTAACAACTGTTTAGCTGATAACACACAGCTTTCACCTTTACCTTTATTAGGTGTGCCAGGTTGGCATGATGAAAATCAAGACGCGTCATTTTACGACAATACAGATTATTTTAGAGCGAAACGAAGGATACGAACATGATAGAAATCGCTGGGCTTAAAAAGAAATTTAAGTTAACCAAAGATCATAAAAAAAACAAAGTCGACGATATCGACCCACGTGAAGACAAAGACTATTTTCACTCTGTTCGTAATGTAAGCTTTAGTTGTGCTAAAGGTGAAGTGCTTGGTTTATTAGGCCCAAATGGGGCGGGTAAAACAACAACACTACGTATGTTATCAACCGCACTGAAACCAGATGAAGGCTCTATTACTATAGCGGGTAACGACATAGTAAAAAAACCATTGCTTGGGCGCAAATCAATCGGCTTTTTATCAGGATCTACAGGGTTGTACGGCCGCTTAACCGTAAAAGAAAACATAGAGTACTTTGCAAAACTCCATGGGATGAGTAAAAAAGACATAGCATCGCGTTGTGAAGAGCTGTTTAGTATGCTCGATATGCACAAATTTATTGATAAACGCGCAGAAAACCTCTCAACAGGTATGAAGCAAAAAGCAAATATAGCGCGTGCGGTAGTTCATCATCCTGATGTGGTAGTGCTTGATGAACCAACAACGGGCCTTGATATAATGACTACACAAACGGTTATAAACTTTATTAAAGGCTTAAAAGAGCAGGGCACGCCTGTTATTTTCTCGACTCATCATTTAGATGAAGTTGCACTTTTATGCGACCGAGTAGCGGTTATTAATGAAGGTATTAGCTGTTTTGATGGCACAATAGATGAATTTAAAAAAGCGGGTAAAAGCGATGAGCTTAACAAAGCGTTTATAAATATACTAACGGAGAAACATGATGTTTGAAGTATTTAAAAAGGAATTAAAAGAACTCCTTCGCGACAAAAAAACCTTAATGTTTGTTGTCGCGCTGCCCGTTATTATATTTCCAATAATATTTGCAGTAATGGCATTTATAAGTTCTCAAGCAGCGCTTGATGCTGATCAAAAAGTAAATACATACGTAATTATCAATGGTGAGTACGCACAAGAATTTACAGACAAAGTGTTTTATCACAAAAGTTTTGAGTTGTATAAAGGCAACAAAACGTTTAATACTATTGAAGAGCTGAAAGCGGGTGTTATTGCTGGTGATATCGATATGGGTATCTATTTACCCAGTGATGCAAAACAAACGCTAAATGATGAAAAGCAAAGTAAATGGCAAGTAGTATTTAACGATTCAAAATCAATTAATTTTTTATTTGAACGTGTAAAAGAGCTCGCAAAAGAATACAGCGACAACTTACAAAAAGAACAATTGATTAGTTTTGGTATTGATATGTCAGCGCACGCAGCGCTGTTAAATCCAGTAGATGTAATAAAGGTTGATACCGCAGATAAGCGTGAAAACTTAGGCGAAAAAATGGGTGGTTTTTTACCTTATTTACTTATCCCTCTCGTATTAATGGGGGCGACTTACCCAGCTATAGACTTAGGCGCCGGTGAAAAAGAGCGTGGCACACTAGAAACTCTTCTGCTTACTCCGATTACGCGTACTGAGTTAGTACTTGGTAAATTTATAACGCTGTTAACGACTTCTATAGCCTCCACAACAATAACGGTACTCAGTATGGGCTGTTGGGTTGCGTTAGCATTAGCGTTTGCAGATTTAGATGTGATTAAAACGGCTTTTAGTTCTTTAGCAGTAACCGATTTACTAATGATATTTGTATTGCTACTACCTTTGGCTGCAATATTTTCATCATTAGCATTGGCTATATCTATCTATGCACGTACGTTTAAAGAAGCTCAAAATTATATGGCCCCGCTTAGTATGGGTGTGTTCTTTCCTATTATAATTTCAATATTACCTAATATGGAGCTAACCGCTAAAACTGCGTTTATTCCTGTTACTAATGTTGCTTTAGCAATTAAAGATATAATTAAAGGCACCGTTGATTACACTTTTGTAGGCTTAATATTTTTGGCTACGGCGCTGATAGCCGGTGCGCTACTAGCATTTTGTGTTAAATGGTTTAATAGAGAAGACGTACTGTTTAGATAAAAGGTGCTTTTAAATATCTAAAAAGGTAGCAAATGCTACCTTTTTTGCGAATAAATAACATATTTAATAAAACTTATAATGGAGAACATATTCACTTTGAATTCAGTCTTATTGTGTGGCTAAGTATAAGCTGTCGTGTCCATACATTAATATACAAGATTATAAAATGAAATAATGATAACTAATTAGTTTTAGGGTCCTTTTTTAGCTTTTAATACACTATACTGTAGCAAGAAAGTTTGGTGGTGAAGGTAAATGTTAAAAAGGAATGTTTTTTTGGATATAGCAAAAAGTAATAAACTAATCGTTATAGCAGCGGGACTCTTTTTGCTGATTGCGTTGCCATCTTTGTATATATTTGAGAAAAATGTTAGAAGTGACATTTATCACTCTGCGCAAATTGAGTTAAAGCGTGAACTAGAACTAAAAAGCCTCTCTTTAAAAAAACACCTGCAAGATAGCGTTAATGCAATTAGATTTTTAGATGCTACACCTCCTATTCAAGGCATATCTCGTGCATCTGAAAATAAATACATAGATCCGTTGCTAGGTACGCCTATAGATGTTTGGCAAACTCGTTTAGCCAGCATATTTAGCGGTTTTATGCGTACAGACGAGAGCATATTGCAAGCGCGTTACATAATGTTAGCGGACGGTGGGCAAGAAATAGTAAGAGTTGATCGTAATCAATTAGGTGAAATTATAAGGTTGCAGGGCACCCAGTTACAAAAAAAAGGTGAACGTGACTATATAATTAAGGCAAGCATGCTAGATGATAAAAGCGTTTATATTTCACCAATTAATTACAACCGCGAAAATGGGCAAATTCAAAAGCCTTACGTTAGTACGTTCCGCGTTGCTAAGCCTGTATTTGACGAACAAAAACAAGTTTTTGCTATATTAGTGACTAACTACTTTGCAGAAGATTTAATAAAGAGCCTTACTGTTGAGCTTCCTCATGGTACTCAAATTTATTTAATGAACAACGAAAATGAATTTTTGTATCACCCCAATCCTGAACTTAGATTTGGCTTTGAGTTTAGTAAAGCTAAAACGTGGGATGACGAATTTTCGAGTTCAGCAACAATGAAGCCACAAGGCACGCTTACTTTTAGCGACTACCCGCCTTTTTATACCTTAAAAAAACGCATCACCTTTGACGGCCATATAGCAATGCTGCCGCTTGAACTTGCCGTAAGTGTAAATTCACAGGAGCTACTCGCTAAAGTAAGTCAAAGAAGGGATAACTTTATAACTATGCTGGTGGTATTTTTAAGCATATTTTTAGTTATTACAGGTTTGTATCAGCGTTTTATAAATAGAAAGTTACTTATTCACTCATTAAAAGAGCAAAATAATAAAGTAATTGAAAATTCACTTGATGCTATTTTCACTATTGAACAAACAGGTGAAATAGTTAATTTTAATAATACAGCCAATGAGGTGTTTGGCTCAAAGTTAAAAGGTGAGCAGGTCAGTTTTACTTCACTGTTTGAGCTAAATGAAGCTGATGAAAACTGTATAGAAGATACGATTACCGATGGCGTTAAAATGCCTTTTGAGGCAGTTTATACAGATGGATTTGGTAACAAGCAATTTTACTCTATTACGTTAAGTAGTATTTTTGATGTATTTAAAAACCGTTACCAAGTAGCAGCCATTTTAAGGAATATTAGTTCGCTAAAAAATATTCAATCTGAACTTGAAGGGCTAAATAATACATTAGAGTTAAAAGTATCTCAGCGAACTGTAGAGCTCGAGCGCGCAATTGACCAAGCACTGGCTGCAAGCCAGGCAAAAAGCGATTTTGTTGCTAATATATCGCACGAAATACGCACACCGATGAATGGCGTACTAGGCATGTTAGAAATGCTTAAAGAAGATAGCCTTACCGATCAGCAACATCATTACTTAAAACTCGCTAATAGCAGTGCTAATTCTTTGATGAATTTAATAAACGATATTTTAGATTTTTCTAAAATAGAAGCCGGCAAGCTTGATATAGACAACCATACGTTTGACGTTGTGACTGTTTGTAGTGATATGATCACATCGCTTGCGCTGCATGGACAACGTAAAGGCCTTGAAGTATTTTTAGATACTAAAAACGTGGTCGATAGGATGGTCATTGGTGATAGCCATCGGTTAAAACAAATTTTAATAAATCTTGTAAATAACGCATTCAAATTTACACACAAAGGTGAAGTGAGTTTAACGTTATCTTCTAAATATATTACTGATTCAAAACTACTAATGAGTTTTACAATTAAAGATACCGGTATAGGTATTGCGCCAGAAAACATTAATAAATTATTTGATGTGTTTACCCAAGAAGACTCAAGTACAACCAGACATTTTGGTGGAACCGGGTTAGGCCTTTCTATTTGTAAAAAATTAGCACAGTTAATGGGCGGCAACATTACTGTAATGAGTGAAAAAGGCAAAGGAAGTACATTTACAGCATCAGTTGAACTTCATGTAGCGGCACAGAAAAAGCTAAACACAGGTATTGAGCTTGCAACGAGCATTAATGTGGCAGCCTTAATTGCGCGCGATAACGTATTTAATAACGTTACTGATTTATTATTACAAACCTGTAAGGTCGATGAAGACAAAATAATAAGGCTCGATTACTTTAGTGAGCATGAGGCCTTTGACGCTGATTTATTAATCATTGATGATGAGCATCCTCAAGTGGATGCTCTTATAAACTTTTGTAAGCAACATGATAAACGCTACGTTTTAATTTTGCGTGATATGGTGATGAATAAGCAATCTAAAAAGGTATTCCCAGAGCATAGTCATATTCTTAATAAACCCCTTACGCAAGATCAGTTTACATATAAGTTGGCAAGCTTGTTTGGTGCCAGCAAAGAGTTCGTTTTAACGCCTCCTAATACACTTGCAGAGGAATTAGCTGAGCCTGATTTATCGGCATATCATGTACTGCTTGTTGATGACAATATGATCAATATAGAAGTAGCTAAAGCTATTTTAAATCGGACTAAAATCAATATTACGTGTGCTTCTGACGGCGTGGAGGCAATTGACGCGCTGAAATTTAATGAAGGGCCACCTATTGATTTAGTACTAATGGATTGCCAAATGCCTAATTTAAATGGTTACGATGCGACTAGCGAAATTCGTAATGCTAAAGCTGGCATTGACTATATTCACGTACCAATCGTCGCTATGACCGCAAGTGCTATGGAAGGTGACAGAGAGCGCTGTATAGCTGCTGGTATGAACGACTATATTACCAAGCCTATAAAACCTAAAACGCTGAAAGACAGGCTAATAACTTGGTTGAATTAACTAGCGTTTTAAGGAGTGTGATTTGATAAGTCAGTGGTTAGGCCGCTGACTTGTTTGGTTTTACGAGTGTAGCAGTATTATTTACTTCTGCGCTTTGTAGTATTTTTTGTGTATCTGACCAATGTAGCAATTCTATTTTACCGTTTTTCTGCTCTACTAGTGCAGTACAGCTTTCTATCCAATCACCATCGTTGCAATACACTATGCCATCTTCAACCTTGATTTTAGGATGGTGAATATGTCCACAAATTATTCCATCCACCTTCTGTTTTTTAGCTTCGTGTATAGCGGCATCTTCAAAGGCTGTGATTGCCGCTTGGGCTTTATGTACCCGTGCTTTTTTATAGGCGGCAAGTGAGTAGTAGTTTCCTCCGTATGCTTTTCTAATCCGGTTAGTCCAACGATTTAAAAACAGCAAAAAATCATAGCCAGCATCTCCTGCAATGCTAATGAGTGTGCTATAGCGCGTTGCGGTATCAAATTCATCACCGTGCATAAGTAAAAACCGTTTATTAGCTTCAGTGGTATGAATATATTGCTGGTGTATTTCTACACCACACATTGTTTGGTCAAGATACTGTCGAAATGTGTCATCGTGATTTCCAGGGATGTAAATTACACGCGTTCCATCCAGTGCTTTTTGTTGTATACAGTTAAGTACTTGGTAGTGAGAAGGGGGCCAATAAAACTGGCGTTTTAGTGACCACAAATCAACAATATCACCGACTAAATAAAGCGTATCGCATTCAATTGAGTTTAAAAAATCTAGCAGGTATTCTGCTTTACAATCTTTAAACCCCAAGTGTATGTCGGAAATCCATACCGCAGGATAGTGTTGCTTGTCTGCGTTTAATTTATCTGTCATGTCATCTACACATAGTTGAATAATTATCCACTTTAGATAAGCCGCGTGACATTTATAAGGCACTTTGGCTAAGCCTACATGACATTACATGCTAAAAAGTAATATAAAAAAGCCGCTAATTAAAGCGGCTATCTGTTTATAAGCTCGTTAAACTATTAATTAACCTTTTACGGTGGCCTTAATAACTTCAACTGCGGTGTCTATATCAACCATAAGCTTTTCACCGGTATGACGATTTTTAAGTTCAACTTTATTTTCGTCAAGGTTACGTTCGCCAATAACCAATGTATAAGGAACACCAATCAGTTCCATATCATTAAACATAACACCTGGGCGCTCTTTACGGTCGTCAAATAACACATCAAGGCCGGCATCTTTTAAACCTTGATAAAGGTTATTAGCAATATCAGGAATACGATGAGATTTGTGCATATTCATCGGTACGATTGCTAAATCAAATGGTGCAATTGGTTGCGGCCATTTAATACCGTAGTCATCATTGTTTTGCTCAATAGCCGCTGCAACAATACGAGATACACCAATACCATAACAACCCATAGTCATAACTTGGTTTTTACCGGATTCGCTTAATACACCTGCCTTCATTGCCTCTGAGTACTTAGTACCCAGCTGAAAAATATGGCCTACTTCAATACCACGTTTAATTTGAAGATTACCTTGACCACATGGGCTAGCGTCACCTTCAACAATATTGCGGATATCGGCAACTTCGTAGTTAGTTACGTCGCGATCCCAGTTAATACCGCTAAAGTGTTCGTCATCTTTATTAGCGCCAGCTACAAAATCAGCCATTACATTTGCTGTTCTATCAACAATAATAGGCATTGATAAGCCAACAGGGCCAAGTGAACCTGGTTTTGCGCCAATAGCGTCAACTATGTCTGCTTCCGTAGCCATTTCAAGAGGCGAGTCAACAAGTGGGTGCTTTTCGGCTTTTAGTTCATTTAAATCATGATCGCCACGAAGTACAAGCGCCACTAAACCACGTACATCGTTTTCATCAGGCGTGCCGTAAACAATTAACGTTTTAACGCCACGATGTGGTTTAACGCCGTAATGTTTTTTAAGCTCGCTAATAGTTTTAGCGTCTGGTGTAGGAAATGCTTTTAGCTCTTTTGTTGCCTCTGGGCGTGAAACGTTTGGAGCAAGCGCTTCTGCTTTTTCAATATTAGCGGCGTAATCGCTACCATCACTAAAGGCTATAGCATCTTCGCCTGATTCAGCAAGTACATGAAACTCATGAGAAACACTGCCACCAATCGAACCTGTATCTGCGATAACAGGGCGGTAATCAAGGTCTAAACGCTCAAAAATATTACAATATGCTTGGTGCATTGCTTTATAAGTAGCATCTAAACATTCTTCGCTTAAGTGAAATGAGTATGCATCTTTCATTGTAAATTCACGAGCACGCATTACACCAAAGCGAGGACGGCGCTCGTCACGTACTTTTGTTTGAACTTGGTACAATGTAATTGGCAGCTGCTTGTAGCTGCTAATTTCTTTACGAACAAAATCAGTAATTACTTCTTCATGTGTTGGGCCAAGTGCAAATGTGCGGTTGTGACGGTCAGTAAAGCGTATAAGCTCTGGACCAAATTCACTCCAGCGACCTGACTCTTCCCATAAATCTGCAGGCTGTATAACAGGCATTAGCATTTCAATAGCGCCTGCTTTGTCCATTTCTTCACGTACAATAGTTTCTACTTTACGTAGTACACGTAAACCAGAGGGTAGCCAAGTGTATAAACCCGAAGCGACGCGACGGATCATACCGGCTCTAAGCATTAACTGATGCGATACAATTTCAGCATCTGATGGCGTTTCTTTAAGTGTTGCGAGTATATATTGACTGGTACGCATTATTTTTCCGAAATAGAGTAATATGTTCTTTTAATAGAGCTTAAGTTTACCAGCGGATGCTTTTACACTAAAGCGCTAAGTGAGTTATTTAGTTTTTTTCTATACTTGTTACTACGTTATGCTCGCCATTAACTTGCCAGCGAATATTATAATCATACAAAGTCATTCCGTAGCTCTGCTCGCCATCTTTTTGTTTTTTATAAGCAGGGCGAGGATCTTGTTTTAAAACATTACTAATAAAGTTGAGCAAATCGGTGTATTGTGTTTGTTGCTCAATAAAATTGGTTACTTCAGACGTAAACTCCACACTCATTTGTGTTTCTGGGCGTGTATCGGCAAACCCTGCACTAGCATCTTGCATTGCATCTGAATAAGGTAAGTAGGGTTTTATATCTATTATGGGTGTGCCATCAAGTAAGTCTATGCCGGCAAGCAATAAACTAAGCTGCCCATTTTTATATTCAATTCCTTCGAGTTTTACAGCGCTCATACCAATGGCGTTAGGTCTAAAGGTAGCGCGTGTAGCAAACACACCTTTTCGTTCATTACCGCCTAATCGAGGAGGACGTACCATAGCGGAGAAGCCCTTATCAGCGGTTTCATGAAATCTAAATAGCAACCATATATGAGTAAATTCATCAATTCCACGTACAAACTCTTCACGATTAAACTCAGGTGTAAATATAAGTTTAGCTTTAGCTTCTGGTACTAATCGAGGCTGCCTAGGAATGGCAAATTTTTGTTTGTATGGAGATTGAATATGGCCTATTGCCGAAATGCTGTAATCGCTCATAGTACTCAGGTAATAATAAAATAGGGCGTTATTCTACCTTTATTTAATAGTTATGGCATTAATGACAGCAAGTTAATTATTTATAGACTTACTGGTATAAAAGAATTAAATAGACTGATTAGTTTATAATGTTATTAGAAGGGTTACAAAACAAAAAAGGTAAGCATAAGCTTACCTTTTTAAATAGAGTAATGTTTAATTAAAACATGTACTGAACTGAAACAGATGCAACATCCATATCAGGGTCAATGTCATCATCTAGTTTGAAGCGCTCATATTCTAAACGAAATTGCACGTTTGTTGTTAGAGCGTACTCGATACCAGCACCGTAAAATACATCGCCGCCATCTTGAGAAGCTGAAATGCTGCCTACAGGTAGTTCTTGCTCATAGTCTGCATCCCATTCAAACCAACCGCCTTTTGCGTATACAGAGAAGCTTTCGCTGATCGGTAAACCTAGGCGTGCTGCAAGTGATACACCATCAATTTCAGCTTTATTGTCTATGTCGCTCACCTCATCAAAATTTTGATAAGCAAGCTCTAAGCTTAAATATTCATTAAATTGTGTGCCGACGTAACCTTTAAGCATTTGTGCGTCATCGTCGAAGTCAGTGTCGTTGTCGCTATCTTCAAACTCAAAAGAATATTGTCCGTAACCAATACCGGTGTAAATACGAGGAGAGTCGAAATCGGCAATATCGGCGTGTGCTGCAGAGTTAAAACCCATTGTTGCTAAAGCAAGTGCAGAAAGAGAAAGTGTTTTAATCATTGAATAGCTCCTTTAAATAATAAATGTTTGATTAATCTCATCAAACGACAATTACTCAGTTGCAGCTGGCGTGCCAAGTTTAAAATAGTAATAAAAAACGCCATAAACAATGCTTTAGTATTGAATTTAATGGCGTTGAGAGTGTTTTATAATCAACTTGAACTTTTTAGTATTTTTGTTTTCTAACTAAAGTTGAATGTTTTACAAAGTACCATGTGATTTTTACAGGGTTGTTCAGTCCTATTAAAAATTACAGTAGTTTATACTTCGTGTAATAGGTTTTCAGTCTCTATCGCAATTTCTTTCATTTTTATTGCGTAGTTTTCTAATTTTATATCTTCTTCTGTGACCGCTTTAAATGAAGGTACTTCGATAGGGTAGCCGGTTTCGTCCATAGCAATAAAGCTAATAACACAATGATTAGTTTCAACCATGTTTTGTGTTTTAGGATCGCCGCAGCGAACTTGTATAAATATTTGCATACTACTTCTGCCTGTATGGGCGATTTTAGCTTCTACCTCTACAATTTGGCCAACGAGAATAGGGCGCCTAAATTTAACACCAGCAACCGATACAGTTACACAGTAATGACCACTCCAACCCGCTGCACATGCATAACCAGCTTGGTCAATCCACTTCATTACAGCTCCACCGTGGACTTTACCACCAAAATTTACATCGGTGGGCTCGGCTAAAAAACGAAAAACAACTTTTGACGACGGCATATTAAATACTCACTTTATTAAACATAACTATGAGCATACCGCAAAAAAAGGGCCGAAGCCCCTGCAATTTAGGATAGGTTTATAATTTATATGTAAAAGATAGGGTTTAAATGCCCCTTTGTGCATAAAATAGTTACATATTAGGGTAGTTAGGGCCACCAGCGCCTTCTGGTGTTACCCAAGTAATATTTTGGCTAGGATCTTTAATATCGCAGGTTTTACAGTGCACGCAGTTTTGTGCATTAATCACAAACTGGTTTTCACCTTCAATTTTTTGCACTTCGTATACGCCAGCCGGACAGTAACGTTGTGCGGGTTCATCAAATTTAACTAAGTTAACTGTAATAGGAATAGACGCATCTTTTAATTTTAAATGACATGGCTGTGATTCTTCGTGGTTTGTGTTTGATAAAAACACGCTCGAGAGTTTATCAAAGCTCAATTGTCCATCTGGCTTTGGATACGCTATTTTGTCAGCGGTGTTAGCGTCAACAAGCGTTGAGTGATCGGGTGTATTATCTTTAAATGTAAACGGTAACGCGCCATTAAATAGGTTTTGCTCAAGCGTATTATAAGCACCACCTACAAATTTTCCGAGCTTGTGCATTGCTGGGCCAAAATTGCGTGATTGATATAGCTCTTTATATGCCCACGAGTTTTCAAATGCCGCCTTAAATTCGGTTAAATCAGTATTAGCCATATTATTTTGTAGTGCATCAAAAATGACCTCGGCTGCCACCATTCCCGATTTCATTGCGGTATGGTTACCTTTAATTTTTGCAAAATTGAGTGTGCCTGCATTACAACCAACTAATAAGCCACCCGCAAAATTCATTTTAGGTAACGAATGTAAGCCACCTTTTGCAATTGCACGTGCGCCATAAGCAATACGTTCACCGCCTTCAAGTACGTTTTTAAATACAGGGTGATGTTTCATTCGTTGAAACTCATCAAACGGACTTAAATGCGGGTTTGAATAATTTAGGTCAACTATTAGGCCAACCACAACTTGGTTATTTTCACTGTGATACATAAATGCACCACCGTTGGTATCGCCTGCAAGTGGCCAACCTGCACCATGTATTACTTTACCTAGCTCATGTTTGCTTTCATCAATTTGCCAAATCTCTTTAAAACCCAAACCGTAATGTTGAGGAGATGCATCGGCATCGAGTTCAAACTGGTTTATAAGCTGTTTGCCCAAATGACCGCGACAACCTTCAGCAAAAATAGTGTATTTAGCACGAAGCTCCATACCGGGCATATAACCGTCTTTCTCGTTACCGTCTTTATCGACTCCCATATCGCCAGTAATAATGCCTTTAACGGCTTCATCTTCAATAATTAACGAATGTGCGCTAAAACCTGGGAATATTTCTACACCTAAACCTTCGGCTTGTTCTGCAAGCCATCGACATACGTTACCCATAGACACAATGTAGTTACCATCATTATGAAATGTTTTAGGTGTAGCGAAGTGGGGGATTGATGTCGCTTTGTGTTCGTTATTAAACCAGTAGATTTCATCGTTAGTTACTTTTGTTGAAACAGGCGCGCCTAGTTCTTGCCAATTGGGTAATAGCTCATCAAGCGCTTTAGTTTCAAATACGGCTCCTGAGAGTACATGTGCACCCACTTCAGAGCCTTTTTCTACTACGCAAATCATACATTCTTGTTGTTTTTCTTGTGCTAATTGCGCGAGTTTAATTGCACTAGCAAGACCTGCAGGGCCTGCTCCTACAATTACTACATCAAATTCCATGGTTTCACGTTCGACCATAATAACCTCTCAATCAATAACGGGCTTAGCTAAATTAGATAAGCAATGCAGCCTTTTTAATACTTGCACATTAAACATTACAGGCTGTGAATAGTTTAAGGTTATTTTAGGTTGACGTTTACGTCAACAGGAAGTAGTCTGATTTCATAAAATAAATAAGTTGACGTGCACGTTACCTTGTAGGTTTAAATAATTATGGAGTTCCTATGAAAGTTCTCGTACCAATAAAAAGAGTTATCGACTACAACGTAAAAGCTCGCGTTAAATGTGATAATAGCGATGTTGATTTAGCTAACGTAAAAATGGCAATGAATCCATTTTGCGAAATTGCAATTGAAGAAGCTATACGATTAAAAGAAGCAGGCACAGCATCAGAAGTAGTTGCTGTAACCATTGGCGCTAAAGCATCGCAAGAGCAATTACGTACTGCACTTGCCCTAGGTGCCGACAAAGCAATTCACATCGAAACCGATGAAAAACTAGAGTCACTTCATATTGCTAAGCTACTTGCAAAAATTGTTGAGCAAGAAGCCCCCGAGCTGGTTATTTTAGGAAAACAGTCTATCGATTCCGATAATAACCAAACGGGACAAATGCTTGCTGCCTTAACAAATCGTGGACAAGGTACGTTTGCATCAAAAGTCGTTATCGAAAATAACAAAGTAAACGTAACCCGAGAGGTAGACGGTGGCCTGCAAACGGTAGCACTTAGCTTACCAGCTATTGTTACTACCGATTTACGTTTAAACGAGCCTCGCTATGCATCATTACCCAATATAATGAAAGCAAAACGTAAGCCGCTTGAAGTTGTTGCAGCCGACTCGTTAGGCGTTGATTTAGCGCCTCGCATACAGCTTGTAAGCGTAGAAGAGCCAGCAAAACGCAGCGGTGGCATTATTGTAGAAGATGTAGCACAGCTTGTAGAAAAACTTAAAACAGAGGCAAAGGTGATTTAAATGAAAACACTTGTAATTGCAGAGCACGATAACGGTGCCTTAAAACCAGAAACCTCAAAAACAATTAATGCCGCTGTTAAATTAGGCTTAGACGTGGATGTACTCGTTGCCGGCTTAAATATAAGCGCGATGAGCGAAAAGCTAGCAACAATTGCCGGTGTTAATGTGGTACTTTCAGTAGACCACGCTGTTTATGAGCATCAACTTGCTGAAAGCATGACAGACTTAGTATTGAGCCTTGCTGACGATTATAGTCATATTGTGGCAAGTGCCACTACTACAGGCAAAAATTTTATGCCACGCGTTGCAGCACTTTTAGATGTTGCTCAAATTTCAGAAATAATCGATGTAATAGATGCAGATACGTTTAAACGCCCAATTTATGCAGGTAACGCTATTGCGACAGTTAAATCACTTGATGCTAAAAAGGTTATTACCGTACGCGCAAGTAGCTTTGATTTACAAGGCGAGCAAGGCGCTGTAAGTATTAATACGTTAGATACGGTATCGGACTCACAGTTAAGTACGTTTGTAAGCGTTGAGCAAACTGAATCAGAGCGCCCAGAGCTTACCGCAGCAGAGGTGGTTATATCGGGTGGGCGTGGTATGCAAAATGGCGAAAATTTTGCGTTATTAAACGGTATTGCCGATAAACTAGGTGCAGCCATTGGTGCATCGCGTGCAGCTGTTGATGCAGGCTTTGTACCTAACGATATGCAAGTAGGGCAAACCGGTAAAATTGTAGCGCCTAACTTATATATTGCAGTAGGTATTAGCGGGGCTATTCAGCACTTAGCCGGTATGAAAGACTCTAAAGTGATCGTCGCAATTAACAAAGATCCTGATGCGCCAATATTCCAAGTAGCAGATTACGGCTTAGTTGCGGATTTATTTGAGGTATTACCGCAGCTTGAAAACGCGCTTTAAATTTATATCAATTCGCTTAATTAAGTGATCTATTTTGCGGGTGGAAAAATGAGTTGATAGCTAGACAAAAAAATTGCTATTTAGTTGTTCTCGGCAATTGCTACTGCATTGCTCTACCTTCTGCATCCATGCGGTCGTAAATGAGAGTATTTAAGGTAGGTAGCGACACACTTAGCCTTATAAAATGGTTGTGTATTATTGCACATTGGTAGTTAACTTATTCTGGTTTAAAGCCGCAGTGAACTTATGTTCTTGCGGCTTTTTTATTGACTAACTATCTTCAACCATTGAATAGTGGTGTTCAGAGAGTATCTTTTGGATTTTATCTTTTTTGAGAAAGCTTAACATTAACTCCACCTGTTCTACAGAGCGAGATGACTGGGTATTAACCAATAGAATGAGCGGCCTAACAAAAGTATATTCTCCATTTTTAATTGTGCGGTCACTGACTTTTACACCATCTATACCAACTAAATTTACCATATCAACTTTTTTAGAGCCTAAAAGTTGTGAAACTGCACCATACGAGTCAAAAGCAATCGCATTAGGCATGCGCTGCACAATTCCTAGCGCTTGATTAAATTCATCATACATTTGTACTTCAGTTTTAGGGAATAAACCTCTATTTCCTGCATGCTTTAATTTTATGCTGTTATTGCTCGGTACTTTCATATAACTAAGGTTTAAAAACTCAAGTAACACATCAAAGGTGCCATGGTTATACGCTTTACTAAAAAGCAGTATTTTATTATCCCGTTCTGTTTGAGGGTTGTAACTTGGGTTAATTTCTTGCCATGTTTTATATTTACCTGCGTAGATATCGGTTAACTGCTTAACTTGAAGGGAGTCAATTTTATTTTCTTTATTGGTGAAAAACACTAACGCATCTTGTGCAATAACAATTTGCCTAACATGAGGGTAACTCGCTTGTTCTTCATGTGTTAAGTAACGGGAGCTTGTGCCAATATCTATAATGTTTTGCCCGATAGCTTTAATGCCTTTATCGCTGCCCATAGAGCGTACTTGCATTAATGTATTGGTTTGTTTTTCGTACTCAGGTTTTATTATTTCAAATAACTGTGAAACAGAGGATGAGCCACCAATTAAAATAGGTTTATGCTGTGAAAAATCGGGTGAGGGGCTGGTGGTTACACTTGAGGCGGAAACAAGAACTGAAACTGCCAAAATTAGGTTTTTAATCATAAAGTAGCCAAATTAATGAGAGTTTATAAAACTATAGTTCAGAATTTATAAATCACTAGTTAATAGATATTACGTTAATACGGCTTAAAATAAATATGATGCACAAAATAAAAAGCCAGCAATTAAGCTGGCTTTTCAAATCAAATTATTGATTAGTAGGTTGCGCTGCCTTTAGTACGAGGGAAGGCAATAACATCACGTACGTTACCCATACCGGTTACGTATGCAACTAAACGCTCAAAGCCTAAACCAAAGCCTGAATGTGGCACACTACCGTATTTACGTAAATCGCGGTACCAGCTGTAATCTTCTTTGTTTAAGCCCATTTCGTCTAAGCGAGCATCAAGTACGTCAAGACGTTCTTCACGTTGCGAGCCACCAATAATCTCACCGATACCAGGTGCTACAACGTCCATTGCTGCAACTGTTTTGCCGTCTTCGTTTTGGCGCATGTAAAACGCTTTAATATCACGCGGGTAGTTTTTAATAACTACCGGTGCTTTAAAGTGCTCTTCTGCTAAGTAACGCTCGTGCTCAGACTGTAAATCTACGCCCCATTCAACAGCGTACTCAAACTTTTTGCCACACGTTTTAAGAATTTCAACAGCGTCTGTGTAATCAACTTGTGCAAAGTCTTTATCTACAAACTCTTCAAGGCGAGTGATTGCGGTTTTTTCTACACGTTGTGCAAAAAATTCCATGTCGTCACGGCGCTCTTCAAGTACGGCTTTAAATACATACTTAAGCATGTTTTCTGCAAGTTTTGCGATATCTTCTAAATCAGCAAATGCCACTTCAGGTTCAACCATCCAAAACTCAGCTAAGTGACGAGAAGTATTTGAATTCTCAGCACGGAAAGTAGGGCCAAATGTATAGATTTTTGACATTGCTGATGCGTAAGTTTCGCCGTTTAACTGGCCAGATACAGTCAAAAATGCTTCTTTACCAAAGAAATCTTCGCTGTAATCAACATCGCCTTTATCTGTACGCGGTAAGTTTTGCATATCAAGCGTAGATACACGGAACATTTCGCCAGCACCTTCACAGTCGCTTGCCGTGATGATTGGTGTGCTGATCCAGTAAAAACCTTGCTCGTGGTAAAAACGGTGAATAGCTTGTGCTAAACAGTTGCGTACACGTGTTACCGCGCCAATCATATTTGTACGAGGGCGAAGGTGAGCGTGCTCACGTAAGTACTCAATGCTGTGGCGTTTTGCCGACATTGGGTAAGAATCTGGGTTTTCTACCCAACCTAAAACCGTTACAGAATTAGCTTGAATTTCAAACGACTGACCTTTACCAGCAGATTGAACTAAAACACCAGTAACCGATACAGAACAACCGGCTGTTAAGCTAGTAACTTCATCATAATTATTCAGTGAATTAGGAACTACCGCTTGAATAGGATCAAAACACGAACCGTCATGAACGGCTAAAAATGATATTCCTGCTTTTGAATCGCGGCGAGTACGGATCCAGCCTTTAATTGTCACTTGGCTGTCTACCGCAACGTTGCCTTTTAATAGCTCTGAAATCGCTAAATGGCTCATCTTCACTCCAATGATATAAGTTGCCTAACTTTATTTATTAAACTGTGCGCAGCACATTGGCATTAATTGCATAAACGTTGCTGCACTTGAACCCTGTATCTTACCTAGTTAACTCAAATAAAAAAACTATTGTGGGCAACTCTTTAAAAGTTTTTATCAATGCGCTTTATTTTTAGCCATTTTTACAGCATTAATGATTAACTTTGTGATTTGATACTCTGAAATTTAACTATTTTGTGGCATTATAAGTTTTTAAATTCTTTAATGTTGCCTTTTACTTAGAAACGGATGCCATGAAACAAGTTTTTATTTTACGAGGACTACCAGGAAGCGGTAAGTCTTATTACGCGCAAAACCTTGCAGATGAACTAGGTGGTGTTGACGAAAGCCAATATCTAATTTGTTCAACCGATGACTACTTTATAAATGAGCAAGGCGAATACCACTTCGATAAGTTTAGGCTCTCGCAATACCATAATTTAAACTTGGTTCGTTTTATTAATGCACTCGCACAAAATATCCCATTAGTCATAGTTGATAACACTAATATTAAAAAGTGGGAATTTATCGCGTATTCACAAGCTGCTGTTGCTTTAGGGTATCAAGTTAAAGAAGTGATCGTAGGTGAAGTAAAAGACAAATCTATGCAGCATTTATACGCTAAGCGTAACTCACATAATGTGCCGCTTAAAACCATAAGTAAAATGGCGTACATGTTTGAGTGGTGATTTGCGTTAATGTTTTAATCTAAAAAGCCCATACATATGGGCTTTTTTAGTTTTTAAGCGCGACTAGTTAGCTTTTGTATAAACCGCAAGTGGGTGCGATGTACTTAATGATACATGTACTTCATCGCCTGGGTTTACTACAACCTCATGGCTAACACGGCTGGTTACCACGGTAGAGCAGGCAAGTTTTACAGCGCATAATCTGCTGCCACCTTCAAAGCGTACCCATACAACTTCACCATTATTACCAACACTACTTTGTACAAGTAATACGTCATCAGGGCGAAGCAGTACATCAACATCGCCGCTTTCACAATCAACACCTTGAGCTGGTGCGTTGCCTATAGAAGTAGTGGCTTGTCCGTTTTCAAATTTACCGGCAATAAAGCTAGCCTCACCTAAAAAGCGAGCAACAAAACGATTGTTAGGAATACTAAAGCAGCGCTCAGGTGTATCTATTTGCTGAATTTTACCCGCTTTTAAAACACCAACACGATCACCAACAGAAAGCGCTTCTTCTTGATCGTGCGTTACCCAAATGGCAGGAACACCGGCATCTTTAAGTGCGTTTCTAATATCCCAACGCAGCATATCTTTTAGTGCAGCATCTAGGTTAGACAATGGCTCATCAAGTAAAACAAAGTCTGGCTCGTGTGCAAGAGTTCGGGCTAGAGCAACACGCTGCTTTTGACCGCCTGAAAGCGTAGCAGGTTTTTTATTTCTAAATTCGTCAAGACCCAATAGTTTTATCCAGCGCTCTGCAGGCGCTGTATTTTTTAATCTAAAGCAAATGTTTTGCTCAACCGTTAAATGCGGGAATAATGCAAAGTCTTGAAACACCATACCAACACTGCGTTTTTCAGGTGGTACCGTTAATTTAGGCGTAGCACGCCATTTACCCACGTTTATTTCGCCTTCGCTGATAGGTAAAAGCCCAGCAAGTGCTTGTAAAATTGTGCTCTTACCACAGCCTGTAGGGCCGACAAGCATAAGGATTTCACTTTGTTCAAGCGATAGATTTAAATCGCTGACTACACGGTTACTGCCATAATCTATAGACAACTGACTTACAGATAGCATTGTTATTAAATCCTTAATGTTCTAACTGATTGCGTTTTTCGCCAGTGAGCATAATAGCTAACGCGCACGCAGAAATCACTACTAACAATAAACCAGGTATTGCAGCGCGGCCAAAATAACCTGCTTCGTAAACACGCCATAAGTAGGTTGAAAGTGTTTCAAAGCCTGTAGGGCCAAGTAAAAGAGTGGCTTCAAGTTCACGCATAGACTCTAAAAACACAAGTGCTGCACCTGCTATTATTCCGCGCATAGTCAGCGGTAATGTAATACGCGTAAAGGCTTCACGTGGGCTTGCTCCTAGTACTCTGGCAGATTTAATTAAACTAGGATCTAAGTGTTCTGTGCTAGTACGAACAGAGCCTACCGCAAGCGGTAAAAAACGCAGCATATATGCAATAATTAAAAGCCCTAACGTTTGATATAAAAACGGTAGTTGTAAGCCGCCATAAACCAAAGCAGTACCCATTACTATACCCGGAATACCAAAACCAAAATAAGTTACGCGCTCCATTACTTTACCGGCTTTACCACTTAATGCAGCATGAGCAACGGGCACGGCTACAATTACGGCAACCACAGCGGCAATGGCTGATGCATAAGCTGAGTTCCAAGCAATATTAAAATCAAACGAGCTAAAACCATCACGCCCTAACCACAGTGTAAAAATGGCTAGAGGTAAGCCAATGGCTAACAATAACACTGGCGCAAAGGTCACAAACATAGCACTTAACTGCCACTTGCTAGGAAATAAAATTAGCGGACGACCTTGTTTTTCACTGGCTGTTTTTATTTGTGATTCTACTAATAATAAAAAGCCAACAATAACCATTAGCTGCAATGAAAGCATTGCTGCTCGGCCTAACGCAAAGGCGTTGTATTCTACGTATATAACGCGGGTAAAGGTATCTAGGCGCATCATCGCCGGAGTACCAAAATCAGAGAGGGTGTAAAGCGCAACTAATAAAGAACCTGCTGCAATACCATTAACTACACGCGGTAATATTACTTTAAACACGCTTTGTGTCATCGACATACCTAAAGTACGCGCTGCGTTAACCATACTAGCATCTAAGCTTAAAAGCGATGAGCGGGTAGTCATCATTACAAAAGGGAAGGTATACAAAGTCATTACAATGGCAGCGCCAGTTAACCCATACATAGAAGGGGTTTCTATGCCGGTCACTGTATTAATTTCACCGCCGGGGCCAAAGGCCGCATATAAAGTAAATGCACCTATATAACTGGGTACAGCAAGTGGCGCTGCAAAAAATACCAGCCATAATTTTTTAAAGGGCAAGTGCACATAGGCACTAATAAACGCCAATGGCACACCAATTAAAATAGAGCCTAAAACAGTTAAGCCCATTAACGACAGGGTGTTTCCTAAAATTTTTAAATTATGACTATCAAAAACAGTACTAGCATCGCTAGCCAGTACCATTAATATAAAAACAGGGGTAAGCGTAATGAGCGCTGCAAGCAGCGCCATTGGGTAAGAAGCGGGTAGTCGCATTATAAAACGCCGTTATTTCTCATCAAATCGATGGTAGGTCGTAAATCTGCCAATTGGGTTAAATCTATCTTCGGCGGTGAAATATTAGCGAGCGATGGTAATCCATCGGGTTGGCTAATGTTATTTATTAGCGGAATTTCGTACGCTTCAGTTGCTAAATAACCTTGTACTTCTTTACTAAGTAAATAACGCATAAAGTTAGTAGCAAGTGGGTCGTCGTTTAGTGCAAGTACGCCCGATGCATTAACTAAACAACCTGCATCATTTTGAGTAAAGGCTAAATCGAGTTTTGCATCCGGTTTGCCTGATTTAAGGCGAAGGGTGTAATAGTGATTAGCAAAACCAATATCTACTTCACCGCGTTCAACACCCATAACTACGCCTAATTCTCCGGCGTATGTTTTAGAGCGTTTTTGAACTTTTTTAAGCCATTTAGCGGTTTTGTCATCGCCTTCTAAAATTCTCATTGCGGTTACAAACGATTGAAAAGACGCGTAAGCCGGCGCCCAGCCAATACTTAAATCGCTATCGGCAATTTCCATAATACTTGTCGGAATTTGCTCTTTCGTTAAGCGAGCGGTGTTGTAAGGCAATGTTCTAATGCGCCCAGTTACAGGAGCCCATTCTTTGTATCTAAATTGCGGCTGTAATTGCTCAGATAAATCAGTAGGAATTTTTTGAGCAAGCCCAGCATCGGTTACTAAACCAATCGCACCAGAATCTACAGCCCAAAACAAATCAGCGCGTTTAACGCCGGCTTTAGCCTCGGCAACAATGGTATTAGCGAGTGCAGCAGTTGGACCTCGGCGAATGCCTAACTTAAAGTCTGGATTTCTTTTTTGAATAGCTTGTAATACGTTTTCGTATAAACCGCCTTCACCACGGCCTAAATATAAGGTGAGTTCACCTTTAAGCTTTGGTAAATCATCAACAGAAACAGGGTTTGCTATATTGGCAGCTAGTGCGCGAGAAAGAGGAAGTGGCAATGAGCCAACAACCCCTAACGCAGCTAGGCCTTGTATAAAGGTCCTACGCTTCACTTAAAATACATCCTTACGCGACTTCTCTGCTTTTTCTATAAGCGTTTTAGCGCGGTCTAATTTGGTTTGCATATCACTTACCACATTGCGTACGTCGTCTACGCTTTTACCATTTTTAATTGCTTGTGGCAGTGTTACGTTAAAGTCTTTTTCCAGCACTTCAACTAAGTTGGCATCTTGTTCGATAAGCGTACCTTCTACGCCTTCAAATAGGTGTAGGTAAGTATCGTGAACAATGTCAGTGGCTTCATCTTGTAAACGTTCAGCAAATTTAGCGACTACTCGGTCTAATTTGTGCTTAATTTCATCAATTGTTGCACTTTGAGTCATTTCTTCTGTAGCCGTTGCTTTTACAGTGTCTAACAAGCCTTTTTGCTGGAATTTTGCGGCAAGCTTAACAGCACCAAGGCCTTGCCACAAGGCTATGTTCATCGCTTCTTGCTCTTTACGTACTTCAGCGGCAGGTTTACCATTTTCAATGGCCATTTTTACGCCATATATACCTTGCCAAATAGATGCGTAAACAGGTACGTAGTTTGTTTCAATTGCGCTGTGGAACTTAACAGACTCCCAGTATTCAATTAAATCGTCAGTTTTAACCGCTTTAGCGCCTTTTGTATCGTAGTCGCTTACCATGGTATCTACTTTGCCTACCATCCATTCTACTTCTTCAGCATAACTTTTTAGATTAGCTTGAAGGTGATTTACATGCTCACCAATTGGGCCATTAGCAAGTACTGGCTGCGCCATAAAAGCTGAAGCAAGTAAAAGGCTTGCACCTAAGGTTTTAGCTGGTTTAAATAATAAATTCATTGCAGAAGAGTCCATAAAGGTAATTGTAAATGATAGACATTATCATATCCGTATTGATCAGCTAGATCAATAACCACAAACTGGCTAAATAGATAAAAACACTAAATACAGCGCTAAGTTACGTGTAAATACGGTTTTAAGTTTAACAAGCGCAGAAATTAGGCGTAATGTTTACCTTTAATTGCATTATAAATAGCATCGCACAGTGTTTTAATGCTGTTTGCGTCACTTATATACGGAGGCATAAGGTAAATAAGTTTACCAAACGGGCGAATCCATACGCCATGCTCAACAAAGTAGGTTTGAATTTTAGCTACATTAACGCTGCCCGCAGTATCGTTTAGCTCTACTACACCTATTGCGCCTAATGTGCGTACATCAGCTACATCATTAAGTTCACGGCACTTATTAAGTTGTTGTAATTGGCTGTTTAAATCGCTAATACGTTGTTGCCAATCCTGCGCTAAAAGTAAATCAATGCTCGCATACGCCACGGCACAGGCGAGTGGGTTACCCATAAAGGTAGGCCCGTGCATCAAAACACCGGCTTCGCCTTCACTAATACCCGTTGCTATTTTTTCGCTGGTAAGCGTTGCCGAAAGTGTCATTGTGCCACCGGTGAGTGCCTTACCTATACATAAAATGTCGGGCTCAATGTCAGCGTGCTCAACAGCAAATAATTTACCTGTGCGGCCAAATCCTGTGGCAATTTCGTCGCAAATCAGCAGTACATTATATTGGTTGCATAGTGTGCGTACGCAGGCTAAATAATCGGGGTGATAAAAGTTCATACCACCCGCGTTTTGCACTATGGGCTCAATAATAAAGGCGGCTACTTGGTTGTGGTGAGTTTTAAAGTATTGCTCAAGCATTTGGGCTTCTGCTTGGTTAAACTCGCTACCAAATTGACTCACTGGCGCAGGCACAAATATATGCTCGGGTAAAAAGCCGCGATATAAACTGTGCATTGAGTTAACGGGATCGCATACGCTCATGGCAGCAAATGTATCGCCATGGTAACCCTTATGCGGGGTCATTAATTTTTGTTTAGTAGTAATGCCTTGGCTAAGCCAATATTGCAGAGCCATTTTTATGGCCACTTCTACACTTACCGAGCCGCTATCGGCTAAAAACACTTTAGTTAAATTTTCAGGGGTAATAGCAACAAGCTTTTTACACAGCTCAACCGCGCTGTTATGCGTTATGCCACCAAACATTATGTGGCTCATGCTATTTATTTGCTCAACCATGGCAGCGTTTAAAGTAGGGTGGTTATAGCCATGAATGGCGCTCCACCATGAGGCCATGCCATCTATAAGTTGCTCGCCGGTTTCTAGGTGAATTAAATTATGATTGGCATGGGTAACAGGGTAAACCGGAATTGGCTGAGTCATAGACGTATATGGGTGCCAAATGTGCTCACGATCAAAATCAAGGTCAATCGTTTGTTTTTCATTCATATGTAAACTTTAATTTGGTGGGCTTCGTTGACAATGGTACTTCAAGACGTAGACTAAGCCAATATCACCACTGAGAAAAATAAGAGACTACTATGGAATTTGCACCTGTTCGCCACGATTGGACCCACGCACAAGTTAAAGCATTATTTGAAATGCCATTTAACGATTTACTCTTTAAAGCGGCGTCGGTTCACCGTGCTAATTTTAATCCTAACGAAGTACAAATATCTACTTTGTTATCTATTAAAACAGGCGCTTGCCCAGAAGACTGTAAATATTGTCCGCAATCGGGGCACTATAAAACCGACCTAGAACGTGAACGCCTCATAGAAGTAGAAAAAGTAGTAGAGCAAGCACGCCTTGCTAAACAAAAAGGCGCTACACGTTTTTGTATGGGAGCAGCTTGGTCAGATCCAAAAGACAGAGACATGCCGTACATTTCGCAAATGGTTAAAGAAGTAAAAGAGCTTGGCCTAGAAACCTGTATGACCCTTGGTAAACTTAGTAACGAAAAAGCCCATGAACTAAGCAGCGCTGGGCTTGATTACTATAATCATAACCTTGACACCTCACCTGAATACTACGAGCAAATTATATCAACTCGCACATTTCAAGACAGATTAAACACCATAGATCACGTACGTGATGCAGGCATGAAAGTGTGCTCAGGCGGTATAGTTGGTATGGGCGAACAAGCAAGCGATCGTTTTGGCCTTTTAATGCAGTTAGCTAACTTGCCACAACAACCCGAAAGCGTCCCTATTAATATGCTGGTTAAAGTAAAAGGCACACCGCTTGAAAACGTTGACGATTTAGACCACTTTGAATTTATACGTACCATAGCCACAGCTCGTATTATGATGCCACACAGCTATGTGCGTTTATCTGCAGGGCGCAACGCCATGAACGAGCAAATGCAATCAATGTGCTTTTTTGCTGGCGCTAACTCAATCTTTTATGGCGATAAGCTTCTAACTACTGAAAACCCAGAAGCCGATGCCGACATGAACTTAATTAAAAAATTAGGCATGAACCCAGAAACTCGCGAAGATTACTCAGATGAAGCTGTAGCAGCGTCGCTTTCATCGCAAGTGGCTGATAAAGCAACGTCAGAACTATTTTACGAAGCTTAAGTTTAAACGTATGCCATTTGAATTTATTAATACGCACCTGCAAACGCGAAAGAAAGATGCGTTATTACGTAATCGCCATATTGTACAAAGCGCCACACCCCGCACCATTACAGTAAATGACGTAACTTACCTTAACTTTGCGAGTAATGATTACTTAGGATTTGGCGATTGCGCATTAAACCTTGAGCAAAGCCAAACACTTGGTAGTCACAGCTCGCCGTTAGTTACCGGATATCAAGCGCAGCAAAAACGGCTTGAGCAGTACTTATGTAAACAATTTGGCTATGGTGCGGGTATGCTATTTAACTCAGGCTTTAGTGCAAACAGCAGTGTAATTAAAGCGCTGTTTCAAGATAAAACCGCCGCGCAAAATAGTGCTATTTTTCAAGATAAGTTAAATCATGCCAGCTTAATTGACGGTGCAATGCACTCTAACGCCGCATTAGTGCGCTTTAATCATAACGATTTAAACCATTTACGCTCTCGGCTCGAAAAATCAAAAGCGCAAAACAAGCTTATTATAAGCGAAGGGGTGTTTTCGATGGATGGCGATATTGCGCCATTAAAAGCGTTACTTGCCTTAGCTAAAGCGCACAATGCGTGGCTCATGATAGACGACGCCCATGGTTTTGGCGCATTAGGTAAAACGGGTTTAGGTAGTTGTGAAGCACTTTTAGAAGAGGGTTTAGCGCTCCCCGAAATACTAGTAATCACCTTTGGCAAAGCCGTTGCCAGCAGTGGCGCGTGCGTACTAGGCAGTAAACAGTTTATTGATTACATGCTGCAATTTAACCGCGATTACACGTACTCAACTGCTATGTCGCCGCTTATGGCAAGCCACACACTTATCCGTTTAAAAGCAATTAAATCAGCAACCAGCAAACGCGAGCAACTTAATAGCAATATTACTTTTTTTAAACAGCTTGCTAAAACGCATAACCTAGCAGTAATGGAATCAAATACGGCAATTCAACCCATTGTACTTTGCTGCGCTGAGCAAACACTAAAAGCCGCTGAGGAATTAAAAAAGCAAGGTATTTGGCTAACGGCTATTCGCCCGCCCACGGTTGCACATAATACCGCTCGCTTACGGATTACATTAACGGCGGCACATACACAAGCCGATATAACAACGCTAATTAAACATTTAAAAGGTGCAATAGCATGATTGCACACACACTAAGTAGCACATATAAGCAAGCTGAGCGTAAAACTGAGGTAGTTGAGCTAGTTGAGCATAAAGCACCTCAAAACATAAAACCAATTGCAAATACGGCTATCGGTATAACTAAACATCCTGCCAATAAGTCACTAAAAAAAGCAGCGCAAACTAAGTTTTCAAAAGCGGCAGAGCAATACAACAGCCATGCTAATGTACAAAAACGTGCAGCAAACGACTTATTTAAATCAATAAATGCAAATCCACAAAATAAAAACAAACTGTGTGTAGATTTAGGAGCAGGCCCGCTTGTTAATACACATACGTTGCAAAATCAGTTTGGGCAGGTAATAGCTATAGATTTAAGCTTAAACATGTTAAAAAGCAGCGCGTTAAGCTCACCACGTATTTGCGCCGATATGGATAACCTACCGCTACAAGCAAACAGTGTAGATGCCATATTTAGTAACTTTGCTGTGCAGTGGTCTGCTAATTTTGAATTGTTAATGCAATCACTTTATCGTGTTTTAAAACCTGGCGGGCAGGCGTATATAAGCACTGTGGTTGAGGGGTCACTTAATGAAATAAAAACAGCCTTTACTGCGCTTGATAACAGCAGCCATATAAACTCATTTAATACACAAGAATATATAAACCAATCAGTCCAAAAGGCTGGGTTTGCAATTAATAGCACACAAAAAAGGGTTTATACCGATTGTTACTCAACACCTTTAAAGGCCATTAAATCAATTAAAGCCATTGGTGCTACTACGCAAAACCATATTAATGCACGCCAAGGGTTATTAACTAAATCGGCACTGCAAAAGGTGTGTAATGCGTATCCGCTTATAAACAATCAAGCGTGTGTGTCGTACCATGTGGTATTGTTATCACTACAAAAACCAATCACAAAATTTAAATAGCGCACGATTAAAATACCAAGGTTAAGCAATGAAAGAATTTTTTATTACGGGCACCGATACCGATGCAGGCAAAACCCATGTAACCAGTTTGCTATTAAAGCTACTTGCTCAACATAAAAAGCCTGCTATTGGTTTTAAACCCATTGCTGCTGGATGCGAAATGGCTTTTGATCAGCTGGTAAACGCCGATGCGCTTATGCTTATGGAAAGCGCAACGGTAAGTGCCAAGTACGATGTAATTAACCCATTTGCATTTGCGCCGCCAATTGCTCCGCACATAGCGGCAAAACAAGTAGGCGTAACCATCACGCTAGATAAATTAAGCGCAGCGTACTCTACGCTTAAACAGCAAGGTGCTGATTATCACCTAACAGAAGGCGCTGGTGGCTGGGCATTACCTATTAATAACACCGATTATTTATACGATTGGGTTAAAGCAGAGCAACTGCCTGTAATTTTAGTGGTAGGCATGAAGCTAGGCTGCTTAAACCATGCCTTACTTACAGCTGCACATATGCAAAGTTTAGGTATTAACTGTGTAGGGTGGGTTGCAAACCAAGTAGACCCAAACATGGACGAATACCAAGCTAACCTTGATTCGCTTAAATCACGTTTACCATTTCCTATTCTGGCAATAAGCCCTTACAGCGAGCAAACACCAAAACTACAAATATACAAAAGCTTACTCAATACTCTCGATTTAAATTCTTAAAAGTTAAAAAACTGCTTTGTTAAATACAAAGCAGCTTTTGTATAAAATACATAAGCTTAATATTTCGTTTCAGCCTTGAAATAATCCCCCTTAGTACGCATATTACATTTATAACCAAGTTGCTATTGTTACTAAGGAAATAACACCTCTTATGACCCACCCATTTATTGAAAATTACGCTCAAAATACGCACGTAAAGGCCGAGCCAGACGTACTTAAAAGTGCTTTGCCTAAAACCCGTGTGGGTATTTTAGGTGGGGGCACTGCAGGGGCAACAATAGCAATTCGCTTAGCGGCATTAGGTATTCACACTACTGTTTTTGAGAAAAAAAAGTCATTAATAGATGGCCCGCCTATGTGTCACTTGCACGCAGGGGGAAATTTATACCGAGAGATACCCGACGAAGACTGCGTAGAGTTACTAAAGCAATGCATTGATATTTTAAGGCTGTACCCTTTCACCATAGATGTACGTCCAACCGTGTTTGCTGTACCAACCCGCGATGACGACTCACCCGATGATTTACTACCAAGGCTAAATAAAATAACCAATGCGTATAAAGAGTTAGTTGAGCAAGACCCTAACAACCAAGTACTCGGCGAGCCCGACAATTACTACCAACTTTATAGCTATGAGCAAATGATCGCGCTTTCACATAAAGATCAAATAGCAGAGCCTAAAACACTTGATGAGTGGATGATCCCCGTTGCAAAGCATCTAAATTTAAACAAAATAAAATACCCACTTATTGTTGCTCAAGAATATGGCTGGAACATATTTAGATTGTCGGCCAGTGCACAGCTTGCACTAGCACAATATGAACACGCTAACGTACTTACCAGTACAGAGGTTAAACAGGTTAGCCAAGTAAATAGCAGTAATGGCAAAACCCAATCACAAAGTTGGCAAATTGAATACCAAAACGCACAAAGCAACGCCACACAAACAACAGAAGTTGATTACCTCATTAATGCCTGCGGTTTTCAAACGGGTATTGTTGATGACATGGTAGGAGTTGATGCTAAACGTATGGTCGAATTTAAAGCTTCGTACATTACACATTGGCAGGGCGCAGGTGGGCAAATACCCGAAATTATTATTTACGGTAACCGTGGTACGCCCGAAGGTATGGCGCAGTTAACACCATACCCAGACGGGTACTTTCAAATACATGGTATGACCAACGCAATAACTTTATTTAACGATGGCCTTGCAGAAACAAGCAGTAATAGCGCCCAACCAAAACTACCTAGCAAATATTTAAACTATATAAGCGAAGGTTGGGATGAAACCGCACTTAAAGCACGCAGCCAAAAAGCAATAGATTTTGTTGCCGAGTTTGTACCGGCATTTAATAATGCAGATGCGCAAAACAATGCATTATTTGGTGGGCAACAAATCCCAGGAGAAGACGACACATTACGGGTAGCTGATGTTAGCTTATATTCGCATATTAGCTATGCGCGCGCTGAAAACGTAAAAGCGTCATCTACGCTTATTGCTGCCGACGAAATAGTCGCTGAATTTACAAAGTTAGGCTTAGTAAGTAGCGAGCCGAATATTAATAATCACCGTAATAACCACCAATGGGCGTATCTTGAACACAACTGTAATGAAGACATAACTAAAATTGCACAAGTACTTGCAAAAGAGCGTGGTTTCCCTGTAGCTATGGCAAATATTAATAATGGTATAAACAAAGCTACCTAATCTTAAATCCATTAACTACCTGATAAGTAAAAGTTTTAGGCTTACTGTTATTTTTAAATAACAGTAAGCCTATAAAAATTTCATGCCCTAAAACCCTTCAAAAAATTATTTATAAACCCACAAATAACACTTGCGTTATGACATAGTTTGTCACAGAATAGCGCTAACGTTATGACATAGTGTGTCATAACGCAGTGATTGCTTTAACCTAATTTAATTTTTATGTTCGGTGATCAAACCTATTTTTGTGAGGACAATATGAAACGTATATTTTTGTTTTTATTAACTAACCTAGCGGTTATGTTGGTATTAGGTGTAGTGCTTTCAATAATAATGAGTGTGCTGGGCTTGAGCCATCGTAGCCTTGGCGGAATATTACTTATAGCCACTGTATTTGGCTTTGGTGGCTCGTTTATTTCGTTATTTATGTCTAAGTGGATTGCTAAAAAATCAACCGGCGCACAAGTAATTACCCAACCACGTAATGAAACCGAGCATTGGCTTGTACAAACCGTATCTGCACAAGCACAAAAAGCAGGTATTAAAATGCCTGAGGTGGCAATTTACGACAGCCCAGAAATGAACGCGTTTGCAACTGGCCCAAGTAAAAACAACTCGCTGGTGGCGGTAAGCTCAGGCTTATTACATAACATGAGCCAAGACCAAGCCGAAGCCGTACTTGCCCACGAAGTATCGCATGTAGCTAACGGCGACATGGTAACGCTTACGCTAATACAAGGCGTGGTAAATACCTTTGTAATATTTGCTGCAAAAGTACTTGCAGGCATAGTAGATAACTTTTTAAATGGCGATGAAGAAGAGGGCGGCAGTAGCTGGTCTTACTTCTTATTCGATATGTTATTCCAAGTACTATTTGGTGTACTTGCGAGCATAGTGGTGGCTAGTTACAGCCGTAAACGCGAATTTGCAGCCGACAGCGGCGCAGCTAAATTGGTAGGTGCTGATAAAATGCGCTCAGCCCTTGAGCGATTAAAGCAAAACCACCCATCGCAATTACAAGGCTCTATGATGGCTTTTGGTATTGCAAGTGGTAAAGGTGTTGCTGAGCTGTTTTCATCTCACCCACCGCTTGATGCGCGAATAGACGCATTACGTAAATAAGCTAACCCTTATTTAAAAACACAAAAGCCAGCGTAATAGCTGGCTTTTTAGTGTTTGGGAGCTGGTTATTTACCAAAAATAATATCGGTAATGCCCTCTGGTGAGAGTATTTCTATCCAGTAGCCATCAGGGTCTTTTATAAATGCTAAGCCCTTCATTGAGCCATCGTCTGGCTTTTTCACAAACTCTACATCGTACTTTGCAAAACGTTCACTCGCTGCGTAAACATCAGGCACACTAATACCAATGTGGCCAAAGCCTTTAGGCTCTTGGTTACCGCTGTGGTAACCCTCAAAGCTGTCGTCGTCTTCTGTGCCCCAGTTATGGGTAAGCTCTATTAGCGCAGGGCGGCCAAATACCCATTTTGCTTTAGTTTTATCATCACCTTCTGGCTGCTCTTGCTCATAGCCCAAAAAGTAAAGTGTAAACTTCATTTCAGGAAAGTCATACTTACCTAACAGCTTCATACCTAATACATTTTGATAAAATTCGAGCGACGGTTTGGGATCTTTAATACGCAACATAGTTTGCTGCATCACATAGCCTTTAGTGGCCTGTTCGATTTGCTCTGGAGATTCGTTATAGCTAGACATGGTAATCCTTTGTATAAATTAAGAAGCGAAAATGGAGATATAATGCTTAAATCATCATAATCAACCGTAGTTTAAATTTAAACTACTTTAACTTACTACTTACCCCTTTTATTCATACAGTTTTAATTTTTAGGCATGTACGGTTTAACTTAAGGCTATACGTAATTTAAACTACAGGGAGTAACTATGTTTTTTGATGATATGCAGGGTTTAATACGCGTACTTATTATTGGCGTACTTGGTTATATCGCACTGGTGTTTTGGCTGCGTATATCGGGCAAGCGTACGCTTTCTAAATGGAACGTGTTCGACTTTATAGTCACCATTGCGCTGGGTTCTATTTTAGCCTCGGTGATCATTTCAAAAAGCGTTGCGTTGATAGAGGGTATACTCGCGTTTGTTGTGTTAATAGGGCTGCAATATGTTATTACGTGGCTTAGTGTGCGCTCATCTAAATTTGCAGCGCTTATAAAAGCAGAGCCCACGCTGTTACTAAGTGATGGTGAATACTGCACCGCGGCACTTGAGTCACAGCGGGTAACTAAATCAGAAATTCGCGCGGCTATTCGTGGTGCGGGTATATTAGCCATAGAAGATGTTGCCGCCGTAGTGCTCGAAACCGACGGCAGTTTTAGTGTACTTAAACAAAATAACAGTGGGTTAAAAACGGCGCTGAGTGATGTAAGCGAGCAATAAAGTAATACGCTAATAATTATATTAATTAAGGCAGGTTTAATACCTGCCTTATTTGGTAGTAAAGCGTATTTTTATTTAGCGTGCTGCTCTAATAAACTAAAGGTAGGTAAGCGCCATTTAAAGCGTATTGATGCCATACGTATTAAGTAGCCTGCAAAAAGGCTTGCAATAATGCTGATGTTGTCATCAATATTGTAATGGTGCATCGCTAAGTATAAGCAGGCTACAAGTAACGATACACTCGCGTATAGCTCATTATGTAATACCAGCGGCGCTTGGCGACATATTAAATCACGTAGTAACCCACCAAAAACACCCGTTACAACCGCAGCCACTACACAAATACCGTAATGCAGGCCCATATTTAGGCCAACTTGGCAGCCAATAATACTAAAGGCAGCAAGGCCCAGTGCGTCTAAGCGCATAAAAATGCCCTTAAATTTAACCACCCACTTAGCAAGCCACGTAGTGACAATACCGGCAATACAGGTAATTAATAAATATTCAGGGTGCTGTACCCAGGTGAGCGGGTAATTGCCTAGTAAAATATCTCGCACGCTGCCACCACCAATGGCCGTAGCACTGGCAACCAGTACAACACCAAACCAATCCATTTTCATACGCCCAGCACTAAGTGCGCCGGTCATGGCTTCTGCGGTAATACCAATAATATAAACAACGGTTAGTAACATGAGATAATCACTTAAAATACGTGCGTAAAAATAAGGTGTGGATTGTATAGATAAATTAAGTAAATAACGAATGAAAAATCGTACTAAAAACGGTTAATTTAGATAGAAATAACTAATAACAAAACTGAGTGTAAACAAGCTGTTAAGCTGGTGGGTGAGTACCTAATGGTTGATATGAATTAAAGGACATTTGGCCGCAAATTATAAATAAAACAGGTCAGGTTTAGTTGTTTTAGTGCGTTTATTTTTAGGCTGAATTTAATAGTTGAGTTAATTAGGTAAAGCGTAAAAAATTAACGCAACATGAATATATAGTTGCATCGTCCTAATTTAGGAACGTATAATAACAAATGTTAACTAAATGGAATTTGCGTAAAACGCAGCTTAAGCATAATAGGCGGGTACATGCAAAAAGGATTGTTAAAGTCGTGGAAAACCGACAAAGGTTTTGGTTTTATTAAATCAGACACCCTAGAACACGACACGTTTATACACATTTCAGCGCTCAAACATATGAGCCGCAAGCCTAAAGTGGGCGACACCATTTACTTTGAAGTCGCATCACAGCCCGATGGTAAAACCAAAGCCATTAACTGCCGCATAGAAGGCGTTGCAGAGTTTAAAGCCCCTTACCAAAAAAACAAACAACAGCCGCACCGCATTGCCAAATCTAATTTTGCCAGTAGCTTTTTAGGCAAAGTTGCCTCAATTAGCATTATCGCTGTGCTTGGCTTTATCGCAGTAAATAAATACAACCATTATCAAAGTAACGAGCAATTTAATAACCAAACACCTGTTATTACCAACGCCGATTTAGCCACCCTTGATGAGCAATACCCAAAAATCGTTATTCCAAAAGTCGTTATTCCTAAAAACACGCAAAAGTTTACCTGCGATGGACGGCAGCATTGCAGCCAAATGACATCTAAAGATGAAGCAATATTTTTTATTAATAACTGCCCGAATACAAAAATGGATGGCGATAGAGATGGAAAACCTTGCGAGAACGATACAAGGTTTCAAAATGAATGGTAATTTTAGAAACCGATTAGTTAAAAGTTAAATTTAAAATAGGCTTTACTGTATTCTGTATATAAATACAGTGGTGCGCAATTTACCCCATAAAATTATTAAAATGGGTTATAGGGTTAAATAATAAAGGCTACTGAATGGCAATTGTTATTGTCTAATTATAAACGAGTTGTTTGGTGTAATTATCGAACAACGTAACATATGCCGTTTTGGGGTGTTATAACCCCCCAAAGTAGGGTTCAATAAGCTGTTATGAAGCATGATATAGTCTCTACCAAGGAGGAGGCATTAATGAAACCTAGATACTTAAAAACAACAGACCAGAGCATTCAAGGTCAATTATCAAAAGTAAAACCTGAACAAGCATTGGCTGAATACATCTGGAATGGTTTCGATGCTAATGCCACCAAAATTGAATTAAATACTGAAATGAACGAATTGAATAAATTAGTTTCAATTACAGTACGAGATAATGGAGATGGTATTGATTATGACGAACTAGAAAACACCTTGGATTTGTTCCTTGATTCCAAAAAGAAAAACATTTCAAAACCTACAACTAGAGGTAAAAAAGGTAGAGGACGATTCACTTTTATTAAATTCTGTGAACAAGCTTTTTGGAAAACTTTTTCAGGTAATAAAGGTTTTAGTTTTACTATTGATTCAGGCTATCTTAATAAATATGAACCTAAGGAGATCATTAAGAATAGCTCTAAATCAAAAGGTACAAAAGTAGTTTTCTCCCACATTAAGAATATTGATTTTAACCAATTTAATGATTTTACCGTTCCTTTTTTAATTAATGAATTCACGTGGTTGCTTGTTTCAAATCCTAAGCTTCAATTATTGATCAACGGAATTCATATAAATAAAGCTGAGTATTCTTCAATACCTCACACCGAAGAAGTAGAAGAAGGGGTTTTTAATTTAGATAGCGTTATTTGGGACGAAAAACCAAACCAAGAAAAGTCACTCGTATATTTTATCGATTCTTCAGGTGAGATAATTCATAAAGAACTTTCAGAGTTAAACCTAAAAGGTTTCTATTGCTCT
The DNA here is from genome assembly GCF_018101025.1 of Pseudoalteromonas sp. MMG006. NCBI lineage: Bacteria > Pseudomonadati > Pseudomonadota > Gammaproteobacteria > Alteromonadales > Pseudoalteromonadaceae > Pseudoalteromonas > Pseudoalteromonas sp. MMG006. The sequence goes on from NZ_JAGJEJ010000010.1 coordinate 139,622, forward strand.
TCTTACGTAAAGTCTGATTGGTTTGATGGATTTAATCAAGAATTAGAAATGTTACCAGGTAGTAAGAATAAAGATTCAGATGTTTTTAAAAATATATTGGCATTAGCTAGAAAAAAATTAAGGCAAGAATATATTAATTTCCGTAATTCAGCTGCGGACAATTTAATACAGCAATATATTAAAGAAGGTGTATTCCCTGATATGAATGGGGATAACCGTGTCCTCAATGAGTTTCATCGAGAGCAACTTATATCTACAATAAAAACTATTTACGAGGCTGAACCATCAGTCTTTTCGAAGCAGCTCAATAAATCTCAAAAAAGAATATTAATAAAATTATTGGATAGAATAGTTCAATCAAATAGGCTATCAGAACTATTCGATGTCTTAGATGGTGT
>NZ_JAGJEJ010000011.1:0-129063 GCF_018101025.1 Pseudoalteromonas sp. MMG006
ATATAGGAATATAGGAATATAGGAATATAGGAATATAGGAATATAGGAAAAAAAGAAGTGGTGGAGGGAGCTGGATTCGAACCAGCGAAGGCTGAGCCGTCAGATTTACAGTCTGATCCCTTTGGCCGCTCGGGAACCCCTCCACACTATTTTTGTTACATTTGGCCCCACTTAACTTAGCGGTAAGAAAAGTGGTGGAGGGAGCTGGATTCGAACCAGCGAAGGCTGAGCCGTCAGATTTACAGTCTGATCCCTTTGGCCGCTCGGGAACCCCTCCAATGCAACGGCGCTGATAATAGCAAACTTCGGATTTAAGTAAAGAAAAAAGCTAAAGAAAATTGAAATAAAGCCGATAAATATCTATCACTTACTACAATCGGCTAAAGTCTATGCAAATCGATGATTTGTTAATCACAGAAAGTCAGCTTAAGAGCAAGCTTAATAAAAGTGTGCATGAAAATCGCCGTGACGAATTTGCACTTTTATTAGCAATGCTCTCGCATGATGTATTAGATTTCAGTCAATTTCATCTGCCAAAAACAGAAATTGAAAATTTAGCCACATCTGAGGAAGCCCTAAGAGAGAAATTTGGTGCAGGCCCTAAGCAACCATTAGCCCCTGAGAAGTTTGATATGTTAATAGGGCAATTTAATAGCTCTTTAATCTCAGAGCTTGGTGCGCAAACCGGCATGAAATGCATTAAATTAAATCAGTACTTAAAACCTGAGCCACTTACAATTAGAGATGATGACAAGCATGTGCCACTTAATATATTAGATAATTGCGAGCTGTCAGTTAGGCGACGTATTAAAAACGAAAATATGCAACTGGCAAACCCGCCTACAGATGCCGGTGCTTTTTACGATAGCTTAAATGACGATACTATACATCAGCCTCTTCATCTTATAGCTGTTTAACGTTGAATTACCACATCAGGTAATGTGCATTAACTATGTAATATGTTTGTAATAAAAAGCAGACTAAATACACTTTACTCGCGCTTTACTTTATAAAAAGTCTAATAATCGATTTAATTAAAAAAAAGCATCCAAAAATTCAGAGCAATTGCTATAATGGCACCAAATGGTATGACATTAAATGCCGTTATCATTAAATCAAGGTAATTAGGAACGTAATGAAGAAAATATTCACGCTAAATCACGAGAAAATCAAATACCCTCGTATGGTTGATGCTGCAAAGCATGAAGTGAAAAAATATTTGAAAAGGGAGCGTAACAAGACGCTTCCTGAAGATGCTGATTATTGGGCATTTGACTGTAAGTTTGGTAATACAGCTGAAGAAGCACAAGTTGTGCATGTTGCTGAATTAAATAACCAAATTGGCGAAATTGAAAAGCAAGGCTTAACTTCTTTCTATGTAGAGATTTTAGCTCGCCCTGCACAGCGTCAACAGTTAGACCTTGATGATGACGAGTAAAAGTTAGTTTTAACTAATTTGTAAATCACAAAATGAGCCCTCAAAGGCTCATTTTTTGTTTCTGCTATTAATAACTATATATTTTATATTTTTAAAAGTAAGCAAACTCCTAATAAATAGCTCGTATTACAACCTCCCCTTATAGCTTATATAAAATATAAATGCTTAGTTACAGGGCATAGCCTCTTTAAGCATAGTGGGCGGTGTTACTTAACTGGGTTGCCTTAGCTACTATGGTTTAAAATTAAGTGAATCAGCAAAAGCTCACGACTAAACGCAAAAACAGTTTTTAAACTACTTACTTTCAATTGTTTTTTACATTTGCATAACATAAAGCAGTATTATAGTGTGTGTAGAATAATAAAAATTAATATCACAAATTATGCCAATAAATTACTCCAATCATGCATTAAAACTAAGTTTAAAAAGCTCCAAGGTGCTCATTGTTGAAGACCAACTACTAACCTTAATAATATTAAGAAAAGCTTTGGCTGAACGATTTAATGTTGTGACTTCTAGAAGTGGTGAAGAGGCCATGGAACTATGTAAGAAAGAACCACCTGATATCGTTTTATTAGATATTAATTTAGAGGGAATTAATGGAATAGAAACCTGCTTAAGACTAAAAAATACGTACGAAACACAAGATATCCCAGTTATATTTATTACATCACTCGAAAGTGAAGAGGAAGCGTGTTGGGAAGCGGGTGCCGTAGACTTTATAAAAAAACCGGTAAATCCAGAGACATTATTTAGAAGGGTGAGGGCCCATTTAATGATTAAAGCTCAACATGATTTACTTAATCAAAAAGTGTTTATTGACGACTTGACTCAAATTTATAACAGACGCTACTTTGATACCCATTTTATAAAAATAGAACAAAGTGCACTACGTGAAAATGCAGACTGCGCACTGCTATTAATCGATATTGATTACTTTAAACAATACAATGATATTTATGGTCACTTACAGGGTGATACGGTTTTAAACTTAGTTGCCCAAACAATTACTAAAAGTTTACAACGCCCTACAGATTTTGTATCACGATTTGGAGGGGAAGAGTTTGTTGTTGTACTCCCCTATACAGGTAGTAAAGGGGCTAATTTTGTAGCAGAGAAAATAAAAAATAATGTAATACAACTTGGTATATTACATAAACACTCAGAGCATGAATTTGTAACGATTAGTATTGGTGGCGCAACATTACAAACACGTGAAAACAGTAAAAATACATTACAGTTAGCAGATGAAAAAATGTATAAATCTAAGTTTAAAGGCCGTAACCAAGTTTGTTTTTAGCTCCGGTTTAAATTATGACTTTTGTTATAATGATCATACACTGTGGCACTTTTTATATTTTTTACCACTGCCACAGGGGCAATTATCATTCCTACTCACTTTAATATCAGCTACTGGGAATATAACCCCGTCTAAGTAACGCCATTTACCGTCTTCTTTTATAAATTGCGAATCTTCATGAAGCTCACAATATAAGTTTTGATAAAAGTAATGTGCCTTAAATTCAACTTTTCCTTGAGTGGCATCGTGATTTGTACTTACTACGTCTAAGCCTATAAACCGGCAACTTTCAGCAAAATCTTTAATTTCTTTTATAGGATTTTCAGGTTGTTTTTCAGATGCATAAGTAAGATAAATATACTTTGCATTTTTCATTACATAAGCACTGTAGCGAGAACGCATTAATTGTTCAGGGCTCGCAGCTTGCTTTGCGCCTACATGAAAAGGTTTGCAGCAGTGGACATAACTAAGCCCACTACAGCAAAAACATAGGGTGGTGTCTGATGAGGTCATAATAACAATACAGAATTTAAAACATTATTTTATCAAGCTTATTGAGCAAGTGGTATCTCTGTCGTTGTCGTATTTTTTGTAAAGCAATATAACTTTGTTGCCGTTTTAGTTAAATCTAAAGAAAGATGGGTAAGCAATTGGTTATTAACTATGTCTGTCCAAGTAATTACAGCCGCAAAATTACCGTTATTCAACGCAGAACTTAAAACATATTCCAAGTTTACTAGGTGCTTTTGTCTGATCACTAGCAACTTACTTGTATCAATAGAGCACGAGTCGAGCAAGGCTCTGCTAGGAACGTGATCAGGAGCGATCAATAATGTCCATGCGTTAGAACTATTATAATGGTGCAGCACTTTTAAAAGCTCAAACGTTGCCGAAATCTCATCTTCGATTTGGATTAAGTTTACACAATCACGTTTATCATCTTGCTTATAACTTTTAACTGTTCTTACGGTAATAGGCTGTAACATAAATATCTCACTCACTGGGTTTTTATACAGTATGCGTATACAGTAGTTTATACAGTGCTTTCGTGCAAGCTATATTTGCTATTTATTTGTACAGTTATTCAGTTTTATTTATTGAAATTTAAAATAAGATAAATAAAACAATACCTTAAGCTTTTTTATCTGTGTTCTATCCGTGTTTTAATGTTTATATCTGCTAATCTTTTAAAGGAGCTATGTTGGGTAGGAATAGTCATTTTTATACAGTGCTTTATTCTCTATACAGTATTAAGCACACAATAGATTAATCGATTTGTGGATCATTAGGAATAAGCTGTGCGTACTGTAGCTGATGAATTTGTTCATATAGACTTGCGGCATAGCATTGTGCATCTTTTAACCGTTTAGTTTCTATATGCTTTCTTAGGTCGTTAATTGCAGCAGTAGCGGGCTCATAACCTTGGCTGCTAGCAAGACTTAGCCAAGCCGCCGCATGAAAAACACTTTGTGGAACGCCTTCACCTTTTACAAAAAATAATCCTAAGTAAAACTGAGCTCTCTGATTACCAGCCATTGCCGCTAGGCGCATCCATTTTGCAGCTAATGGAGGTTGCTTATTTTTTAAATAATATAGCGCTTTATTTAGTGTGCTTTGTTCATCTTTTTTAGCGTTAGCTACTGCTGGGTTGTGATCAGGTTGAGTAACAAAGCCTAAAATATTATCTAACTGTTGTTCTAGGTCGTGCCCGCTGGGTGTTGTTTTAAGCATATTGATTCATTTGTTATTTTAGTTGCTTCGATAGTTTAGTATATCGCAAAGTAAAATGTCCTGTTAAAGATTATTTTTATGATAAAATCTGACTACTTTTTACTATTACAAGCTTATTATGTTCGAAGCCTTATTTAAACTTAGCGAAAATAACTCAACAGTTAAACGTGAATGCGTGGCTGGCCTTACTACCTTTATGACTATGGTTTACATTGTATTTGTAAATCCAGCCATGCTCGCTGAGGCCGGAATGGACCAAGGGGCTGCATTTGTTGCTACCTGTATTGCTGCTGCAATAGGCTGTTTTATTATGGGGTTATGGGCAAATTACCCGTTAGCACTGGCGCCTGGTATGGGGCTCAATGCCTTTTTTACTTATGGTGTTGTATTAGGTATGGGTTATACCTGGCAAGCTGCATTAGGGGCTGTATTTATGTCGGGGTGTATATTTTTACTTTTAAGCCTTTTTAAAGTCAGAGAGTGGATTATTAACGCTATACCTCTGGTATTAAAGCGAGCTATTGCAACAGGTATTGGCGCTTTTTTAGCGTTAATTGCATTAAAAAATGCGGGTATTATTGTTGCAAGTCCCGCCACTCTTGTTCAATTAGGTGATATCACATCAGCAGGTCCATTATTAGCAATATTGAGCTTTTTTGTTATCGCAGGACTTTTATATCGTGATTTCAAAAGTGGTGTACTCATTAGCATTTTATTAGTAACTGGCATTGCGTTAAGTTTAGGGCTTGTTGAATACCATGGTGTTATGGCTATGCCACCTTCAATTATGCCTACTTTTATGCAACTAGATTTTGCTGCTGCCTTTGAGCTGTCTATGCTAAGTGTAATTTTTGCATTTCTGTTTGTTGATTTATTTGATACTTCGGGCACTTTGGTTGCTGTTACACAAAAAGCGGGACTTGCAGATGAAAAAGGTAATATGCCGCGTTTAGGTCGTGCTTTAAGTGCCGATAGTTCTGCAACAATTGCTGGAGCAATGCTTGGCACTTCAACTACAACGTCTTATATTGAATCCGTAGCGGGTGTATCTGTTGGTGGGCGTACAGGCTTAACGGCTGTGGTTGTTGGTATATGCTTTTTATTAATGATGTTTTTTGCGCCCCTTGCACAAATGGTACCTGCATATGCAACGGCAGGTGCAATACTGTACGTTGCTGTACTAATGCTACAAAACCTAAAGTTTGTAAATTGGGATGATATGACAGATGCAATTCCTGTTACGGTAGTACTTTTAATGACACCACTTACTTTTTCGATTGCACATGGTATAGCCCTTGGCTTTATATCTTACACTGCGGTTAAAGTACTGTGTGGTAAACAGGATCAAATTAGCATTAGCGTGTGGGTTTTGACGGCATTATTTATTATCAAATTTGCGTTTTTATCTTAACAAAGTAAACATGAGTTATAAAAAACCCATACAGATTTCTCTGTATGGGTTTTTTGATATTTATAGCAAGGTGATAAATGGGTGATAATTTATAACCTCATTTTACCATTTCTTTTTAGGGGCAAACAAAACATCTAATTCGTCTTGCTCTTCTTCGGCTTTCTTTTTCAGGGCACTTGCATTTGAGGCTCTAAGCTCAACACTAATAGCTTCTAAGTAACCTTCAACCTCTTGGCGTTTTGAGGTTACGTATTCGTCAGAGTAAGTAACAGCACTAAGCGTTGCATAGGCTTTTTCAAAGTATTGTCTAGCAGAGCCAACCATATTTGCAGAGCGAGCTGACAAGCCTCGTTTGATTTGGCTTTCAATATTTATGCGTAACTGTAATTTTTCAAGCCGTTTATCTTCTACGGCAAAAACTTGGCTATCAATACGACCTTTACTGTGCTCAGAGCGTAAAACTGAACGTAGCTTCTTAATCCCTTGAATCAGGCTTACCAATTGCTTATCGTTACTCGGTAATGCTAAAGACTCGCTATTATTACCTTGCACTGGGTTTGATAAATTAGTTTTTGCTTCGCTTAAGCGAGTTTTAAGCGCTTTAGAATTTGGTGAGTTTGAAACCATTGTATTTAAAGCTTCATACACACGGCGTTGTAATGCGCGAATTATATTTTCGGATAAAGGGATATTTGCACTATTCATAAGTGCTTCTTCTGTTTCTTCAATAATTGCTTTTTGTTTTGTTAACTGTTTGCGGCGTTCAGCTTCTTGTTTTTCTTTGTGTTGTTGCACAGCACTAACCCATAGTGCTATTACTATAAGCGCTACTATAAGTATTATTATGATAGAAACAATCATCTTTTAATTCTCTGATTCATAATCTAATTTACCTAATCTTACATTAATTATACGTTAACTGTGTAGCTTTGCGTTGATTAACTTAAAAATACTCCGTTATTTAAGGTTTAGCTTTCTTAAAGTGTTGTAAGACGAAGGGATTATAAGATTAACCTGAATAAACATCGCTACCTCAAGCATATTTATTATGCTAGCCTTGAGTACTAATCAGATAAATGCATGCCTTAGTTACTATTGTTGCTTTTTATTCAAATAACACTTGGTTTTAATAAGTATTGCCTTTATAAATAATATGAATAATAACGTTAAAATTTGCAGCCATGAAATTACAACAACTCAGATATATAGTAGAAGTACAAAACCATAAATTAAATGTTTCAGCGACCGCTGAGAGCTTATTTACCTCGCAACCGGGTATTTCTAAACAAGTACGAATGCTTGAAGATGAGTTAGGTGTGCAAATTTTTGGTCGTAGTGGTAAACATTTAACGCATGTAACCAGCGCTGGCGAAGACATTATTAATATTTCTCGTGAAATATTATCTAAAGTTGAGGGGATTAAAGCGGTAGCTAATGAACACACATTGCCTGATCAAGGTAAGTTGAATATTGCTACTACCCACACTCAGGCACGTTATGCATTGCCTAACGTTATTCAAGGGTTTATGAAAAAATACCCAGCGGTATCACTGCATATGCATCAAGGTACACCACAGCAAATTTCTGATGCTGCGGCCCGAGGTGATGCAGACTTTGCGATTGCCACAGAGGCATTGCATTTGTATTCAGATTTGGTGATGTTGCCGTGCTATCACTGGAATCGCAGTATAGTCGTGGCTAAAGACCACCCACTTGTCAAAAAAGCCGACAGTTTATCTGTTTCTGATATTGCACAATATCCTCTTATTACCTATGTTTTTGGTTTTACCGGTCGTTCAGAGCTTGATAAAGCGTTTAATGCTCACGGTCTTGAGCCACACATAGTATTTACCGCAACCGATGCAGATGTTATTAAAACCTATGTCCGGTTAGGGCTTGGTGTGGGTGTTGTTGCATCTATGGCTATAGATCAGCTAAGCGATACTGATTTAGTATGTATTGATGCAAGCCATTTGTTTGAAGCAAGTACGACTAAAATTGGCTTTAGAAAGGGTAGTTTTTTACGCACTTACATGTATGATTTTATAGAACGGTTTGCACCGCACTTAACGAAAGAGCGAGTAGAGCGTGCAAGTTTACTGCGTAACCAAGAAGACGTAGATAAACTGTTTGAAGACATAGAATTACCAGTTAAATAACAATTAACCTTATTGCTGTAATTTAGCTAGCAATAAAAAAGCCGCTTATTTTAAATTAGCGGCTTTTCTGATTTTATCGCTTTTAACATTCAATAATATTTACAGCTAATCCACCACGTGCGGTTTCTTTGTATTTAGTTTTCATGTCATTACCGGTATCAAGCATGGTTTTAATTACTTTGTCTAGCGATACCTTTTGCTCTCCGCTGCCGCGAATAGCAAGTCGCGAGGCGTTAATGGCTTTTATAGAGCCCATTGCGTTACGTTCAATACACGGCACTTGTACTAGTCCACCAACAGGGTCACAAGTAAGCCCTAGGTTATGTTCCATGCCTATTTCAGCGGCGTTTTCTACTTGTACAACATTGCCACCTACTATTTCTGTAAGTGCACCTGCAGCCATTGAACATGCCACGCCAACTTCCCCTTGGCAGCCAACTTCAGCACCTGAGATTGAAGCATTTTTTTTATATAAAATACCAATAGCCGCAGCTGTTAATAAGTAACGTGTTGCTATATCGCGATCTACTTCTTTAATAAATGTGTGATAGTACATAAGTACGGCTGGCAAAATGCCAGCGGCACCGTTAGTCGGCGCGGTAACAACACGGCCGCCAGCTGCGTTTTCTTCATTTACAGCAAGGGCGAATAAATCAACCCAGTCCATTGCGCGAAGTGGGTCGTTACTTACTTCAACGTTAAGCTTTAAATATAAACTGGGGGCACGGCGCTTAACTTTTAAGCCTCCAGGTAAAATACCTTCGGTGCGCATACCGCGCTCAATACAGGCTTTCATTACTTGCCAAATATTAAAGAGCTCATCTTTAATGGCATCTTCGTTGCGCAGTGTTTTTTCATTTTTCATCATCAAACTAGAAACACTCAAGCCTGACTCTTTACACATTTCTAGCAAGTCTTTTGCGCTATCAAATGGGAAGGGTGCGGGGTTTTCTTCTCTAATATCAAGCGCTGCTTGTTTTTCTTTTTCAAATTCTTCATCGGTTACAATAAAACCGCCACCAATTGAGTAGTAAACTTTACTGTAAATTTTTTCGCCATTGTTTGAGGCAATAATTTCCATTGCATTTGAGTGCTTAGGCAGTGTTTTTCGACGGTGAAAAACAATTGCACCTTGTTTAGGGAATTTAGCTTTATGTGTTTGATTCAGGTAAATCACCTGCTCATTTTCAATAGTGGCCAAAATATCGTCAACTAAATCAGCATCTATTGTTTCTGGGTCGTAGCCTGCAAGACCCAAAATTACCGCTTTACCAGAGCCGTGGCCTACGCCTGTTTGCCCTAATGAGCCGTATAACTCTACTTTTATATCGGTAACATTTGCTAATAATTGCTGTTCTTGTAAGTCATTAACAAATAAGCGTGATGCGCGCATTGGGCCAACAGTGTGTGATGAAGAAGGGCCAATACCAATGCTAAACATATCAAATGCACTGATCATAGTGTGTGTCTCTACTTTGTTTCTCAGCATGAAGCTGTTCTTTGAACGGTCGAGTATAATAACGTGGAATTGGTGGCATGTAACCAACAATAGTGAAGATTTACACTGGTAGGGCGAGCTGCTTTGTAAAGTTTTTTATAATGCTTGCCGTTGCACCCCAAAGTAGTCCGTGTTGAGTTGCAAAGCCTTGTAAGGTAATTGTTTTACCAAAGCGTTGAAAAGGCAAAGGCTGCCAATTAGCATCGTTACTTAAATCGCTAAGCGAGAGTAAAAAGCTTGCTTGAACTTCATTATGGTCGTTCTCCCATCTAGTGTTTTTATTAAGCAAACCCACAAAGGGGCTAATACTAAAACCAGTTAAAGTAGAGTATTCAGGCAGTTGCCCAAGCACAGCTACATTACTTGGCGTAATATTAAGCTCCTCCTCAAGTTCACGAAGTGCAGTAGTGCGAAGTTTAACATCGCTTGGCTCAAATTTACCGCCAGGCAAACAGATTTCCCCTGGGTGGTGGTGCAAATAAGTGGGGCGTTTACACAATAAAATATGCGCATGATTATCTATATCGATAATGGGTAGCATAACTGCACTGGCACGCTTTTTACGAGTATCTTTTAGCTGGTTAGGCGCAGCAATTGGGCTTAATTGAAACCGCGCTCTAATATGTTCACTATTCAAAGCCACCTACTGTGTTAATAAAGGAAGGATTTTATTCACTTTATCGTATGTTTCTTGATATTCCAATTCGACTTTAGAATCAGCCACTATGCCTCCGCCTGCCCAACAGTAAATTTGTTGGTTATGGCACACTAAAGTACGAATAGTAATACTGGTATCCATATTACCGCAGGCACTTAAATAGCCAATAGAGCCACAATAAATACTGCGACGATGTGGCTCGAGTTCTTCAATTATTTCCATAGCCCTAATTTTGGGCGCACCGGTGATTGAGCCGCCCGGAAAAGCCGCTTTTAACTGATCAACCGCTGTTTTACCTTCATCAAGTTCTGAGGTTACCGTGCTTACCAAATGATGCACTGCCGGAAAGCTCTCAATAGCGAAAAGGGAAGGGACGTGAACGCTGCCGGGTTTTGCTACTTTGCCTAAGTCGTTACGCAGTAAATCGACAATCATCACATTTTCTGCACGATCCTTTGCTGAATTGGCCAGTAAATTAGCTTGGTGCTGGTCCTCAAGCGCATCGGCTTTGCGTGGTAGGGTGCCTTTAATGGGTTTGGTTTCAACTTTGTTATTATTTACCAAAATAAAACGCTCAGGGGAGATGGATAATATGGCCCCTTGCGGATGATTAATAAAGCTTGAAAAAGGGGCTTTGTTAGCCTCGCGCAATTTTATATAAGCGCTCCATGGTGAGCCTTTGTAGTGAGCGCTAAAGCGCTGTGCTAAATTAATTTGATAGCAGTCACCACTTTTTAAATAATCTTCGATTTTTGCAAATTTTGAAGCGTAGTCTGCTTGGCTCATATTAGATTGCCACTGGCTGTTAAGCGCAAAATTTTTACTTGTCACGCTTTTATCTAAATATTGCTGATAAAGAGCTAAACGATCAACGTTTGGCTGAGATACATAAAACCAACTTTGCTGGTGTTTATCGTAAATTAGAGCATCTAAATAAAGACCAATAGCCATTTGTGGTAAGTTAATATCATCAATCGCTTTACTTGGCATGCTCTCTATTGTGCGCCCGAGGTCGTAACCAAAGTAACCAAGCCAGCCACCATTAAAAGGCAGGTCGTAACCTGCTTTAGTGCAATCGAGTTTTAAAAGCTCACTGTTCATAATTTCAAAGCACGATTGATTGCTTTCAATATTGTTAAAAAAACTTTGGTTATTTTTTACTTCAAGGGTACTTTGCGGCTCAATAGCAATAATATCAAAACGACTATTTATATGATTACTATTAGCTGAGTCTAAAAGAATTGCGTAAGGCAAATGCGAAAAATGCGCAAAAACGTCAATGCAGTTTTGCGTTATGGCTAATTTAGTACAATTTTTTTTATTGTTTAGCATTTACTACCCTTTTAAGAACTGGCTCGAAACGGGCTGGGAGGGTATCATAAGTCAAATTTTTTTGGCAGCGTTTAAGTAAAATCGCTGTAATTAAACAGTGCAAACCACCGTCACCGGTTTGATATAGATTACGCGACTATGCGTAACGGTAACTTAAGGAACCACTAATGAGTACAATCCGTCAGCAAGACTTTATTGATAGCATTGAAGATGCATTGCAATACATCTCTTTTTATCACCCACTTGATTTTGTTCAAGCATTAGAAAAAGCGTACAACAAAGAACAAAGCAAAGCGGCAAAAGATGCAATAGCTCAAATCTTAATTAACTCGCGTATGTCGGCTGAGGGCAAACGTCCACTGTGTCAAGACACGGGTATTATTACGTGTTTTGTAAAAGTAGGTATGGATGTTAAGTGGGATAAAACAGATTTAACCGTTCAGCAAATGGTTGATGAAGGTACTCGCCGTGCGTATTTGAACCCAGACAACCCGCTACGTGCTTCTATTGTTGCAGACCCTGCAGGCACACGTAAAAATACGAAAGACAATACACCTTCAGTTGTACACATTGATTTAGTTGCTGGTGGTGAAGTAGAAGTAATGGTTGCGGCTAAAGGCGGCGGCTCTGAAAACAAAAGTAAAATGGTAATGCTAAATCCATCAGACGACGTTGCGGCATGGGTTGAAAAAACATTACCTACAATGGGTGCTGGTTGGTGTCCGCCAGGCATGCTAGGAATAGGTATTGGTGGCACTGCTGAAAAAGCAGCAGTAATGGCAAAAGAGTCGCTAATGGATCCGGTTGATATTCATGAGCTTATGGAGCGCGGCGCAGAAACTACGGAAGAAAAACTGCGTTTAGAAATTTTTGAACGTGCTAATAAATTAGGTATTGGCGCTCAAGGTTTAGGTGGCTTAACAACGGTTGTTGATATTAAAATTAAAACAGCACCTACGCATGCGGCATCAAAACCTGTGGTAATGATCCCTAACTGTGCTGCAACTCGCCATGTTCACTTTACTTTAGATGGTTCAGGCCCAGCTGACTTAAAAGCACCTAAACTTGAAGATTGGCCACAAGTAACATTTGAAGTAGGTGAGGGTACTCGCCGTGTTGATTTAAACACATTAACAAAAGCAGATGTTCAAGAATGGAAAATGGGTGAAACCGTTTTACTTTCAGGCACTATTTTAACAGGCCGTGATGCTGCGCATAAACGTTTGCAAGACATGATCAATTCAGGTGAAGGTTTACCTGAGGGCGTAGACTTTGATAACAAGTTTATTTACTACGTAGGGCCAGTTGATGCCGTTGGTGATGAAGCCGTAGGCCCAGCAGGCCCAACTACAGCAACACGTATGGATAAATTTACCGATATGATGCTAGAAAAAACTGGCATTGTAGGCATGATTGGTAAAGCCGAACGTGGCCCTGCTACGGTTGAGTCTATTAAAGAGCATAAATCAGTTTACTTAATGGCTGTAGGCGGCGCAGCTTACTTAGTATCTAAAGCGATTAAAAAAGCACGTGTTGTAGCCTTTGAAGATTTGGGTATGGAAGCAATCTACGAATTTGAAGTAGAAGATATGCCTGTAACAGTTGCTGTAGATAGCGAAGGTGCAAATGCACATACGCAAGGCCCAGCAATTTGGAAAGCTAAAATTGAAGAGTTAGACGGTAAATTAAAATAAGCCGTTAATTTTAAAAAGCGAGTTTAGGCTCGCTTTTTAATACTCTAAATTCTCTTATCAACTAATTTAACACCTCAGACCAGTTTTGATTACTCCCCTCTAATTTTCATAAACCTATACACTGTGCGCATTGCAGTATAATTGGCACTTGTACTTTAAACTTTACATCTATTAGTTTCTTCTCGTTTACGTAAGCGTAAGTAACTGTGGTTTTTATTAATTTAGTTTTTAAAATTAAAATAGTTGTTTATTCGGGTTTTTTTATCTTTAAAGTGGCTTTTGTTGGGTTGTTTAATTCAAGCTTGATGTTTTCATTGGGTTTATCATCCATTGGTGTGGCGAACCTTAATATGAAGTGGTAAAGTCTCGTGAATTTCCAGCGCGTATACCCTCTCACGGGTTCATTTTTCGGAGTATTTAAAGTGGCTGTATTTAACCAAGCTGAATTTGATAACCACGAGCAAGTGGTTTTTTGTTCTGATGAAGAGTCAGGCTTAAAAGCAATTATTGCTGTACATAATACCAATTTAGGCCCTGCTGTTGGCGGTTGTAGAATGTGGGATTATGCAAATGACGACGATGCAGTTTACGATGTGCTGCGCTTAGCTAAAGGCATGACATATAAAAATGCAGTTGCACGCCTGCCATTTGGCGGTGGTAAGTCTGTTATTATTGGTAACGCGAAAGAAATTAAATCAGAGCAGTTATTTCGCGCTTTTGGTCGTAAGCTAGAAGGCTTAGGTGGCAGCTATTACTGTGCAGAAGATGTAAATATCACTTGCGACGATGTTGCCCTGATGAATAAAGAAACAAACTACGTTTTGGGTCTTGAAGGTAAAAGTGGTAACCCATCGCCATTTACTGCTTACGGAACATTTTTAGGAATTAAAGCCGCATTACAGCATCAACGCGGTCATCAAAACTTTGCTGGTATTAAAGTGGCTGTACAAGGTTTAGGTTCAGTTGCTTATGCGCTGTGTAAGTATTTATCTGATGCAGGTGCAGAGTTGTTTGTTACTGATATAAACCAAGACGCTATTAAAAGAGTGGTCAATGACTTTAATGCAACAGCGGTTGGTATTGATGAAATTTACGACTTAGATGTAGATGTATATGCGCCTTGTGCTTTAGGTGCAACGGTTAACGACTTAACGATTCCGCGTTTAAAAGCGACGATTATTGCAGGCTGTGCTAATAATCAGCTGGCAGAGTCTCGCCACGGTGAAATTATTCGTGAAAAAGGCATTTTATATGCACCAGATTATGTAATTAACGCTGGCGGTATTATTAATGTTTATTACGAAACAGCACCTGAAGGTTACAGTAAAGCTGCATCTAATAAGCATGTTGAGGTGATATTCGATACCTTGACTGAAATTTTTGCTCGAAGTGAAAAAGAGCAAAAATCAACGCATTTAATTGCCGATGAGTTAGCACAAGAGATCATTAAAAACGGTCTTTAATCAGTAATTACACAATGAAAGGCGTACAGAGGTACGCCTTTTTTGTTTATACTTAAAAGTGTTAATTACACTCACACGGATATTATGACTTCTTCAACTCCTTTTATGCAGCCTTTTGATTTAGAAAGTTGGTCTCGCACGCAGCACTTTGAGCTTTTTAAAAACTTTGCTCAGCCTTACTTTAATGTTTGTGTGCGTATAGATGCACAGCAGCTTTATCAGTATTGCAAAACGCAGGGCTTATCTTTTTTTCAGGCTTATATATTTTGTACTTTAAAAGCATGCCATGCCTATGAGCCGTTAATGTTACGCATTTTAGAGCAAAAGCCTTGGTTACTTAATCAAGTGCGAGCGAGTGTGGTTGAGCTTGATAAAAATGATGCATTTGTTTTTAGTTACTTTAATAGTAAAAGCACATTTGCTGAGTTTGCAGTTCATGCTAGTGAGGTAAGTAAAAAGGCTAAATCCCAGCCGCTTTTTTCAGATGCGTTTAAGCAAACAGAAGGCCAAGCCGATTTAATTCACATATCAGTTTTACCATGGTTAAATTTTAGCGCGTTTTCGCATGCGTTTAGTAATGGAGAGAGTGTAGGGATCCCTAAATTTGTGTTTGGTCAATTCGATAAAAATACCGGAACAATGCCTCTATCTGTTGATGTGCACCACTCATTGATGGATGGATTGCATGTCGCTAAATTTATCAACGTACTGCAAAGTGCCTTTGATGACTTTTGTAATAGCTGATTGGCAGGTAAGCTAAAGCTTATTATTAAACAATTTTAAAATAACGTGTTGGCTCTATATTAAACGTGGAGCCATGTGCAGTTGAAAAACAACATCCCCGGACATATTTATATAACATAAATTAATTTAGGACGTCCTTATGATAAATGGACTGTTATTACTCATTTTAGTTGTGTTTGTTATTGTGTTTTGGCGATGGCCTTCAATACAAAACCGCTTATGGCAAAAAAAGTATAAAACTCTCTCCTTAAATTCTCAGCAAAAAGATATCTTACTCCGCTGCATGCCTATTTATAAAAAAATGACTGACGCAGATAGAGAAAAGCTAGAGCGCCATATCGTCTGGTTTTTAAACGAGAAACGCTTTTTAGGGCGCGATGGTTTAAAGCTAACACCTGCCATGAAATTAATTGTAGCTGCCGACGCGTGCGTACTTGTGCTAAATAAGCCATGGCCGCTTTATAAAAACGTGAAGGAGATATTACTATATCCAAGTGCTTACTATGCGCCGCAATCGACCCGTGATAGTGCTGGGCTTGTTAGTTATCATAACGCTGTACGTTTGGGTGAGTCGTGGCCTGGCGGCACCTTAGTGCTTAGTTGGCACGATGTGCTGGAGGGAAACAGATTACCTAGCGATGGCCATAACTTGGTATTTCATGAATTTGCTCATCAGCTTGATCAAGAAACAGGTAAAACATCGGGTACGCCACTTTTAAAAAACGCTGCGCAATACACAGAATGGGGGCGTGTATTTAGCCGTGCATTTACTCAGTTAAAAACACATGTGGCGTATAGTATGAGCCATGTTATACATAGTTATGGTGCAACTAATGAGGCTGAATTTTTTGCTGTGATCACAGAAACATTCTTAGAAAAACCAGCTGAACTTAGACATCACGATCCTGAAATTTACCGTCTGCTGGTGGATTACTATCAATTTGATCCTATTGCTTGGCATTAAACCTACATAAACTGCGTTTTATCATATAACGCTGGCAAGTTACGCTTTTTTTTGTTGCAATCATGTAAAATAGATTTAACTGCAACAATAACAAGCGAGAAACGCATGAAAAAAATGCTTCATACAGTATTGGCACTTTCAGTGTCATTGGCTCTAGGGCATGTAAATGCTGCCGAAAAAGATGAACAAAAATGGCAAGTAGATTCTCCTAAAGGCCAGTTTGTTGACGCTGCAATTAGCGTTGAACAAGGCACATGGATGAATATTGATGTAAGCCCGGATGGAAAAACAGTTGTGTTTGACCTGCTTGGTGATATTTATACAATGCCAATGAGTGGCGGTACAGCTACAAAACTTACCTCAGATATTGCATGGCAAATGCAGCCTCGCTTTAGTCCAAATGGAAAACACATTGCTTTTACCTCAGATCAGGGAGGTGGCGATAATATTTGGATAATGGATTTAAATGGCGAAAACCAACACGCAGTTACTGATGAAACCTTTAGGCTTTTAAACAGCCCCGCATGGAGCCCTGATGGCGATTACCTAGTTGCACGTAAGCACTTTACTGCAAGCCGCTCGTTGGGAGCTGGTGAAGTGTGGCTTTATCATAAGGCGGGGGGCAAAGGTGTTCAACTTACTAAGCGCGAGAACGATCAAAAAGATTTAGGTGAGCCAATGTTCTCCCCAGATGGACGTTATGTTTACTTTTCACATGATGCAACGCCTGGTAAAACTTTTCATTATTCAAAAGATTCAGTAGCGGGTATTTATAAAATTAAACGCTACGACCGTGAAACAGGCGAGATAGAAACTGTTATTAATACTATGGGTGGAGCGATAAGACCCACACCATCGCCTGATGGCAAAAAGTTAGCGTACATTAAGCGTGATGATTTTCAAACTAGCCTTTATTTATACGATTTAAGCAGCGGTGAGCACACAAAACTGTACGACAAGCTTGAACGTGACATGCAAGAAACGTGGGCTATACATGGGGTTTATCCGACTATTGCATGGACGCCAGATAATGAAGAGCTGGTATTTTGGGCTGGTGGCACTATTCACAAGCTAGATGTTGCAGACAAATCTGTTAAAACCATCCCTTTTAAAGTGCAAACAAGTAAAAAAATTCAAAAAGCAGTGCGATTTACACAAAACTTAGATACCGACGAGTTTGATGTAAAAATGCTACGAAATGTACAGGTAAGCCCAGATGGCGAAACGGCAATTTTTGAAGCACTTGGTTATATTTATAAACGTGATTTAGAGTCGGGCAAGATTAAACGTTTAACTAAACAAACTGAGCATTATGAGTTATTCCCGCAATACTCTCGTGATGGTAAGAAAATTGTATACACCACTTGGAATGATAACGAACAAGGTACGGTACGCGTTGTATCGTCGCGCAGCGGACGGGGCGATACCATTACCTCAGAGCCTGGCAAATATGTAGAGCCAACATTTAGCCCAAATGGTAAAACGGTTGTGTACCGAAAAGCCACAGGTGGCAGCATATTAAACCCTAAATGGTCTTTAAACCCAGGCATTTATAGTGTAAGCGTTAAAGGTGGTAAAAGTGAGCTGATTTCTAAAAGCGGGTATCAACCACAGTTTGGTGATGAGAGTGATCGCGTTTTTATTATGAGCCCATGGCCAAAACCAACGCTTAGCGTAGTAGAGCTTAAAAGTAAAAAAGTACGTAAGCTTTATGAGTCTGAGCATGCAACTGAATTTAGAGTTTCACCAGATGGTCAATATTTAGCGTTTGCTGAGCGGTTTAAAGTGTTTGTTACCCCTTTTGTAGAAAGTGGCTCAACAATTAATATAAGCCCTAAAGATAGCCAGTTCCCTATAGAGCAATTGTCTGCTCGTGCGGGTGAAAACATTAGCTGGAATACTAAAAGCAATACGCTTTATTGGACTTTAGGCCCAGAGCTTTACCATGCAAGTTTAGAGGGAATGTTTGCAATTAATAAAGCCGATGATGCTGACTTTAAAGTAAAAAGCGGTGAACGCATTGGTTTTAGTAAAAAAATGGCTGAGCCTAAAGGCATGATTGCGTTAAAAGGCGCAAAGATTATTACTATGGATGGCGAAAAGGTCATTGAAAATGGTGTGATAATTACAGATGGCAAACACATCAAATCAATTGGTACAGCTAATGAAGTAACCATACCAAAAAATGCAAAAGTAATTGATGTAACAGGTAAAACGATTATGCCTGGTATTGTTGATGCGCATGCACATGGCTCTCAAGCAAGTGATGAAATAATTCCACAGCAAAATTGGAAAAACTTTGCAGGCTTAGCACTGGGTGTTACCACTATTCATGACCCATCAAATGATACAACAGAAATATTTACTGCCAGTGAAATGCAAAAGGCAGGGATGATTGTTGGCCCGCGTATTTTCTCTACAGGGACTATTTTATATGGCGCAAATATGCCGGGTTATACGTCACACATAGACTCGTTAGAAGATGCTAAATTTCATTTAGAGCGACTTAAAAAAGTGGGGGCGTTTAGTGTTAAATCGTATAACCAACCACGGCGTGAGCAGCGCCAGCAAGTAATTGAAGCCGGGCGTGAACTTGAAATGATGGTCGTGCCAGAAGGCGGCTCATTATTGCAACATAACTTAAGTATGGTGGTTGATGGCCACACAGGCATTGAACATTCTATTCCTGTTGAGCACATTTATGATGATATAAAACAGTTATGGTCGCAAAGTGATGTAGGCTATACACCTACACTTGTAGTGGCTTACGGTGGTATATGGGGGGAAAACTATTGGTATGATAAAACGGATGTGTGGAACCACCCTCGTTTAAGTAAATTTGTGCCTAAAAACCAATTATTACCGCGCTCTATGCGCCGCGTAAAAGCGCCTGATCATCACTATAATCACTTTAATAACGCACGTGTGGCAAAAGAGCTGCAAGACTTGGGTGTACTGGTTAATTTAGGTGCCCATGGGCAGCGTGAAGGGCTTGGTGCACATTGGGAAATGTGGATGTTTGCTCAAGGCGGAATGACACCGCTTGAGGCAATACGTGCATCGACACTCGATCCGGCTAAGTATTTAGGGCTCGATAAAAACGTAGGCTCGCTTGAAGTGGGTAAACTGGCTGATTTAATGGTTATAGATGGCGATCCGCTTAAAAATATTCGAGATTCGGATAAAGTTGATTACACCATGATCAATGGTCGTTTATTTGATGCAAGTACAATGAATGAAGTGGGTAAAAAAGCACGTGAACCGCTTTATTTTGAATAGCGTTAATTATTATTTTTAACTGTTATAAAGCGGCTAATAGCCGCTTTTTTTAGCTCTGTATTATTAGTAAAGAATTTGGCATGCTAATTACCGCTTTTATTGGTGTTGTATTTGCTGTTTATTTGCATTTTTGGCTTGTTCTAAATGATAATTTTTATCGCAGGTGGCGACACGTTTAGGCCCGTAAAATAATTAAGTATTATTGTGGATTAATTGCATGTTCAATTAATAAATAACAGACATAAAAAAACCGCTTAACGCGGTTTCTTTAAAATCACAAATGGTGTTTAAACAACACCGCGCGGTAAGCGACAGTCATGATCTTTACGAGCTAAAATTACAATCCAAAGCTCTTCAGCTGTGTAACCTTCTTCATTTTCGGTAACAACAGAGAACGGTGCTTTTTTCTGTGCTTTAACAGGCGCAGCAGTTTTCGTTTTAGTTTTTTTAGCCGGCGCTTTTTCTGCAGCTTTAGGTGTAGTTTTACCAGAGCTTAATTCTTCAGTCAGCTCAGCTACGTCAGCTAGGCGTAGATTTTTTCCGCCATCGATGCTGTACCAGCCTGGTTTAGTTGTAATTTCAGGTTTTTTACCATTTGCAGCTTCATATGCTGCTTCAAAGGCAGATAACACTTCTGTTTTGTCTAGTTTGCTCATCAGAGACCCTATACGTTGTGAACACAGATAAAGAAGGGGGTATTTATACCTATTTTAAAACTGTTTTTCAATTTTTTGCGATTTTCCTTCCATTTTTCACCTATAAACGCCAAAATTTGCACAAAATTCAGTGTTAAGTAAGGTAACGTGTATGCAACGTAGAGAATTTAACCAACTTCTAAATGACATTTTAAAACCGCATTTAATTAAAGATTTTTGCCCAAATGGATTACAAGTTGAAGGTAAAAATGAAATTAAAACCATCGTTACTGGTGTAACAGCAAGCCAAGCACTTATTGATGCAGCTATAGAAAAAAATGCAGATGCTATTTTGGTTCACCATGGTTTTTTTTGGAAAGGGGAATCCCAACCTATCACAGGTATGAAAAAGCGCCGTATAAGTGCATTACTTAAAAACGACATAAATTTGTTTGGGTATCATTTACCTCTGGATATTCACCCGACTATTGGTAATAACGCGCAGCTAGCTAATTTACTTGATATTGAGATAGAAACTGGGCTTGAGCCAACTGCTAATAGTGTAGCAATGAAAGGACGTTTGAAAACTCCGCTTACAGGTAGTGAGTTTGCCAAGAAAATTGCAAGCGTTTTGCATCGAGAGCCATTGAGCAGTATTGTTCGCGATGAAAAAATACACACCATTGCACTGTGCACAGGTGGTGGGCAAGGCTATATAGACTTAGCAGCAGAGCAGGGAATTGATGCCTATTTAACAGGTGAAGCGTCTGAGCAAACTATTCACAGTTCGCGCGAGCAAAATATAGATTTTTTTGCTGCAGGGCACCATGCCACTGAACGCTACGGTGTTAAAGCATTGGGTGAGTTACTAGCTAAAGATTATGGTTTTGAGGTTACCTTTATAGATATAGATAACCCGGTATAACTAAAATACTTATTAGTTACTAAAGCGCTTCTGGATTTATCCAGCGGCGCAAATTAATCCACGCATTTCCCAGCAATTCATGTGCGTACTGTGTAACGACCCTTAAAGCCTCTGCATTTGGAATAAACTGCTTATATAAAGGCTGCGCTGCAAAATTATGGTAATCAGTTGCAGCTGTTATTACATCTATTCCTTGGGCGTTGAATAAATTTTTTGCTCTAGGCATATGAAGCACAGAAGTAACCAAAGCAACGTGAAAATCAACCAGTTTTGGGGCTAACATTTTTGCCTCCGCAGCGGTATCCATAGCGTGCGGGTGTTGACTAATACGGTTTTTATTCACTCCTAAACTAATGGCTGTTTTATACATTAAGGCGCTATTAGTGACATTCTCGTAACCACCACCAGATACTATAAGTTGTGCATTAGGGTATTGCTTAGCAAGTTTTACACCTTCTACTAAGCGGCTAAGCGCACAGTTACCAAGCTGGTTGTTGGCACTGAGCCCGGTGTTTGGGTTTATGTCGCAGCCAAGTACAACAATTTTATCTATTTTAGAGTGTTTTAATGCATTAAACGCAAGTGAACTTGGCTCATTGCTTTTAATAATTTGATGTGCAAAAAACGGTGTACTAAGACAAAGCAGAGCGAATAAGCTTAAACTTGAAATAACAAGTGCTGATTTACGCCCTTTAAATGCAATCAACAGCATTATAAGAGCAAACAGAGAAAATAAAGGGAGCGGCATGAGTAAGCCACCTAAAATCTTTTTTAATTCAAACATAATAAGTAACACAAACATAATATTGCTTTATGTTACTTATTAGCATGTAATTTATCGACCGTTATTTAGCTTACACGTATTTAAAAAGTGACGATAAACGGGGTTATCTTTCATGTCTTTTTTCATTGCTAAATACATTGGGCGTGTTAAGCCAAGTGCACCAAGCGGAATTGATTTAATCAATCCTTGGCTTTCGTAAGGTGTAACAAGCCAGTCAGGTAGTGCAGCTACACCCATTCCAGCACTTACTAATTGAAATATAAGTAGCCCTTGGTCTACATTTTTGAGTGTGCCATCAAAGCGTGCATTTTGAATAAAATGTTTAAAAATATCTTGGCGTTCACGCGGAATAGGGTACGAAATAATAGTTTCGTTTTTTAGATCAAGCGCGGTTACATAGGCTTTTTTAGCAAGTTCATGATCCGGTGCCACAATTAGCTTTAATTTAAAATCAAATAAATGCGCATACTCTAGTTTGTCAGGTTCACGGATATCTGAGGTTAATACTAAATCTAGCTCATCACTTAATAAATCAGGAATAGCGTCGTAACTAAAGCCGCGCTCATAGTCTATTTTTATATCGGGCCAAAAATTATTAAATTCTTTAATTGTAGGCAGTAACCAATGAAAGCAGGCATGGCATTCGACGCTTAAACGCAGTTGTGAAATAGGTTGGTTAAGGCTTTCTTTTAATCTGCATTTAGTTGCTTCTACTTTTGGTAAAACCTCGTTTGCCAGCTCTAGTAATAACATGCCTTGTGGCGTAAAACGTACAGGTTGAGTTTTACGTTCAAATAACTGGCAATCTAATTTGTTTTCTAAGTCTTTTATTTGATGAGACAACGCTGATTGTGTCAAAAATAGCTCACGAGCTGTATTAACCAAAGATCCAGTGTCTTTTAGGGTCGCAATGGTTTTTAAATGTTTAATGTCAATCATCTTTAATAATTCTCATGGTGAAAGTGAGTTTTGCTTAGATTAACTACATACTACGCTTTTACAAAAAACGTTTCAACGTCTAGATGGCTAAAATAAGGCTGTTTATTATAGATTACCCTCTAAACATTAAATATCTTAATGTGGCAGCTGGCTTAAAAGGTTGTTTGGTGGGTTGGTTATGAGTTTAGTTCATGTTTAGTTTGAATTTGCATGATTAACCTAGACTATAAATAATAAATCTATCATAAGTGGTTATATTAAGTGCTTTTTAGGTGTGAGCGAGGCTAAATAGATTGTTTTTTCAATGCTGTCAGGCATATGTAAGCATACCGTAAGGCAATTAAGTAATGCTTTATTTAATGTGGTTAAAAAGAGCATTACTTAATTTTAGTTGATGTACTAACGTATAGCTTACAAAGGCTTATTAATTAATTTAATTGCTTGGTTTGCGGTTACAGGCTTTGATTTTAAATAGCCTTGTCCGTAATTACAGGCAGTTGATTGCAAAATAGTGAGTTGATCCTGTGTTTCAATACCTTCAGCAACAACCTCGAGTTGAAGGGATTGTGCCAGAGATAAAATAGCCTCAACAAGAGGATTAGTTGAGTCTTGAAGGTGATCAATAAAGCTCTTGTCTATTTTTAAAATATGGATTGGTAATTGATGTAAGTAACCAAGCGCAGAATAGCCAGTACCAAAATCATCAAGGCACAGTTTTACCTTAAGCGGTGAAAGCCCTTCTATAATTTGTGTTGCTAAGTCTAAGTTTTCGATTAAACCCGACTCAGTGATCTCTAAACATAAAGAACCAAGAGGTAATTGGTACTTATTATAAATAGAGTGAATTTGAGCAACAAAGTCAAGGCTTGCAAAATGACGTGAAGATACATTAACGGTTACTTTTAAAAAGCGATGTCCCTGTTTATGCCAATTGGCAATGTGCTGCGCAGCTAAATCAAGAAGGTGTAAATCTAGATTAATTATTTGACCTGTGTTTTCAGCAATAGGTATAAAGTCATTAGGTGGTACAAAGCCTTTTTTAGGATGATGCCAACGTACTAATGCTTCAAAGCCTATAATTTCACTACTATTAATGGTAAATATTGGCTGAAAATAGAGTTCAAACTCATTATGCTCAATACCATGCTGTAAATCGTTTTCGATATCTGCATGAGTTTTAAGTTTTTTACGCATTGTGTTATTGAAAAACTTTACTTGTCCTCGGCCGGTTGATTTTGCTTCATACATAGCAGCATCGGCTTGCTGTAATAAAATATAGGCTTTATCGTCAATACTGTCGCTGTAAGCTATACCAATACTAGTAGAGGCCTGCAATAGGTGGCCATCAACATTTAATGGTTTACAAAGTGCTGTCGTAATGCGCTTTAACGCTTCACTTACCTGATTTTTATGAGTGATATTTTCCATGAATATAGCAAATTCATCACCGCCTAAACGAGCAAAGGTATCAGTATTTCGCACTGTATTTTTTATAAGTTCACAGATTTTAATTAAAAAGTGATCACCCACTTCATGACCCAGAGCATCGTTTATACTTTTAAACCGGTCGAAATCTAAATATAAGAGCGCGTGGCTTGTGCTTTTTTTAGCACGGGATAAGCGCAAAATAGCGTGTTTTATCCGCTCAATAAGTAAAGAGCGGTTAGCAAGGCCTGTTAGTTCATCATGGAGTGCTTTGTGCTCTAGCTCTTGACGGGCTAATTGTCTATCTATTGCCATACTTATTTGGCGGCTAACGTAGGTTAATAGAGCGCTGTCATGCTCGTTATATTGCAGATTTTTATCATAACTTTGAACAACAATTACGCCGCTTATTCTCTCATTCGTTTTAAACGGGACGCCAAGCCAAGATTCAGATAACCTACCAACAAGTTTAAAGTCGCCGACATTAATGTGTTGTTGATATTGTGATTGGTTAAGTAATAAAACACGATCTGATTTTAATAAATAGTAAGAGGCTGTATCTTTTAGCTGCTCTTTTGATATTTTTTTATGGGCATGACTTTGAATTCCTTCTTCTACTATATAAACCAGATCGAGAATATCAACTTGCTTATCGTAAAGAGCAATAAAAAAGTTATCGGCAGGTATTAAGCTGTTTATTATTCTATGCAGTGCTTCAAAGAAAGTGTCTAGGTCATTTGCTTTATAAGTCAGGTTAGCTATTTGTAATAAGCTATTTTCTAACTTTTGAGCATTATTGAGTTGCTCAACAGTTTGTTGTAAGTTATTAACCGTATTTACTTGGTTTATTTTTGCGCTGAGCAAATGTGCCACTGTAGTTAAAATTTCTAAGTGGGCATGGGTAAAATAATTTTTAAAAGGGTGCTCACAATCGATAACACCTAATACTTGCTCTTTATATATGAGAGGGACACATAATTCTGATTGAGCAGGGCGCTCGTCCGCAATATATCGGCTGTCCTTTGTGACATCGTCAATAATAACGGCTTTACCAGTGCTTGCGACAGCCCCAGTAATCCCTTCACTGAAACGAATTATTTTACGTTCAGCTTGGTACTTATTGCGAGCATGTGCAATACCCATAGAAGCAACTTGGTTTAATGTATCGGCATTGCGATCTGCCAAATAGATCACACAATCAACAAATCCTAAACGATTCACTACTTGTGTAGTTACATATTCAAAGAGCTCATCGAGGGTGTCGAGTTGAAGTAAGCTAGATGAAAACTGATTAATAATACTGAGTTCATCAGTTTTTATTTCTAATGCTCTTATTGCATCAATTTGATAAGACATAGACAATTTACATTATTCTTTTTATTTTTAAGTACGGCTACTAAGTTAACCCAATATTTCTATTAGTACAAAATAAAGTAATAAATAGATTTTCTAAAGTGTAAAGCGATTCTTTTTAATAAAATCTTTACTCCAAAACGCCATATGCCTATGATCGGATAAATTCAGCCGTGGAACAAAGTAATGACAAGTAATACATCTAATACCGTAACAACTCTCACTATCACTCGTCCAGATGACTGGCACGTACATTTACGTGATGGTGAACAGCTAAAAGATACTGTGCGAGACATTAGCCGCTACATGGGGCGGGCTATTATTATGCCAAACCTTGTTCCTCCTGCAACATGTACTGATACAGCGTTAGCTTACCGCGAACGTATTATGGATGCTGAACCACAAGGGCAGTTTGAACCTTTAATGGTCCTCTATTTAACTGATAAAACGACTCCAGACGAAATAAAAAAAGCAAAAGCAACGGGTAAAATCTTTGCAGCAAAACTATACCCTGCAGGGGCAACAACTAACTCTGATTCAGGGGTTACTTCAGTAAAAAATATTTACCCTGTTTTAAAAGCGATGCAAGAAGTAGGCATGCTACTTTTAGTGCACGGTGAAGTAACTGATTCATCAATAGATATTTTTGACCGCGAGAAGGTTTTTTTAGAGACTATTTTAGGTGATGTTGTTGCTGATTTTCCTGAATTAAAAATTGTGTTGGAACATATAACAACGAAAGATGCCGTTGAATTTGTATTGGCCGCACCACAGAATGTTGCGGCGACGATAACAGCGCATCACCTTATTTATAACCGTAATCATATGTTAGCTGGTGGTATTCGCCCTCATTATTACTGCTTGCCTATCCTTAAGCGTAATATCCATCAACAAGCTTTAATGGGTGCTGCAATTAGTGGAAATAAAAAGTTTTTCTTAGGGACTGACTCTGCGCCGCACTATAAAGATAAAAAAGAAGCTGCGTGCGGTTGTGCTGGAGCTTACACTGCTCATGCATCAATTGAGTTATATGCAGAGGCTTTTGAAGATGCAGATGCTCTTGATAAGCTAGAAGGGTTTGCTAGTCACTTTGGTGCTGATTTTTATGGTCTTGAGCGCAACAAAGATACAATTACATTAGTAAAGAGCCCATGGGAAGTGCCTGCAACTTACACTTTAGGTGATTCCAAAGTCGTGCCTATAAAAGCTGAGGATATGATTGACTGGCAAGTAAAATAATAAGATAAAATATGTGCAAGCCACAAAAGAATTTCTGTGGCTTTTTTGAGCTATAATCAATAGTTTTTTAGCTTTTTGTAAAATATGATATTTGAGTACATATTTAAAAGTGCCCAAATAAGCCTTCTATTTATAGGTTTAAATCATTCAATAGTATATTTCATATTATTTCTGCTTTTAAATTAACCATTTATCATTAATTTTGGGAAAGTTAAGTTTCTTCATAAATAAATCCCAATTAATAGAGCCAAAAAAAAATTAATGTGTTAATCTTAACTTGCTTTGAGTTTTTGCGTATTGAATTTACGGATATTGTGCTGCGTTTAAGGTTACCGGTTAGGTTAAAACTTGTTCCTGTACTATACCTCCAGAATTTTGGGCACTGACTCAGGGAGGATATAGCCATAATAATATGGCTGAATTTTAATTATTGACTT
This sequence comes from Pseudoalteromonas sp. MMG006, assembly GCF_018101025.1. Classification (NCBI taxonomy): domain Bacteria; kingdom Pseudomonadati; phylum Pseudomonadota; class Gammaproteobacteria; order Alteromonadales; family Pseudoalteromonadaceae; genus Pseudoalteromonas; species Pseudoalteromonas sp. MMG006. The sequence goes on from NZ_JAGJEJ010000011.1 coordinate 27,409, forward strand.
ACAGGAAAATTAGTATGTCGGTTACTGGTAAAGTAAAATTTTTCAACGAAGCTAAAGGCTTTGGTTTCATTGAACAAGAAAATGGTCCTGACGTGTTTGTACATTTCAGCGCAATCACTGGTTCAGGTTTTCGCACTCTAAGCGAAGGTCAAGCAGTGACATTCAGCATCAAACAAGGTCAAAAAGGCCCTGAAGCTGAGAACGTAGAAGTAGCATAATTTAAATTATGTGAACCTTTGTTCATCGTGGTGGAGCAGTCATCTGTTTCACCATAATCCCCTTTAATACCCTCCCTTATAAATATTATTTCCTAGAAATGTTTAACTACAAATTTTAATATCTGCTAATTTTTTGCGTCGTGAAAAATTATACTATAAACATTAGCTGTCTAAGTAAATCCTAAAGTGAATTTACGTTCCTAGATAGTAGGGCAGTCGCGTTTTTAGCTTTTTCTCTGTGTACTACTTAATAAATGTTTTAGTTTTGCAATTATACCTTATTTATAGCCCTCATTAATTTATTCACATTTACAACACGCCTAACGAATGGATTGTTGAAGTTATAGGCATGCATAAAATTAAAAATGGTTTAAAAGCATGTTGTGCAAAAAACCAATATTAATATTTAGAAATATCACTATTCGCATTGGAGTAAAAGTGACTCCATGAGCTGATTGTCGTTTTTTTGTGCGATAAACGGTTTGTTTTATAAGATGAGTTGTAAAAAATACACCAAAACGTATCAAAACAGTCTAAAAAATAACTTTTGTTATAATCGTATCGTTTTTTTTTGAGTTTTTTTCAGTACTAATTCATTTTTGTTTAAATGTTGCAATTATGTTGTTATTTGTCAGTGGTCTGGGAATAAATACACCCCTTAAAAGGCTTTAGTTGGCATATTAAGAAAAGTAGTCGTTACAATAATGTTAACATTATTGAGTTGGTACTTTAGTTTAATCTTTATCATGGTTATTTATTTACAGAGAACAGTAAACATCAAGTTGACAGCATCCATTGCATTTAGCATTATTGGTAGGTTGATATCTATTAAAAGATATCAGGGTTGTTCTCCTCGGAGGATAATTAAATTATAAAAGTAACATTACTTAATTGGTTGGGAACTATGTCTGTTAAAATCAGAAAGAGTCTTGTAGCAACTGCGTTGGTTGGCGCTTTTGCATTTGCAAGCAGCAATGTGATTGCAGATCCTTTGAATGACGTGCAAAAAGCAGGTCAACAAATTCAAAAGGCTGCTGTTAAGTCTCAAACTAAAATTGACAATGTATATGGTCAAACTCAGGAGTTAATCGCTGAGTACCGTAGCGTTGTTGATGAGACTGAACTTATGAAAGTATACAACGATCACGTAGCACGTTTGGTCGCTGACCAAAATGCTTCTATTGAATCGTTTGACCGTCAAATCGCTACAATTGACAACACAAAACAAAACGTTGTGCCTTTGATGTATCGCATGATCGATACGCTTGAGCAATTCATCAAAGCGGACGTTCCATTTAATCTTGAAACGCGTCTTGGACGTGTTGAGAAACTTCGCGACATTATGGCTTCTGCGTCTGTAACGACGTCAGAGAAATTCCGCCAAGTTCTAGAAGCGTACACAGTAGAAACTGCTTACAGTTCAGCTGTAACAGCTTCACAAGGTACCTTAGAAGTTGATGGCAAGAACATTAACGTTGATATCGGTCGTTTAGGTCGTATTTCTTACGTAGCACAGTCTTTTGACTTAAAACACGCTTGGGTGTGGGATAACAACACTAAAGAGTGGAAGAAGTTAGGTGATGAATACCTAAAATCAGTTAAAGAAGTGATCCGTATGGCGCGTAAGCAAGCGACACTAGAACTTGTTAAACTACCAATTTTTGGCGCGGAGTAATTAAATAATGAAGAAACTATTTAAAGGTTTTGCTGTTGCAGCAGTACTATCTGTTTCTGCAGGTACCGCGCTTAATGCACATGCAAATACTGGTGCTCTAGATAAAATTCTTGAGCAAGTTAAGCAAGAGCGTATCTCTGAAGGTAAAATCAATAAGCAACGTGAGCAAGAGTTCCTTTCAGAACGTGCTGACAAGCAAGCATTACTTAACAAAGCGAAAAGCCAACTAGCTGCTGAAAAAGCACGTGGCGATAGCTTAGCTAAGCAATATGCACAAAACGAAAATACGTTAGCGGAAAAAGAGCAAGCTCTTCAAAACGCTCAAGGTACACTTGGTGAAATGTTTGGTGTTGTACGTCGTGCAGCTCAAGACGCTATCGGTTCTATCGAAGCTTCACTAGTAAGTGCTGAAAAACCAGGTCGTGCTGAAGTATTACGTTCATTAGCCGCTGCTAAAGAACTTCCAACAGTTCGCGAACTTGAAGAACTTTGGATTTCACTTCAAACAGAAATGACCGAGTCAGCTAAAGTTTCTACTTTTGAAACTGAAGTTGCTGGTCTTGACGGTAACGCTTCAATGAAGCAAGTAACTCGTATTGGTAACTTTAACTTAGTTACTGACGAAGGTTACTTAATCTACTCACCAGAGACTAAGTCTATTCAGCCTCTAGGTAAACAACCTGATAGCTACATTTTAGACGGTATTACTGCTCTAGAAGGTACTTCTGCTGATAACTATGCTGGCGTATACGTTGACCCGACTCGTGGTGCAATCTTACGTATCAACACGCAGAAGAAAACGCTGATGGAATACTACGAGCAAGGTGCTGAAGTTGGTTACATCATCACAGTACTATTAGTTGTAGGTCTATTAATCTTCTTAGTACGTTTCGTTGATTTAGCGCTTACTACTTCTAAGATCAAGTCTCAGCTTAAGAACTTGTCTACACCGAATACAAACAACCCACTGGGTCGTATTCTTAAAGTGTACCATGATAACAAGACTCAAGATGTTGAAAACCTTGAACTTAAACTTGATGAAGCGATACTACGTGAAACTCCACGTGTTGAAGCTGGTATCAACATCATCAAGATCTTAGCTGCAATCGCACCATTACTAGGCCTACTAGGTACTGTAATCGGTATGATCTTAACGTTCCAAACAATCACATTGTTCGGTACGGGTGATCCGAAGATCATGGCAGGTAACATCTCTCTAGCTCTTGTAACTACAGCGCTAGGTCTTATCGCAGCACTACCACTTATTCTACTTCACTCAATTGTTGCAGGTCGTAGTAAGTCGGTATTACATATCCTTGATGAGCAAAGCGCTGGTATCATCGCTACTCACGCGGAGAAGGAGAAGGCTTAATGCTAGTCCTGATGGAGATATGGGAATCTATCAGGGATTTTGTTGGCACAGGCGGTCAGGTTTTATACGTGGTCGCGATAGCACTCTTTCTTATGTGGGTTTTAATGATTGAGCGCTATTGGTTCCTACTTGCTGAATTTCCTCGTTTGACGAAGGACATTGTAGCCAAGTGGGATGCCCGCCAAGACACTACGTCTTGGTACGCACACAGAATCCGTGAAGCATGGATTTCTGAAGCGTCTGAAAAATTAGATCAGCGTATGTTGTTGATTAAGACATTGGTAGCTGTTTGTCCTTTAATAGGCTTACTTGGTACTGTAACGGGTATGATCGCGGTTTTTGAAACCATGGCTACTCAAGGTACTGGTAATGCACGTTTAATGGCATCAGGTATTTCAATGGCAACAATCCCAACAATGGCTGGAATGGTTGCGGCATTATCTGGAGTTTTCTTTAGCTCACGCCTTGAGGCAAGAGCGAGAATGGTGAAAGCCAAACTTGTAGATAGCATGCCTCATCACTAGAGAGAGAATTAAATATGGCACGTAAACAACGTTTTCGTGAAGAAGAAGAAGCAGCGGTAGATATGACGCCGATGCTTGACATCGTATTTATCATGCTTATTTTCTTTATCGTAACTACATCGTTCGTTAAAGAGGCTGGTATCGAGGTCAATAAACCTAAAGCGGCTCAAGCTACGAAGCAAAAAAATGCTAACATTTTTATTGCTATACGTAGTGATGGTGCTATCTGGATTGATAAACAACAAGTTGACGTTGAACGTGTTTCAGCGAAAATTGAAAGTTTATTAGCAGAACAACCTACTGATGTTGTAATTTTGCAAGCTGATAAAGAAGCAAAACATGGCACAGTGGTTAAAGTTATGGACCAGATCAAAGCGACGGGTGATAACCTAAGAATTTCAATAGCTGGAGATCAGTAATGATTCGTTTTCTGTTTTCACTGATTGCAGGTGGGGCAGTTACTTTCGGCTTGTTCTACTTCATGGCTTACCTCATCTCTGGTGGGGCTGACCGTAATACGGAACAAAAAGAGCAGATCATAGTCGAAATAATGACGAATCCGCCTGAATCTAAGGTGCAGGAGAGGAAGCGTGTACCGCCTCCGCCTCCGCCACCGCCAAAGCAGCCGCCTAAACCGCAGCCGCCACAGCCGGAAAATAATAATCCTAACCCTGGTGCTATGTCATTTAACATGGGTAGCATTGATGTAGGTAGTTCAGCTGGTGGACTAAGTGGTCCAGGTGCATTTGGACGAGATGGTGATGCGACACCTATCGTTCGTATTGAACCAAAATATCCAACGCAAGCAGCGCGTGATGGTAAAGAAGGTTGGGTTCAACTTTCATTCACAATTGATGAGTTAGGTGGTGTGACCGACGTTGAAGTAATCGACGCTGATCCTAAACGTATCTTTGACCGTGAAGCTAAACGTGCACTGCGTAAGTGGAAATACCGTCCTAAGATCATTGACGGAAAACCACAAAAACAACCAGGTTTACAAGTTCAATTAGACTTTAAACTTAACCAAGGCAACTAAGGAGGCGAGTAATGAGAAATTTTTCTAAAGTAACTGCTCTTGCAATTCTTATGTCTGTGTCAGGTGCTACTTTAAGTGCATCTGTTTTAGCTGCGCCAGATTACGCGAAGATTGAAGAGCGTAAGAAAGCAAAAACTAAAATCATGGGCGAGCGTACTGGTAAAAAAGTAATTAAAGCATTTGACTTGTACAACGAAGAAAAAGTTGATGAAGCTATTGCTTTGCTTAGAGAGATTGAACCTTCGAATGACTTTGATAAAGCGACCGTAAATCGTTACCTAGGTAGCATGTACGCTCAAAAAGAAAAGTACGCCGATGCGATCAAATACGCTAAGCAAGCAGTTGCGCCTGATGTTTTAAACTTTGCTGACCAAGAACAAACGCTTAAATTGTTAGGTGATTTATACGCCGGTACTGAAAAGTATCAAGAAGCCAAAAAAGCTTATGTAGCTTGGATGGACTTTACAGGCGAAGAAGATCCAACAGTTTACACGCGTATCGCTCAAGCTAACTATCAGTTAGAGCAATACCGTGACGTTTTTGAACCAGCTGATAAAGCAATTAAACTTCAAAAAGAGCCTAATAAAGGCCCTTACCAATTAAAACTTGGTGCATACTTTGAGCTTAAAGATTATGCAAACATGGTTAAGATTGGTGAAGAAATTGTTCGAGTATGGCCAGATGATAAAAAAGCTTGGGTTAGCTTAGGTAAATATTACCTGCAAACTGAAGACTATTCTAAAGGCTTGGCAACTATGGAAGTTGCATACAAGAACGGTTACTTCGAAAATGAAGTTGAATATAAAGTTTTATCTAACTTTTACTCTTTAAACGAAATTCCTTTTAAAGCGGCAATAACGCTTGAAAAGGCCGTTAAAGGTGAAAAAGTTAAACGTACTAAGCAGAATGTTAGCGCGATTGCGAGTAACTACCATCGCTCTAAAGACTTAGAAAAAGCTGCAAAGTACTACGAAGAAGCTGCTAAATTTGATGAAGATGCTGAGCTTTACCGCAAAGCAGGATCATTACTTTTACAGTCTGAAAAATTTAATGCTGCCGTTGTTCGTTTGAACAAAGCGTTAGAACTTGGTTCTGACAAAAAAGGTACTATTTATTCAGACCTAGCTGAAGCGTATTACTACCAAGGCAAGTACAAGCAAGCATACGCTGCTATTACTAAAGCTATGGACGACCCGCGCACTCGCAAGTTTGCAAAAGGTTGGGCTACTTACATTAAAGATAAAGCCGCTCGCAACGGTGTAAAAATTTAACTTTAATTAGCTAAAGCAACTTACTAAAAAGCCCCTCTGGGGCTTTTTTTATTGGAATAACTATGTACAAAACATTTTCTTTTTTACTAATTGTTTGTCTATTTTTAACTGCCTGTAATAAGCAACCACAGCCATTTAGCTCGTTTGAGGATGCGCAATCGGCTTTGAAGACTTTAAATGCCGCACTTATACGATCTAAAACAGTTGAAAATGAAATATTAACTGAGCAACAACTCGTTTTTTCAGAGGCGTACTTAGCAAAGCGTCATGCTATTTACCAAGGTTTAATGGATATGGATCTTGAATCAAATCAAATTGCTCAAGTAAACTATTTAGTTATTGCCGAGCGATTTCCTGAGCGCTACTTTAATTGGCCTGCACAAATAAACGTACTAAAAAATATGCTTGCTTTGAATGGCAAAGTATATAAACCGGACAGTATTATTAAATGGCTAAAGTTGACGCAAGACCAATTAGACAGCGCTGTACAAAGTAATTTGAAGCTCAATAAAGTCGAACTCTCTTTGTTACAATTACATGTCGATAAAACACTTCAAAATAATACAATACAAGGCGCTTTAAAAAGCCAATTAAGATCTTTTAGAGATTATTTAGATACCTACAAGGCGCGAGGCAGTATAGGGTTACGTGGACTTGCTAACGGAAGTGAGTGGTATCAAAGCAAACTTAATTATTTCAGTGGGTCTGTACATTCTCCTCTTGAATGGTCCTCAATACTCAATAAAAAAATCAATACTTTAAAAGTAACTAAACCGATATTGGTAAGCGACGTACCTGCAGAACACGAGCGATCTTTTACAGTGCGATCTCTTCAGGGAGATAAAATAATTGAAGGTTTAGATTGGCAAACACACTATATAGATTTACCCTCCATGGCTGCTAATACAGAGACTTCAGCTGATATATATTCCCTAATGTTAGTGATGATGGAGACTGATATCGGTATTCACTATCATGCGTGGACTCTGCCTCAGGCTAGAGTAAACTTAGTTAAAAGGTTAAATATTAGTACTGAATTTGCTCATTATCTAGCTGAGGATATCATTTTATTTCCAGGGCAATCATTTAGCTTTGCATCAAAAGCATTGTGATATTCAGTAAGTGTGCTTATTTAGCACACTTATCGCAGCGCTGTGTGGCTGGATCTTTTTCAAGTAAGGCTGAAGGCAGCTCTTGTTCACAGTCGCAGCAATACCCGTACTGACCTATCTCTATCTGACTTATTGCAGCTTCAAGTTGAATCATTCTTTTTATTAAGGGGGTGTATTCAGGCCCTAGCTTTTGGCCTATATGATCAATCCACTCGCTTTTTTTAATGCTAGATAATTCGTATTTCAATTGCTGATAGCATGAAAGGGGAGATTCAGAGAGCATTGCCATTATAGCTGATTGGACTTTAGCTATTTCCTGATCAAGTTTTTGCTGATGGTGCATATCAGTATAACCTTTAAAAATTGCCTTTTCGTTATACTGATATTATCTAGAGTTTATTATTTACTGTTATGATTTGAATCAAGTTGCGGCGCTTTGGCGTATTTTTTCAATACATTCGCCACATCCTCTTTACTTTTCAAACGTCTAATTTCATCGAATAACTCAATTGCCTCTGGGTATTGACGTTTTAAGTAACCGAGCCATTGCTTAGTTCGTGATGCAAAATATTTTTCATCCTTTGCTGGGTCTTGGTGGATAGCAGAATGAATTAGATGATAAATTATATGTTCCCACTCTAAAGTATTATATTGTTCATTATTAACATGAGCTTTTATTTTTTTTGCTAAATCGGGATGGGAAAGCGCGCCTCTCCCTAGCATTAAATCGCTGCAACCACTGCGTTTTTGGCATAGTAAAGCATCCTCAACCTGCCAAATCTCGCCATTAGCAACTACTGCAATATTTTTGTTTTTTATGATTGGTGGAATTTTTTCCCAGTATGCGGGAGGGTTATAACCATCTCGTTTAGTGCGCGCATGTATAGCGACGCTATTTGCACCTGCGCTTACTACTGCATCAACTATTTCTTGACTATTAGAGTCATCGTCAAATCCTAAACGAATTTTTGCACTTACTTCATGTTTATTATCTACCGCGTCTCTTACCGCTTTAATAATAGTGTACATATGCTCTGGATCTTTTAGTAGCACTGCACCACCACGACTTTTATTAACCGTTTTTGCAGGGCAACCAAAGTTTAGGTCAACGCCATGAGAGCCAAGTGCAATTGCTCTTACTGCATTTTCAGCAAGAGGGGTTGCTTCTTGTCCAAGCAACTGAATGCGTACTGGCGTACCTGAACGAGTGTAACCATTATTGTGAAGCTCAGGACAAAACCTATGAAATACCTTGTCGGGTAAGCATGCTTCTACGACCCTTACAAATTCAGTAACACATAGGTCAAACCCACCTATATCGGTAAGTAGCTGGCGCATTTTGAAATCAACAACACCTTCCATAGGCGCTAAAACAAGCTTCATAAAATATTTAATGTTTTGCTAAAAATTGGACGCGTAGTTTAACCGTAAAAGTTAAATTGATAAATCTGTATTTGTCGTCCATATTTATTTGAATAAAGTGAATAGTAAAAAAAATGAAAATAAATGAAAGATTTTATTTTCATTCGGGTCTTCTTAACTATACCAGTTACATACAAACACAAAAATTGTGTATGTAGTTCTACAATATAATCCTTGATTAAAGAGAGTCACATTATGAATACAGTTAAAAAAAATACAATCGCGTTAACATTAGGTGCAGTAGTTGTTGGCTCTGCAAGTTTTGTATCGGTAGATGCACAAGCTAACCCATTTGAGTTCCAAGAGCTAGTTACAGGTTATCAATTAGATGCTGCAGAAGGTAAATGCGGCGAAGGGAAATGTGGCGGCGACGCAAAAGATAAAAAAGAAGGTAAGTGCGGCGAAGGGAAATGTGGCGGCGACGCAAAAGATAAAAAAGAAGGTAAATGCGGCGAAGGTAAATGTGGCGGCGACGCAAAAGGTAAAAAAGAAGGTAAGTGCGGCGAAGGAAAATGTGGCGGCGACGCAAAAGGTAAAAAAGAAGGTAAGTGCGGCGAAGGTAAATGCGGTGGCGACGCAAAAGGTAAAAAAGAAGGTAAATGTGGTGAAGGCAAGTGTGGCGGCCAATAATCATTTTGATGTAATTGCCTGAGCTATTTAGCTGCAGTTATACTAAAAGGGCCATAAGGCCCTTTTTGCTTTAAGGAGACAATAATGAAAACAACTCAAAATACCGACTTCGGCATGGTAGGGCTCGGGCTTCGTCGTGAGATGCTTGATGAATTACTTGAAAATATACCTCACCAAGTAGATTTTATGGAAGTAGCACCAGAGAACTGGCTCAAGTTAGGCGGTCGATTTAAAAAGCAATTTAAAACATTAACTGATGCTAATAACTTTGTATGTCATGGATTATCGCTTTCTATTGGTTCACCTGAGCCATTAGATATCGAATTTGTTAAGTCACTTAAAACGTTTTTTGATGAGCACAATATTAAAATATTTAGTGAGCATTTAAGTTATTGCTCGGGCACGGGTCATATGTACGATTTAATGCCAATTCCGTTTACTCAAGATGCAATCGCACATGTTGTTCCTCGCATTAAGCAAGTACAGGATATTTTAGAGCGCCAAATAGCGATAGAGAATGTTTCTTACTATGGTGCGCCTGGTCAAGAGTTATCTGAGCTTGAGTTCACCAATACTATTTTAGAGCAAGCTGATTGTAAGCTATTGCTCGATGTTAATAATATTTATGTTAACTCAATCAATCATGGATACAATGCTGAAGAGTTTGTAAATGGGCTGCCTTCAAAGCGTATCGCTTATGGTCATGTTGCAGGACACTATAATGAAGCGGAAGATTTAATTGTCGATACCCATGGTGCAGATGTTATAGACCCTGTGTGGGAATTGCTAGATAAAGCATATGCAAAGCATGGCGTATTTCCGACGTTGCTTGAGCGAGATTTTAATATTCCTGCGATGAATGTATTAACTAAAGAGCTAGACATCATTCATAAGCTACAAAGTAAGTATTTAAATTCGTCTTTAACTAAGCAAAGTGCTTAATATTTGTTTAAAAGAGTATGCAATTATGAGTTTTATTGAAGTACAAAACGAATTTATGGCACATATTCGCCAGCCTCAACAAAATAAAAAGCCCAGCGACATAGAAGACAGGCGAATGGCTATTTATCGTGACTTATTTTTTAATAATGTAGATGGATTTATTTCATCAGGTTTTCCGGTATTGAAAACCTTATATAGCGACAAACAATGGAAAAAGCTCGTTAGGCAATTTTTTAGTAACCATGATTGCCATTCACCATACTTTTTAGATATAGCAGGCGAATTCATTAATTACTTATCAAGTGATTATAAAATACAAAAAAATGATCCTGCCTTTATGTTAGAGCTTGCTCATTACGAATGGATAGAGCTTGATGTATCTATTGCTATGGATAATCAGCAAGAGCAAAAGCTCAATGCAACTGATATTACAGATGCTCCGCTATACTTATCGGTTACAGCGCGTAATTTAAGTTACCAATATCCGGTTCAAACTATCAGTGTAGACTTTCAACCTAAGCATCCAGCCGAGCAACCAAGTTATTTTGTTGTTTATAGAGATGCACAAGACGATGTGCAATTTTTGGCAACCAATGCAATGACGGCTTTATTACTTTCAATTATTGAAAATAGTAATGGCATTACCTTTGACGAAATTTGCGAACAGGTATTAAGCCATGCTCCACAATTTAGCCCAGAACAAATAAACCAAGGCGCACTTGCTACGCTTAATGCAATGGCGGAGCGCAGAGTAATAGTGACAAAAAATCAAGATTAAGCCCTTTATAGATGTTTTTACATCGTCTATCATGGCAACCTAATTTATCGTGCTTAATAAAAGGTTGTACCCATGTCAGATGATAAAGATTTTAAAGATCCGTTTAACGCTACTTACTTTATTGCTTTTTTAGCGGTATTTGCGGGTATTGGTTGTTTAAATGCGATTTTAGGCTGGATCACTAGCTTAACTTAAAATGCATTTGCATCGAGAGGCTGTTGTTTGCATCAGCCTTGACCCTTTTAATTTTAATCCTTGTAAATCTTCCCATTCTTTCTCTTTATAATTATTGCAAACTCGCAATTTAAGGTCAGTTAAGGTTATAATCACCTGCTTTGTAATATGAACCATTGAGCAGTTAAAATTATGACTCAAGTAACACCAGCGATTATCAAAAACAGCATAACTACAATTGCTGATTATCCAAAAGCGGGCATTATGTTTCGCGATGTAACCACATTAATGGCAAACCCTGACGCGTTTAAAGCAACAATTGATGCTTTTATAAGCGAGTATAAAGATCAAGGTTTTACTAAAATTATTGGTACAGAATCACGTGGCTTTATTTTTGGTGCACCTTTATCTTATGCTTTAGGTATTCCATTTATTCCTGTGCGTAAGCCAGGTAAATTACCACGTGAAGTTATTCGCCAAGACTACTTATTAGAATATGGTGAAGACACACTTGAGCTTCATGTTGATGCAATAGTACCAGGCGACAAAGTGTTGTTAGTTGATGACTTACTTGCAACAGGCGGCACAATTGAAGCAACGGCTAAGCTTGTAAATAAGCTTGGTGGAGAAGCAACTGATGCAGCATTTGTTGTTTCACTACCAGAGCTTGGCGGCGAACAGCGCATCGAAAAAATGGGTATTAAAATTCTAAAATTGGTTGAATTTGAAGGCGAGTAATCGATGAGTTATCAGGTTCTAGCGAGAAAATGGCGTCCACAAACCTTTCATGAATTGGTTGGGCAGTCTCATGTTAAACAAGCGCTGGTTAATGCGCTTACGCAAAATAGACTGCATCACGCGTATTTATTCACTGGAACCCGAGGTGTGGGTAAAACCACCATTGCGCGTATCTTTGCTAAAAGCTTAAACTGTGATGAAGGCATTTCTGCATCTCCGTGTGGAAAGTGTAGTAGTTGTACTGACATAGAAGCAGGTCGTTACATTGACTTACTTGAAATAGATGCAGCCTCTCGTACTAAAGTAGAAGATACCCGCGAAATACTCGATAACGTGCAATATGCGCCAACGCGCGGGCGTTATAAAGTATACCTAATAGATGAAGTTCACATGCTCTCAAAGCATAGCTTTAATGCCCTTTTAAAAACCTTAGAAGAGCCACCAGAGCATGTGAAGTTTTTATTAGCGACAACCGATCCACAAAAATTACCTGTCACTATTTTATCTCGTTGTTTACAGTTTAACTTAAATGCTTTATCGCAAAGTGAAATTAAAACTCAGCTTGAGCATGTATTAACTCATGAGCAACTAAGTTTTGAAAATGATGCGCTTAGTATTATTGCAAAAGCGGCTGATGGCAGTATGCGCGATGCACTTAGTTTAACTGACCAAGCGATAGCGCAAACAAATGGTGATATAAATAATCAAGCAGTACAAACTATGCTTGGTTTAATGGATACGCATTATAGCCAAAGTTTACTTGCCGCATTACTAGCGCAAGATGGCGCAGCGCTTATGAATGAAATAGCGCAAGTAGCGAGTCGTAACCCAAATTATGTAGCATTACTTGATGATTTAATTGCACTTACGCATTTAGTCCAATTAAGCCAGCTTGTTCCTGAAGCTGCAGCACTTGATGAAAAAAACGTTGATTATATTGCACACGTTGCTCAGCATACGAGTGCGCAACAGATTCAAGTGTATTACCAACTCCTGTTAAATGGTAAAAAAGATTTACAGTGGGCACCAGAGCCTCGCCTAGGCTTTGAAATGATAATGTTAAGACTGTTAGCATTTGAGCCTACGCAAACTGAGCATAAACAGGCTACGCCTTTAGCAGCTCAAGAGCCTGCTGAGAATAAACCAAGTAAAGCGAGTGCATTGCGAGATATATTAAATAAAAATAAAACACCGCAAAACACAACAGTTAGCCAAAGTATTCCTTCAATTAGCAGCACACAAGCTTTAGATAATACTTCACAGCCAGACACTCAAAAACAAGAGTCAATGGTTCAAGTACCACCTGCGAAAGAGCCGTTAGTTGCAGGTGAAGTTTTGAATACGCAGCCCAGTGCAGCCGAGGCTAAGCCGTCAGTTCAACAACCTGAACATGTTAATGAGCAGCCAAAAAGTACTGTAATTTCAGATGAACAAGCTCAGCGTCAAAGTGAAAATGAAGCTTATATGCAGCATAGCAATGCTGAACAAACACTCGCTTCGCAATTTGACGATATAATGAGTAGTGCCGTAGAACAGGGCTTTAACCCTGCGCAAAGCACTAATTCAGAGTCACCTTCTGAGGCGGCATCAAGTGAAAGTGCAGTTAGCCAAAATACGAGTACACCAATTGCAGAGCAAGACGCTCAGGCGCAATCTGCTATCGCCCGTATATTACGTGACAGAAATATATCTGGCGCAGGCAGGTTATCAGGTGCGAACACTCGCACAGATGAAAATAACACATCAGAGCAGCTAACCAAGCCAACTTTAAAAGAACCTAGCCAGTATCCTCGAATGCCAAAAGGTGAATCTAGCCAAAATGCAGAGCCAGCGGCGAGCAATGAAATTACACCAAGTTATGATGCAATTGATGACGCACCTCCATGGGCAACCAATAGCGCAGGTGAGAGTGAAAAAAAGCATGAGCTCCCAGTAACAGGGAGCCAAACAGAGCCACTTAATCAAGCAAATACAAAACCTGCACGTAAGATTGATTTTAAAGAAAAACATCAAACAATTACTGAAAACTTAGCGCCAGAGTTACTTGAGCAAATTAATCCTCAAAAAGTGGTAGAAGCCGCCCCTGAAGAGCCTAGTATTCCAGTGCCTGATGATTTTCAAAGTCCGATCAGCGAAATTAGATTTGCACATCAGCAAGATGAATGGGCTTATTTAATTAAGCGTATGGGCTTAGGGGGTCGTATGCGCCAGTTTGCGTTGCACTCCATTTTTACTAAGCAAGGTAACAACTTGCATATTGATGTTGATGAATCGCAAAAGCATTTAGATACACCTGTACTTCGCCAAAAATTAGATGCAGCACTATCAAGCATTTACGAGCATAACGTATCGCTTAGCATTAATTTTGCAAAAGGGGTGATAGATTCACCTTACTTAATTCAACAAAAAATAGATGTAGGTCGTCATCAACAAGCAATCGATGTGATCACAGCGGATGAAAATATAGTGCAGTTTCAGCAAGTATTTAGCGCGGAAATTGACGAAAATAGCATTCAGGCATTGTAATTAAATACAATCGCCCTTATCTTCATGACAATTAAAGTTTAAAAGAAAGAGAGAAAATTATGTTTAAAGGTGGAATGGGTAACATGATGAAGCAAGCGCAGCAAATGCAAGAGCGCATGCAAAAAGCCCAAGACGAAATCGCAACACTAGAAGTTGTAGGTGAAGCGGGCGCAGGCCTAGTTAAAGTAACTATGCTTGGTAACCATAATGTACGTCGTGTTGAGCTTGATGAAAGTTTAATGGAAGACGACAAAGACATGATTGAAGATTTATTAGCAGCAGCATGTAATGACGCTGTACGTCGCGTGGCTGATGAAACACAAGAGCGCATGGGCAAAGTAACTGGCGGTATGCAATTACCACCAGGTATGAAAATGCCGTTTTAAGCAAATATGCAACTTTCAGATAGTTTAACTCAGCTTATTGAAGCATTGCGCTGTCAGCCAGGCATAGGCCCAAAGTCAGCGCAGCGTATTGCCTTTCATTTGCTTGAACGCGACCGCAAAGGTGGCACTCAACTTGGTAATGCGCTTACTAAGGCAATGACCGCGGTAGGGCATTGTCAATCGTGCCGTACGTTTACAGAACAATCACAATGTGACATTTGCTTAAGTACTAAACGTCAAGACAGTGGGATTTTGTGTGTTGTTGAATCACCAACAGATGTACTGGCAATTGAGCAAACAGGGCAATATCAAGGTTTATACTTTGTTTTAATGGGGCATTTATCACCCATTGATGGTATCGGTCCTAAAGAAATTGGCCTTGATGTACTAGAGCAAAAGCTTTCTCATGGTGGTATAAACGAAGTTATTTTAGCGACTAACCCTACGGTTGAAGGCGAAACAACAGCGCATTATATTGCTCAGCTTTGCCATAAATATAAAGTAGGCGCATCAAGAATTGCGCATGGTATACCTGTCGGTGGTGAGCTCGATTTAGTTGATGGCACCACACTGATGCACGCCTTTAGTGGCCGTCGTGCGGTAATGCAAGACTAAAACAGCTATTTGAAACTTACTTTAAAAGCCTACATTGTAAAATATGTAGGCTTTTTTGTTTTTAAAGCAAAACATAAGGTAAGATTAACGCTTAATATAATAAGTATTAGCTAGATACTAAGGGACAAAATGCAAAATAATAAAAATCACCCAGGTGCATTATTAAACAGTAAACGTTTTCTCCCGCTTTTTGTTACGCAGTTTTTATCAGCCATAAACGATAACGTATATAAGCAATCGGTGCTTATTTTATTGGTTTTTCAAGCGGCAACACTTGCAGACGGTGCATTATATTCGAATATTGCTGCAGGCTTGTTTATTTTACCATTTTTTTTATTTTCTGGTATGGCAGGGCAACTTGCCGAAAAAACAGAAAAATCAAAGCTTATTAGGCTTGTAAAGCTATGTGAAATACCAATTATGGTCATTGGCGCTGCATCAATTTTAACGCAGCAAGTATGGCTAATGCTTGCAACAATATTTTTTATGGGATTGCAAAGCACCTTTTTTGGCCCATTAAAATATTCAATATTACCTCAGCATGTTGCTCCAAACGAGCTCACTAAAGCAAATGGTTTAGTGGAGTCTGGTACGTTTGTGGCAATTTTATTAGGGACTATATTTGGTACTTATTTTATTACTCAAACAGTGGGTCCTGTTGTAATAAGTATTGCAGTATTGGTACTGGCTACACTTGGGTATTTTAGTAGCCGCTTTATACCTGTAAGTGAAGCGAATGAGCCTAATTTGCACTTTACGTACAATATTTTTTCGTCAACTAAAAATGTATTTAAAGCGCTTAATGCACAAACAGAATCTGTGGGTAAATCTGTTTTAGGGATCAGTTGGTTTTGGCTTATAGGCGCTATTATTTTAACCGCACTACCAAATTACGTTAAACATGTGATGGGCGGAGATGAATTAGTAGTAACCAGTGCATTGGTGGTTTTTTCTTTAAGTATTGCAATTGGTTCTCTGCTGTGTGAAAAACTTTCACGCTCTCGTATTGAGCTTGGTATTGTGCCATTTGGGGCTATTTTAATAACGCTTTTTTTGTATTTACTAAGCCAAGAGCCAGCAATTGAAACGTACATCGCTCCAAATGAAAACTTATTAACCCTTGATCAAGTTTTAAATACCGGCGATATGATTTGGCATTTTATTTGGATGGCTGGAATTGGTATTGCTTCAGGTTTTTATACTGTGCCGCTGTATGCGTTAATTCAGCAGCGTACTGAAGAGTCGAGTCGCTCACGCGTCATTGCCGCTAATAATGTTCTTAATGCATTGTTTATGGTGGGCAGTGCTATATTAAGTATTATTACGCTGTCTGTTCTTAAGTGGCATATTTCATCACTACTTTTATTACTCGCCGGCCTCAATCTACTTATTTCAATATATATTTATACTAAAGTACCGGAGTTTTTCTTACGCTTTATTATTTATATATTAGCAATATGTATGTATCGCGTACGGACAAAAGGTGAGGTTAATATTCCATCGGAAGGAGCTGCGGTGATTGTTGCAAATCATGTTAGTTTTGTAGATTGGATGTTTATTTTAGCTGCTTCACCTAGGCCTATACGCTTTATGGTGTTTGCGCCTATTTATTATTCTCCTGCTTTACATTGGCTATTTAAAATGGCCAAAGCAATTCCAATAAATAGCGAAAAAACAAACCCAGAAGCGTTTAAAAAAGCGTTTGATGATTTAGCCAGTGCGCTTGAACGCGGCGAGCTTGTGGGTATATTTCCAGAAGGGAAATTAACTGGCGACGGTTCAATTGATATGTTTAGGCGTGGCATTGAGCGTATTATTGAACGCTCACCCGTGCCTGTTATTCCTGTGCACTTAGGTGGATTATGGGGCAGTATGTTTAGCCGTAAAGCTAAGTGGCAATTACCTCGATTAAAGTACTCTTTAGTATCGGTTACAGCAGGTGAGCCAATAGCAGCAGATAATGTGACTGCCGATAATTTACGCGAGCAAGTATTGGCTTTAAAAGCGCTGCATTCTAAAGATATTGATTAATGGTTGAACCTTTGAGTGCGCCTCATACAATTATTGATAATTTTATAGCGCCCAAGTGCCATGAAGCTATTAAAATACTTTATCAAGATGATGCTATTTTGATTATTAATAAACCCAGTGGATTATTAAGTTTATCTGGGAAGAATCCACTTAACTGGGACTCAGTACACTACCGGTTAGTAAATGGTCAAAAAGGATTAACAGCGGCCTTTCCTGAGGCTAAATTACCGCACCGGCTAGATTTTGGCACATCAGGTATTATGATTGTTGGGTTAAATGCCTCTGCGTCTAAGCATTTAAATAAACAGTTTCAAAGCCGAGCAATACAAAAGTGTTATTTAGCGATGCTAGAAGGAAGTGTGACTACCTTGCAAGGTGAAATAAATTTGCCTATAGCAAAAGACAAAGAGCGCTTTCCTTTAGTCAAAATATGCAAGACCACAGGTAAAGAAGCAATTAGTAAATACACAGTGCTCAAAAGGTTATTAAAGCCTGAACGTACACTTGTGCAATTTACACCTATTACAGGACGTACGCATCAACTACGTATTCATAGTGATGCAATAGGGCATCCAATTTTAGGGTGTGATTTATATAAAAGTAAGCGCAGTGAACAAATGGCTGAACGTTTATTATTACATGCCAGTGACGTATTTTTTGATCATCCAGTAACAGGGCTTCCTTTTCATGCAAAGTGTCCGTGCCCGTTTTAATCTTTTTTAAACTTTTCCCTTGAAGTTGATTCACCTCACCCCATATTAAGTGCATAACGCAGACACTTTGCAAATTGGAGATACATAAATGACTGCAGCACAAAAAGAAACATTAGGCTTTCAAACAGAAGTAAAACAATTATTAAACTTAATGATTCATTCTCTTTATTCAAATAAAGAAATATTTTTACGTGAACTTGTTTCAAATGCATCTGATGCAGCAGACAAGCTACGCTTTTTAGCGCTTTCTAATGGCGACCTTTACCAAGGTGATGCCGATTTACGTGTACGTATTAGCGCAGATAAAGACGCCAATACGGTTACTATTTCAGATAACGGTATTGGTATGACCCGTGATGAAATAATTAGCTCTTTGGGTACAATTGCAAAATCAGGTACTGCTGAGTTTTTCAAAAATTTAACTGGCGATCAAAGTAAAGATTCACAGTTGATTGGTCAATTTGGTGTAGGGTTTTACTCAGCATTTATCGTTGCCGATTTAGTAACGGTACGCACGCGCAAAGCCGGCGAAACAACTGCTTATGAGTGGGAATCTCAAGGCGAAGGCGAGTACACACTTCAAGAAATTGAAAAAGAAGGCCGTGGTACAGAGATTATTTTACACCTTCGCGATGAAGAAAAAGAATTTGCTGATGACTACCGTCTACGTAGCATTGTTACTAAATACTCTGATCATATTTCTACGCCTGTACAAATGTACAAACCAGAAGTGCCAGAATCTGAAGGCGAAGACGGTGAAAAAATTCCAGCCGTGCCAGGTGAGTGGGAAAGCATTAACCGAGCTACAGCATTATGGACGCGTGATAAGTCAGAGCTTTCTGATGAAGAATACAAAGAGTTTTACAAACACGTAAGCCATGATTGGGAAGAGCCACTTAGCTGGGCACATAACAAGGTTGAAGGTAAAACTGAATACACGAGCCTTTTATATATTCCTAAGAAAGCGCCATTCGATTTATGGAATCGTGACCGTCAAAGCGGCTTAAAACTCTATGTACAGCGCGTATTTGTAATGGATGATGCTGAGCAATTTATGCCAAGCTACTTACGTTTTGTAAAAGGTTTACTAGATTCAAACGATTTACCACTAAACGTATCTCGCGAAATTTTACAAGACAACAAAGTTACTCAAGCTATTCGTAAAGGGTGTACATCGCGCATTATCAAAATGCTTGAGCGTATGGCTAAAAACAAAGCTGATGACTACCAAGTGTTTTGGAATGAGTTTGGTCAAGTAATGAAAGAAGGCCCAGCGGAAGACGCAGCAAATAAAGAAGCTATTTGTAAGTTATTACGTTTTTCTTCAACTCATACTGATTCAGAAACGCAAGATGTATCGCTTGAGCAATACGTTGAGCGCATGAATGAAGGCCAAGATAAAATATACTACGTCGTAGCTGATACCTTCACTGCAGCTAAAAATTCTCCGCATTTAGAGATTTTCCGTAAGAAAGGCATCGAAGTGTTACTGCTAAGTGACCGTGTTGATGAGTGGATGATGAGCCACCTAACTGAATTTGCTGATAAGCAACTGCAATCAATTACGCGTGGTGATTTAGACCTAGGTAAGCTTGACGATGAAGAAACTAAAAAAGCACAAGAAGAGTCTGAAAAAGAAATGGCAGGCCTTGTTGAGCGTATTAAAACAGCGCTAGGTGATGATGTTAAAGAAGTGCGCTTTACGCACCGCTTAACTGATTCTCCAGCGTGTGTTGTAAGTGACGACAACGACATGAGCTCTCAAATGCAAAAATTAATGGAGTCTGTAGGTCAAGCAGCCCCAGAAGCTAAACCTGTGTTTGAGCTAAACCCTGAGCATCAACTTGTTAAGCACCTAAATGATGAGCAAGATGAAGATAAATTTGCACAGTGGTCAAATGTATTATTAGACCAAGCGTTGCTTGCTGAACGCGGTACATTAAAAGATCCAACAGGGTTTGTTACACGCCTAAACAAACTTATGTTAGAACTAAGCAAGTAATTGCTTATTAGCTAAGTAAATAAAAGTACAAAGTTTGTACATATTTTAGAAGGAAGCGTTTGCTTCCTTTTTTTATGCGCTGCAAAGTAGGCAATTAGTATAAGTTACTTGAGTATCAGTGGCGCTTATGGAAGAATTCAGGCTTTAAAAATAAACTTCCATACTAGGGGACAATGATATGCGCATTATTCTTTTGGGCGCGCCGGGTGCTGGTAAAGGTACTCAAGCTCAGTTTTTAATGGACAAGTACGGTATTCCACAAATTTCTACTGGCGACATGCTTCGTGCAGCTATTAAAGAAGGCACACCACTGGGTCTTGAAGCAAAAAAAGTAATGGATGCAGGTCAGTTAATTTCTGACGATATCATTATCGGTTTAGTTAAAGAGCGTATTGCTAAAGCTGATTGTGAAAAAGGTTTTTTACTTGATGGCTTCCCACGTACCATTCCACAAGCAGATGCAATGAAAGAAAATGGCGTAGTGGTTGATCACGTTATTGAATTTGATGTGGCTGATGAAGTTATTGTAGAGCGCATGGGCGGACGACGTGTACACCCAGGCTCAGGTCGTGTTTACCATGTAGTTTACAACCCACCAAAGGTTGAAGGTAAAGACAACGAAACAGGCGAAGACTTAATCGTTCGCGCTGATGATACTGAAGAAACAGTACGTAAACGTTTAGGCATTTACCATGAGCAAACTATGCCATTAGTTGATTACTACCAAGCTGAGGCCGCTGCAGGTAATACGCAGTACCACAAACTTGACGGTACACAAGCCGTTGAAGTTGTGAGTGCACAGTTAGGTGAGCTTTTAGGTTAATTTAAAGCGCATCAAAAAACCGCCAAATGGCGGTTTTTTTGTTTTTATAATGTGTAATACACTCAGCTTGAATACTTAATTATCTAAAGGAGCGAGTAAAAACTTAAAGTGTTTTAAGCTCTTCAATCACACTATCGTATTCAGGCTCTGTAGATAGGCTACTTACTAGTTGTTTATAAATCACAGTGTGGCTTTTATCTAAAACAAGTACTGAGCGCGTTAATAGGCCCATATCTTTAATAATTAAACCATATTTTTGACCAAAATCACGCCATACCGAGTCAGACAGCGCAGTGACTTTGTCTATATTTTCAGCTTTACAAAATCGCTTTTGAGCAAACGGTAAATCTGCACTAATCGTAAGAATGGCAACACCTGGAAATTGCGCTGCCACTTTTTCGTTAAAATGTTTAGTTTGCAAACTACAAATACCCGTATCAAGACTTGGCACTACACTTATTAGTACAGCTTGGCCTTGATAATCATCAAGCGTTACAGGAGTAAAGTTACCATCAACCACTTTAAAGTTTGGTGCGCTATCACCCACAGCGACTCCGTTTCCTAATAAAGTTACAGGCTTACCTTGTGCAGATACTTTTCCTGCATCAAGCGTGTTTTCAGCGTAGTCGGCAGCTATGGCAACAGAGCAAAATCCACTCAATGCAAACACAACAGAACGAAACATAGGGTATTTCCTTTTAAATTAACGCAATAGTTGTCAGTGTATTATACTGCGTAATAGTAACCAAGTGATTATGTGGCTCTGTAGTGGTCTGCTTTGATGATCAACTTATAAGTTAAGCGCGTAAGTATGCAGTGGACATTAATTCTATAATATAAAAATTGTAACGAAGACAATCTTTGATTAACATGAAGTTACAAAGTATATCTTTAATAAAAAAAAGAATAGCCTTTATAAATCATTTTGAATCTTATAACGGGTCTAAAACAGAGAGTTAGTATGTCGACAACGGTATTAATATGTGATGATTCAAAATTAGCGAGACGGCAATTAGCTCGTTCATTACCTGAAGATTGGGATATTAAGGTTGAATTTGCACTCGATGGTGTGGATTGCATAAAGCAAATTAAATTAATTCAGCCAGAAATACTTTTCTTAGATTTAAATATGCCCGAAATGGATGGTTACGAAGTTCTTATTGCTATGAAAGAGCAGGGCTTAAGCATTCTTACAGTTGTTGTCTCTGGGGATATACAGCCAAGCGCGCATCAACGCGTTCTCGAGCTTGGTGCAATCGATTTCATACAAAAACCTTGCTCTGCAGATAAACTCGCCCATATTATTGAACATCACGGAATTAAAGATAAGGCACTGCGTGAGCGACTATCTCATTCATTAGGTGAGCAAGTCGACCCTGATGTACGAGATATATATCAAGAGCTTACTAACGTTGCTATGGGCCAAGCAGGTGACTTATTAGCTCGCCTACTAAATGTATTTGTAGAGCTGCCAATTCCAAATGTTAACATTTTAGAAGTTAACGAGCTTGATATGGCGCTTCAGTCAATTGATAACAATGCGGCTACCTCAGGTGTGTGCCAAGGCTTTATTGGTGGTGGAGTGTCTGGTGAAGCATTATTACTACTAAATGACTCTAGCTTTAAAGAAATTGCCTCATTGATGAATTACGATGGCGAGCTAAACGACAAGGTTGAGCTTGAACTCCTTATGGATATTAGTAATATTTTGATTGGCGCAATTTTAACCGGCCTATCCAAGCAGCTTGATATGTCATTTAGTCAAGGGCACCCAATAGTCCTTGGGCAACACAGAGATGTATCTGATTTAGTAAAATCAAACAAATCACGTTGGCAACGTACGCTCGCCATAGAAATAAGTTACGGTATTGAAAACCATGATATTAATTGCGACCTCATGCTGTTATTTACTGAAGATTCACTTAAAACTTTGAAATACAAAGTTGCTTACCTATTAGAAGATTAAGTTATGGCCGCTGATTTAGAAATGAATGAGATCCATTGGTTAATGGATATGTTTAATACTGTAGATGTAGGCCTTGTGGTACTCGATAGGGATTATAAGGTATGTGTATGGAATGGTTTTATGGAAAATCATTCTGGGCTCCTTCCTAGTGCCGTTAAAGATAAAGACTTATTTGATTTATTTCCTGCAATAGATGAAAAATGGTTTAGAAGTAAATCAGAATCTGTATTTGTACTAAAAAATCGCTCTTTTACTATTTGGGAGCAGCAACCTTATATTTTCCGTTTTAAAAATTACCGCCCAATTACGGGTAAAGCAGATTATATGTATCAAAATGCCACGTTTATTCCTCTGACTAATACGATGGGTGAAGTGAGCCATATTTGTATAATTTTGTACGATGTAACTGATATAGCCGTAAATAAAAAAGAACTCGAAGAATTAAACAAAAAGTTGGAGCAGGTTAGTCAAAGAGATAGCTTAACGCAACTTTCAAACCGTGGTCACTGGGAGGGAACACTTCGTCAAGAGTTTTTAAGAGTGAAACGAAGTGGTGGATGTAGCACTTTGTTAATGTTTGATATTGACCACTTTAAAAAAATTAATGATAAATATGGCCACAGCTGTGGTGATGAAACGCTTCGTCATTTATGTGATTTACTTAGAACAACACTTCGTGAAACTGATGTAGCGGGACGTTATGGCGGTGAAGAGTTTGTAGTAACTTTACTTGATACTGACAAAGAAGGCGCAGCCATTTTTGCAGAGCGTTTAAGAGCATTAATAGAATCAACACCTGTTAAATATAAACACTATGAAATTCAAATGACCATTAGCATAGGGTTAGCTGGTAGTAGTAATGACTTTAAAAACCACGAACGCTGGATTGAAGCTGCTGATAAAGCACTTTATCACTCAAAAGGTGCTGGGCGTAATAAAGTAACCGCTTATGCAGATATAAAAAATGGCGCTTAATCGACATTTTTTATAAGTATTAAATTTATAATTAGCATAATAGCTTTTTAGACAGTTACTTATAGATTATGTAAAAGTAACTAAGTACAAAGATTTTAATATATTTAGTCGGTTGTATTGCCTGAACTATCGTTTGGGCATTGTCCCAGCATTGATACATCACCCGTATTTGACTCTTGCTCAAGCTTTACCTTAAACCCCCATAGTATGTAAAGATGCTTTAGTACTTCCTCATGGGAGTTTGCAAGCGGGATTTTATTATGTGGAACGTATCTTAGCGTTAGAGAACGGTCGCCTCTAATATCAACGTCATACACTTGAATGTTTGGCTCAAGATTACTCAAATTGTATTGTGCAGAAAGGGCTTCTCTCACTGCTTTGTAGCCACTATCGTCGTGTATAGCACCTACTTCTAAATGTGAGCTATTAGCATGATCAACGATAGTAAATAGCTTAAATTCACGTATGAGCTTAGGTGATAAAAACTGACTAATGAAGCTCTCATCTTTAAAGTTTTCCATAGCAAAATGTAAGGTGTCTAACCAATTACTTCCTGCATATTCAGGAAACCAGCGCTTGTCTTCCTCTGTCGGGTTTTCACAAATACGGCGAATATCTACCATCATATTAAAGCCTAGGGCATATGGATTAATACCTGAATAATAATTACTATTGTATGGTGGTTGGTAAACAACGTTAGTATGGCTTTGTAAAAACTCAAGCATAAAGGCGTCACTTAGTTTTCCTTCATCGTATAGATGATTCAAGATAGTGTAATGCCAAAAAGTGGCCCAGCCTTCGTTCATTACCTGGGTTTGCTTTTGCGGGTAAAAGTATTGCGAAATTTTACGCACTATACGGATTATTTCACGTTGCCAGGAACCCAAAAGTGGGGCGTTTTTTTCAATAAAATATAATATATTTTCTTGGGGCTCTTGCGGAAAATGCTTCTCCAGCTTTTTTGCTTCTTCTTGTTGAACAGGTATGGTCCGCCATAGCTCGTTAACTTGAGATTGCATATAATCTTCACGTTCTTGCTGGCGCTTCTGCTCTTCAAATAATGATATTTGTTGCGGGCGTTTATACCTATCTACACCGTAATTCATTAAAGCATGGCATGAGTCAAGCAGCGATTCTACCTCACTAATACCGTATTTTTCCTCACAGCGACTAATATAGTTTTTAGCAAACACTAAGTAATCAATAATTGATCCCGCATCAGTCCAAGTTTTAAATAAATAGTTACCTTTAAAAAATGAGTTATGACCATAACAGGCATGTGCCATAACTAGAGCCTGCATGGGCAGGGTATTTTCTTCCATTAAATACGCAATACATGGATCAGAGTTAATCACTATCTCGTAGGCTAAGCCCATTTGCCCGCGTTTATAGTTTTGCTCTGTTTGAATAAACTTTTTGCCATATGACCAATGGCTGTAGCCTAAAGGCATGCCCACACTTGAGTATGCGTCCATCATTTGTTCAGCGCTAATAACTTCAATTTGATTAGGGTAGGTATCTAATCGGTAGTGCTCTGCAACGCGAGCAATTTCTGTCTGGTACTCGTGTAATAAGTTGAATGTCCAATCGGGGCCATCATCAATACGTTTATTACTCATATTATTACCTCGCTTAGGCTTATGCTGTACCTTGCTGTTGGCGGCTCTTTTTAAATAGCTCCCTAAATATAGGGTAAATGTCTTGGACACCTTGAATGTGTTGTATAGCAAAATTTTTGTGGCTTTGTGTAATGCCTTCGTATTCACGCCATAGACTTTGATGAGCACGCGTTGTAATTTCAATATAGGCGAAATACCTAACCGCTTTTAAAAGCTTGTTCCGTAATATTTGCCCACAGTGAGGGGTATCGTCAGCCCAGTTATCGCCATCGGATGCTTGTGCAGCATATATATTCCATTGCTCAGCGTCGTAACGATCTTTTATTATTTCATTCATTAACTTAAGTGCACTTGAAACGATGGTGCCACCTGTTTCTTGCGAATAAAAAAACTCTTGCTCGTCTACTTCTTTTGCTTGTGTATGATGGCGTATATATACCACCTCAATATCTTTATAGCTGCGTGTTAAAAACTGATACAGCAAAATATAAAAGCGTTTAGCCATATCTTTTGTGGCTTGGTCCATAGAGCCAGATACATCCATAATACAAAACATGACCGCTTTGCTGGTGGGGTGAGGGCATTTTTCATAATTACGAAAGCGCAAATCATAATTGTCTATAAATGGCACATTTTTAATTTGTTGTTTTAATAACTTAATATCCTCTTGCAGCAATGCAATAGCCGCTTTATCGCTTTGAGGTTGCTCAAGCTCCATTGCAAGCTGCCCTTCAAGCTCTGCGAGTCGCCTTTTTTTACCCGCACTCATAGCGACTCTTCGGGCTAGGGAGCCTTGAAGTGAGCGCACTATATCTATATTACTGGGCATACCATCACTACAAAAACCAGCACGATGCGTTTTCATTTGTACTAGTTTATCAAGTTGATTTTCTTGCAAATTCGGCAGTTCTAAATCTTCAAATAGTAAATCTAGGTATTCATCTTTTGATATAAAAAATACAAACTCATCTTGCCCCTCACCAGAATCACTCGCATCGCCATCTCCTGCACCACCACCTTGGCCATTTTTAGGGCGTTCAATTTTATCTCCCGTAGAGAATTGATCATTCCCCGGGTGAATTTGCTCTCTATTTCCCCCTCTGCCTTGATGAAAGGTAGGCTCGCTGATATCACGCTGCGGAATAGAGATACTTTCACCAGAACTTGAGTCGGTGACACTTCGCTTGTTTATTGCATCTGACACAGCTTCTTTAATTTGCTTTTTATAGCGCCTAATAAAGCGCTGGCGATTGAGCGTACTTTTGTTTTTTCCGTTTAAACGCCTATCAATAAAATTCGCCATAATGACCTCCTAAAAACTACGAATATGAAGGCTATTGCGATTTTCTAACTCGTAAATACCATTCAGAAAGCAAGCGTACTTGTTTTTGTGTATAGCCTTTTTCGACCATACGGTTTACAAAGTCTTCGTGTTTTTGTTGATCTTCCGCTGATGTTTTAGTGTTAAACGAAATAACGGGTAGTAAGTCTTCTGTATTTGAGAACATTTTCTTCTCAATGACAGTGCGTAACTTTTCGTAACTGGTCCACAGTGGGTTTTTACCGTTGTTATGGGCACGAGCGCGAAGTACAAAGTTAACTATTTCGTTTCTAAAATCTTTAGGGTTAGAAATACCGGCTGATTTTTCAATTTTTTCAAGCTCTGCATTAAGTGCTTCACGGTCAAATAGTTGGCCTGTATCTGGGTCACGGTATTCTTGGTCTTGAATCCAAAAATCAGCATAAATAACATAGCGGTCAAAAATATTTTGGCCGTATTCAGAATAAGACTCTAAATAGGCTGTTTGTAGTTCTTTGCCAATAAATTCTACATATTGTGGAATTAAATAGCCTTTTAAAAAGCTTAAGTAGCGCTCTTCAACTTCGCTACTAAATTGCTCTCGTTCAATTTGTTGCTCTAGTACATAGAACAAATGTACAGGATTAGCTGCAACTTCAGTGGTATCAAAGTTAAACACACGGGACAAAATTTTAAACGCAAAGCGGGTAGAGAGCCCCGTCATACCTTCATCTACGCCAGCGTAGTCGCGATACTCTTGGTAAGATTTTGCTTTAGGATCTGTGTCTTTTAAGGTTTCACCATCGTATACCCGCATTTTTGAATAAATACTCGAGTTCTCTGGCTCTTTTAATCGAGATAGCGTGGTAAATTGTGCCAGTGTTTTTAGTGTGCCCGGAGCACATGGCGCATTGTAAAGCTCGCTATGCTCTAGTAATTTATCGTAAATTTTAATTTCTTCGGTTACACGTAAGCAATAAGGCACTTTTACAATGTAAACGCGGTCTAAAAACGCTTCATTATTTTTATTATTTTTAAACGTTTGCCATTCAGATTCATTTGAATGGGCGAGGATCATGCCATTAAATGGCAGTGCACTAATGCCTTCGGTTCCATTATAATTGCCCTCTTGAGTAGCGGTGAGTAAAGGGTGTAGCACTTTGATAGGGGCTTTAAACATTTCTACAAATTCCATTAAACCTTGGTTTGCAAGGCATAATGAACCCGAATAAGCGTATGCATCAGGATCGTTTTGCGCAAAATTCTCAAGTTGGCGAATATCTACTTTACCAACCAATGCAGAAATATCTTGGTTGTTTTCATCACCAGGCTCGGTTTTGGCAATACCAATTTGGTTTAAAATAGAGGGGTAGCGTTTTACTACTCTAAATTGGCTAATATCGCCGTTAAATTCTTTTAATCGTTTGCCAGCCCAAGGTGACATAATCGTTTTTAAATAGCGGGGTTTAATGCCGTATTCTTGCTCAAGGACGTTGGCATCTTCTACTGCATCAAATAAAGATAAAGGGTGGTCGTTAACTGGTGAGCCTTTTATAGAATATATAGGCACTTGTTGCATTAGGTATTTTAGTTTTTCAGCAATAGATGATTTACCGCCGCCAACAGGGCCGAGTAAATAAAGGACTTGTTTACACTCTTCAAGCCCTTGGGCTGCATGTTTTAAATAAGACACTATTTGTTCAATAGCGTCTTCCATTCCATAAAAATCTTCAAAGGCGGGGTAGCGTGCTACTACTCTATTGGAAAACAATCGGCTTAATCGTGCATCCGTTGCAGTATCAACCATTTGGGGATCGCCTATAGCCATAAGTAAGCGCTCTGGTGCGCTAGCGTAGGCAGACTTATCAGTTTTACAAATCTCAAGGAATTCGCTAATACTGTACTCTTCTTCTTGTGCCGCTTCGTATCGTGCTTGGTAATGCTCAAAAATCGTCATAATAACCTCCGAAACCCGCTTAAAAAGGTGCTTACTTTTTAAAGTTTAGTCACTGTTTCGTATTTTTGTGCAATAAAATTAAAAATTTAAGTGAAAAAAGATCATGTTGACCAATTAACGAATTGCCGTCGTATAACACCACTTTTGTTGGAAATTGAGCATAAAAAAAGACGCCTAAGCGTCTTTTTAAATTAGCTAAAAGCGCTAATTAAGCGAAGTTTGCGTTTGCAAATTCCCAGTTAACTAGTGACCAGAAACCTTTAAGGTAATCTGGACGCACGTTACGGTAATCGATGTAGTAAGCATGTTCCCATAAATCCACAGTTAGGATTGGAGTAACACCTTCATCTGTTAATGGAGTCGCTGCGTTAGACGTATTTACGATATCTAATGAACCATCAGCAAGTTTAACTAACCAAGTCCAGCTAGAACCGAAGTTATTAACTGCTTTATCATTTAATGCATCTTTAAACGCATCAAAAGAGCCCCATTTAGCGTTGATTGCATCAGCAACTGCACCAGTTGGCTCGCCGCCACCATTTGGAGATAGGCTGTTCCAGTAGAAAGTGTGGTTCCAGATTTGTGCTGCGTTGTTAAATACGCCGCCTTCTGAAGAACATACGATTTCTTCTAGAGATTTGTTTTCAAACTCAGTACCAGGAATTAAACCGTTAAGTTTAACAACATAAGTGTTGTGGTGCTTACCGTGGTGAAACTCTAGCGTTTCTTTTGAAATATGTGGCTCAAGTGCATCGATTGCATATGGTAGTGACGGTAGTTCAAATGCCATTTTTCTATCTCCATCTTCTTTTGGTTGATAATCCGTTTGGTTATACGTAATACCTGTACAAACAGGCCACTTACCTATACCAACCGGGAATATAGTGTTACTATAATTGTTGAGTATTTTACTCAAGTTTTAGCAAACAGCAATGCTATTGCTAAAGACTATTTCAATTGCGGCTTTATTTGCCCATTTTAAGTTATATATCTGTGGCCACAATGATTTATTTTCAAGGCCTGGGTATATTCAGCTATCGTCATTTTGAGGTTGTAGATGGAAACCATTGATAAAATTAAACAGCAGATTTCAGAAAACCCAATAATCCTTTACATGAAAGGGTCACCTAAATTACCAAATTGTGGTTTTTCTTCACAAGCGTCACAAGCTCTAATGTCGTGTGGCGAACCATTTGCATATGTTGATATTTTACTTAATCCAGATATTCGTGCTGAACTTCCAGCATACGCAAATTGGCCTACGTTCCCACAACTATGGGTAGAAGGCGAGTTAGTAGGTGGCTGTGACATTATTATCGAAATGTTCCAACGCGGTGAGTTACAGCCGCTAGTTGCAGAGACTGCAGCTAAATATAAAGAAGCTGACGCAGAGTAAATTTTACTCAAGCTTTGAGATACTATTACAAGGCCACGTATTTTATGTGGCCTTGTTGTTTATAAACTACCCTTCATAACTATCATTTATTCAACCACCTATTTTTGCTTAAAGTCGTAAACCCTAAATTTTAAAATTGAAGCGATTAATTAAACTCTTTCAAAATGCGGTGTTCTAGTTGTATTTAAATCATATGACCCACTCATGTCCACATCATTAATCCACTTGGTTTTTTACTTACCACGTTGACCAAAACAAGAAGCTATCATTAAAGGTTTGAATTAAACCTTTTTAGAGTATTTTTGCCGAAAAGTGTATCCGTGGAGCAATGAATTGCCCCTCCGACTTCCTATTTATTGGATAACGTCTTACAAAGACTGTAATTAAGTAGATAAAAATTCACAAAAAGCATAAAAAATTGACATAAATAGTAATAACTATACTAATGAAACTACAAAAATAGAGATCTTAATCTGCAAAATTCAACTTAACTAATAAAACTATCTAAATGTTAACTGAATCAACTGTTCGGTAGTGAATATTTATTCAATCCGATATCACCTTACGTTTACGTAATGTGTAAGTGTTTCAGTCCTTGGTTTTTACAAAATATTAAACTTGACACCAGTGTCATGAAAAAATAGCGGTCAAATAAGCGCTAATTGTTAAAACTTATAAGTACAAAAGAAATCTTGCCTTGAAGTGAGAAATATTCAAGAATGTGAATATGTATTCAAAATAATATTGACTCTATTTACTATAGAGGCTAGTTTTGTGCGTCTGTTAGCAAATCGTCGAGCAGTTCATTCACGTTAACAGTGCAGCAAGGGGAGGGGTCTATGTTATACGACTCAAAATTAGAAAAAGATAATTGTGGCTTTGGCTTAATAGCCCAAGTTAATGGTCAGGCTAGTCATAGGCTTATACGTACAGCCATAACTGGGCTTGATCGCATGCAGCATCGTGGTGGTATTTCTGCCGATGGTAAAACTGGTGACGGCTGTGGTTTATTACTGCAAAAGCCTGACAGTTTTTTCCGTGCTATTGCCAGTGAACATAATTGGCACTTAGGTAAAAATTACGCCGTAGGCATGGTTTTCTTAAATTCAGATCCCGTTTTAGCACAAGCTGCAAAACAGGTTTTATGTGAAGAATTAGAACAAGAAACACTTAAAATATTAGGCTGGCGTGAAGTGCCAACCGACCCTTCAATGCTAGGTCCTATTGCTACTCAGCAGTTGCCAGGGTTTGAGCAAATTTTTGTTAGTGCGCCTGAAGGCTGGCGCTCTAAAGATTTAGAACGCCGATTATATGTAGCACGTCGTCGTGCAGAAAAGCGTTTAGCGCAAGATGAGTCATTTTATATTGCAAGTTTATCTGGGTTAGTCACTATCTATAAAGGCCTTATGATGCCTGCAGATTTGCCTAACTTTTATTTAGATTTAGCCGACATTCGCATGACCAGCGCTATTTGTGTTTTTCATCAGCGTTTTTCTACTAATACTCAGCCGCGTTGGCCTTTAGCGCAACCGTTTAGGTATTTAGCGCACAATGGTGAAATAAATACGATTGAGGGTAACCGTCAATGGGCACGAGCTCGCTCGTATAAGTTTTCATCGCCGCTTATTCCTGATTTACAAAGCGCAGCGCCGTTTGTAAACGAAACTGGCTCTGACTCATCAAGCCTAGATAACATGCTTGAGCTATTTTTAGCCGGTGGTATGGATTTATTCCGTGCTATGCGCATGCTAGTGCCGCCTGCATGGCAAAAAAACCGTGCAATGGATGATGATTTACGCGCATTTTATGACTTTAACTCTATGCACATGGAACCATGGGACGGCCCTGCGGGTATTGTTATGTCCGATGGTCGCTTTGCAGCATGTAACCTTGACCGTAATGGCCTTCGCCCA
This sequence comes from Pseudoalteromonas sp. MMG006, assembly GCF_018101025.1. NCBI lineage: Bacteria > Pseudomonadati > Pseudomonadota > Gammaproteobacteria > Alteromonadales > Pseudoalteromonadaceae > Pseudoalteromonas > Pseudoalteromonas sp. MMG006. The sequence goes on from NZ_JAGJEJ010000011.1 coordinate 59,523, forward strand.
GCACGCTATGTTATTACACAAGATGGTTTTATTACGCTTGCATCAGAAGTGGGCATTTGGGATTACACCGCCGATGAAGTAGTCGAAAAAGGCCGTGTTGGTCCAGGCGAATTATTAGTAATTGATACTAAACTTGGTAAAATCTGGCATTCAGATGAAATCGACCAAGATTTAAAATCACGTCATCCTTACAAGTCATGGCTTGAAGAAAACGTTAAACGTTTAACACCATTTGAAGAACTTACTGAGCAAGATGCGGGTAATCGCTCATTTGATGATGAAACGCTTGCTAAGTACCAAAAAATGTTTGGCTACACGAATGAAGAGCTTGATAGTGTTATTCGTGTAATGGGTGAAAACGGCCAAGAAGCGACAGGCTCAATGGGTGACGACACGCCATTTGCTGTTTTAAGCGAAGGGCATCGTTCACTTTACGATTACTTCCGTCAAAAGTTTGCGCAAGTAACTAACCCGCCTATCGATCCGTTACGTGAAAACCACGTAATGTCACTTGCTACTTGTATTGGTAGTGAGCAAAATGTATTCAACGAAACAACAGGCCACGCTAAGCGTTTACAGTTCGATACGCCTATTTTAATGTACGCAGACATGCAGCAGTTACTTAATGCTGATGACGAGCACTACAGCTACTGCAAAATCGATATTACATACACAGCCGAAGAGGGCTTAGAAAAGGCAGTAGCGCGAATTTGTGATTCGGCACAAGAAAAAGCCGCAGCGGGTTGTGTCATGCTTATTTTGTCAGACCGCAACTTTAGCGAGAGCCAACTACCTATTCCTGCTGCTATGGCGGTAGGTGCAGTACAAAAGCGTCTTGTGGATACAAATCTTCGCTGCGAATCTAACATTATCATTGAAACAGGTAGCGTTCGCGATGCACACCAATTTGCCGTACTACTTGGCTTTGGCGCAACAGCGATTTACCCATACCTTGCGTACGAGTCACTTGTTGCGATGAGCGACAGTAAAGTGATTGAAAAATCGTACTGCGAAGTAACACTTTCATACCGTAAAGCCATTAATAAAGGCTTATACAAAATAATGTCTAAAATGGGCATAAGTACAGTTGCATCGTATCGTTGTTCAATGCTTTTTGAAGCGGTTGGTCTATCTGATGCAATGGTAGAGATGTGCTTTAAAGGTGTTGCAAGTCGTATTAAGGGTGCGTGTTTTAGTGATTTTGATAGTGACCAGCAAAAGCTACATAAACTGGCGTTTAGTAAGCGTAAGCTACTAAGTCATGGTGGCTTATTAAAATACGTGCACGGTGGTGAGTATCATGCTTATAACCCAGATGTAATTCAAACGCTGCAAAAAGCAGTACGCTCTGGAGATTATAAAGACTACGGTGCTTACGCAAATTTAGTTAATAATCGTCCAATAGCTACTTTGCGCGATATGTTGGCGCTTAAATTACCTGAAAAGGGCATCAACGTTGATGATGTAGAGCCAGCTGAAAACCTATATAAACGTTTTGATTCAGCAGCAATGAGTATTGGTGCACTCTCACCAGAAGCGCATGAAGCGTTAGCTATTGCGATGAACCGCTTAGGTGGTTGTTCAAACTCTGGTGAAGGCGGTGAAGATAAATTACGTTTTGGCACTGAGAAAAACTCACGAATTAAGCAAGTTGCTTCTGGACGATTTGGTGTAACGCCGCATTACCTTCGTAATGCCGACGTAATTCAAATCAAAGTGGCGCAGGGTGCTAAGCCTGGTGAAGGTGGACAACTGCCGGGTGAAAAAGTAACGCCTTATATTGCTAAACTTCGTTATTCAGTTCCGGGCGTAACACTAATATCACCACCACCGCATCACGACATTTACTCGATTGAGGATTTAGCTCAGCTAATATTCGATTTAAAACAAGTAAATCCTGAAGCGATGATTTCGGTTAAGTTAGTGTCGGAGCCTGGCGTGGGCACAATTGCTACGGGTGTAGCTAAAGCATACGCTGATTTAATTACTATTTCGGGTTACGACGGTGGCACAGGCGCAAGCCCGCTTACGTCTGTAAAATATGCAGGTAGCCCATGGGAGCTTGGCCTTGCTGAAACTCAACAAGCACTTGTTGAAAATGGCCTTCGTCATCGTATTCGTCTGCAAACAGATGGCGGCTTAAAAACAGGCTTAGACATTATTAAAGCGGCTATTTTAGGTGCAGAAAGCTTTGGTTTTGGTACCGGCCCAATGGTGGCGTTAGGGTGTAAATACCTTAGAATTTGCCACTTAAATAACTGTGCAACCGGCGTAGCAACGCAAGACGAAACGCTTCGTCAAAAGCACTACCATGGCTTACCAGAAATGGCGATGAACTACTTTAAGTTTATAGCGCAAGAAGCACGCGAAATCATGGCAAGCTTAGGTGTTGCAAACTTAACTGATTTAATTGGCCGTTTAGATTTACTTGAAGCGATTGAAGGCAAAACAGCTAAGCAAAAGAAAATAGATTTATCATCTGTGATTGCTCAGCCTAATAACCCAGCGGGCGAAACGTTATTTTGTAGCGCACCAAATAGCTCTCATTATTTAGGTGAGTTAAATGAAACGTTATTAGGTAAAGCACAGCAGGCGATTGATACTTCATCAGGTATCTCGCTCGTGAGCCGTATATGTAATACAGACCGCTCAGTTGGGGCAATGCTATCTGGCTATATTGCTTCTAAACACGGTAACCAAGGTATGGCCGCAGATCCTATTGCAATTGAGCTACATGGTACTGCAGGGCAATCATTTGGTGTTTGGAATGCGGGTGGCCTAGAAATGACGTTAATAGGCGATGCAAACGACTATGTTGGTAAAGGCATGGCTGGCGGTAAGCTTGTTATTCGCCCACCACTTGGCTCATCGTTTGAAAGTCATAAAGCGACTATTGCAGGCAATACATGTTTGTACGGCGCTACGGGCGGAAAATTATTTGCTGCAGGCTGCGCAGGTGAGCGTTTTGCTGTTCGTAACTCAGGTGTACAAGCGGTTGTAGAAGGTGTAGGCGACAATGGCTGTGAATACATGACCGGCGGCGTTGTGTGTGTACTTGGTAATATTGGCGTTAACTTTGGCGCAGGTATGACAGGTGGTTTTGCTTATATTTTAGATGAGCGAAATGACTTTGAAAAACGCATCAACCCGGAGCTTGTTGAAGTTGTAACACTTGATGATTTAAGTTCGCACCAAGAGCATTTACGCGGCTTAATTGCCGAGCATTTAGAGCTGACAGGCTCGTGCCGTGCAGAAACCATTTTAGCTAACTTTGAATTGTATTTACCTATGTTCAAGCTAGTTAAACCAAAATCAAGTGATGTAAAAAGTTTACTCGGGCATCGCGCTCGCAGTAGCGCAGAACTTCGTGTTCAAGCGCAATAAGGGGGCAGTATGAGCGAAAATGTATATCAATTTATAGACGTGCAGCGTGTAGATCCGCGCAAAAAACCAATCTCGTCGCGTAAAAAATCTTTCGTGGAAATTTACGAACCCTTTTCAGAGAACCAGGTGAACTCGCAAGCTGACCGTTGTTTAGATTGTGGTAACCCTTACTGTGAATGGAAATGCCCAGTGCATAACTACATTCCTCAGTGGTTAAAGTTAATTAGGACAGGCCGTATTTTAGAAGCCGCTGAGCTTTCTCACCGTACAAACAGTTTGCCAGAGGTATGTGGACGTGTTTGCCCACAGGACAGACTGTGCGAAGGGTCATGTACGCTTGATGAAGAGTTTGGCGCAGTAACCATTGGTAATATTGAAAAGTATATTACTGATACTGCATTTAAAATGGGCTGGAAACCAGACATGTCATACGTGACGTGGACGGATAAAAAAGTGGCTATTATTGGCGCGGGTCCGGCTGGTTTGGGCTGTGCTGACATTTTAGTGCGTAACGGTGTAAAACCAGTGGTTTTTGACCGTCACCCTGAAATTGGCGGCTTACTTACTTTTGGTATTCCTTCTTTCAAACTTGAAAAAGAAGTAATGCAAAAACGTCGTGAAATTTTCACCGAAATGGGTGTTGAATTTAAGCTAAACGTTGAAGTGGGTGTCGATATTACCATGGATGAAATTTTAGCTGACTACGACGCGGTATTTTTAGGTGTAGGTACGTATCAAAGTATGCGTGCTGGCCTTGAAAATGAAGATGCACCGGGCGTGCACGATGCACTCCCATTTTTAATCGGCAATACTAACCGTGTAATGGGTTATGACGAAAAAAATCAAGCCTGCATTGATATGGTCAATCAAAAGGTTGTAGTACTTGGTGGTGGTGACACCGCAATGGATTGCGTACGTACATCAATTCGCCAAAATGCAGCTAAAGTAACGTGTGCGTACCGTCGTGATGAAGAGAATATGCCAGGTTCTAAGCGTGAAGTTAAAAACGCTAAAGAAGAGGGCGTAAACTTTACGTTTAATGTACAGCCAACGGGTATAGTGCTTGACGATAATGGCCACGTTGCGGGTGTCAAAATGGTCAAAACACAATTAGGTGAGCCTGATGAAAATGGTCGAAGCCGTGCAGAAGTAGTACAAGGCTCAGAGCATGTACTTGAAGCTGACCAAGTGATTATGGCGTTTGGTTTTAAACCACATAAGATGGATTGGTTAGAGAAGTACGATGTAGAAATTAACCATTGGGGCGGTATTAACGCACCAGAACAAGGTGAATTTACACACCAAACAACTAACCCTAAAATATTTGCGGGTGGCGATATAGTGCGCGGTTCAGATTTAGTCGTAACGGCTATTTTTGAAGGTCGAAACGCAGCTGAAGGCATCATGGATTATTTAGAAGTTTAGTCATTCATTTTATGAGTATTAAAAGCAAGCCATCTGGCTTGCTTTTTTGTTTGTGCGATTTAGATGCAATAGACCTAGCTCGTATTGAATAATAGTGTGTCAGTGCACCTGTTACTTAGTTCAGCCTATGCCTTTAGGCTTTTACCTTCATGTAGTAGTTTTTATAACAATGCCTTTCCCGCAGTTCTTTCTTTTTTGCGAAATAGCACATCATTGAGCCCGCTTTTAACGGTCATATACATCATTTTTCACTCTTTGTAGTAACTTGAGCACATTTAGCAGAGCTTTCATAAAAAAGCCAATGATGACTTTGGATATAATTTCGTAGACTAAATACTTATGACCTAGCTAAGATATATTAAAAGTGTTCCTAAAAATGCGACAGCTTCACGCTGGGGCGGTGAAGAATTTTTAATTATTCTTCCAGATTCAAACCTTGAAAAAGGAAGAATAATCGTTGAAAAAATTCATAGCTCAGTTAAAAGCTCAAAGGTAAACATTTAAATAACAGTATGAGTTTAATGCTCAGAATTGGTGTTATTTCATCGCCCGGTGGGCGCTCAATAGACTCGGACATTAAGCATGATGATAAACTACACTACAAGGTGAAAGAGCAACGGAGGAACAGAACATGCTCTTTCATAAATCTAAGGTGTGCCTAGTCCATCGAAAATGAGTCTAATGACGGCCTGGTTTTAGCTTTTCGACGTTTTACACTCATAAAGCATATTACGTTTAAGATAATTTGCAATCCAATTAGTACCCATAAACTAGAAACGAAAGTGGTTAAACTATCAGCTTTACTGTTGGTAAAGTAAAAAGTTGTAGTTACTGTTTGAAATAATAAAACAGCATTTAAAAATTTTAATAATCGCTGCTTAAAATGAGTATGCTTATATTTGCTAAATAGCACTAAGCCTGTGCTGAATACAAACAAAACCCAGCTAATAATAATACAAAAATCAATTAAGGGATTTTGCATATTGAATCCTATAGTATGTTAATACGCTAACTCAGTAAGTAATCTTCTTAAAATAAACGCTATATTTACAACATTTTAAAGTAGGCTAGATCTTATGCAGTCGTAAAATAGAGTCTCTTAACAAAAAATAAATACCAAATTTAATTATTGTACGAGTAGAACAATGTTAAAAACCCGTACTTATCATATCCAAGCTAGCCGTGAGCCATTATTAGTTCTTTAGCATTCGCTTTAGCTGTTTTACTTATGTTGTCACCACCAAGAAGGCGTGCTATCTCATTAATACGGCCATCTTTATTTAATGGCAGCATGTGCGTAAAGGTCTCTCCTTGTGCAATTTCTTTTGCGACAAAAAACTGCTGATGCGCACTGCTTGCTACTTGAGGTAAATGGGTAACACATATAACCTGCGTTGACTTACCTAATTGGCGTAATAATTTGCCCACTGCCGATGCTGTAGGTCCCGAAATACCTACATCTACCTCATCAAAAATTAAGGTTGGAGTTGTAACCTTTTGTGCAATGATAACTTGTATAGCAAGACTTATACGAGAAAGCTCACCACCTGATGCTACTTTAGCAAGAGGTTGTAAAGGTTGGCCTGGATTGGTTGATACTAAAAACGATACATTATCAAAGCCTAAGCTATTTGGTGTGCGGTCGCTTTGCTGTGTTAGCGCTATTTCAAATACACCATTTTCCATTGATAAATTAGCCATGCTTTCACTTATTAATACATTAAGTGTGCTGGCATATTTATAACGGCTTTCGCTTAGCTGCTCTGCAGAATGTTTGTAATCAATTAAGGCACTGTCTATTTCAGATTCTAGTTGTTCTAAACGGTTTGAATTATTACTAATTGACTCTAGCTCTTGTGAAATAGATTGATGAAAATCAACGAGTTGTTGCGGTTTTATATGGTGCTTACGTGCTAAGTCCATTGCGCCACTTAAGCGTGTTTCTACTTCGATTAAACGAGCGGGATCTAAATCAGCTTGCTCGGTGTAGTTTCTTGCTTCACGACTTGCTTCTTCAACTTGTACCGCTGCTTCATCGAGTAATGCAGCGACGCTTGCTAAACTTTCATCATACTGAGCAAGTTGAGCAAACTGTTGAGCACTGTGTTGTAGCATAGAGCATGCATTTTGTTCATCACTTTCATATAAATGTTGTAGCTCACGTTGGCAAGATTCTAAGATTGTTTGGCTATTACTGAGCTTATAATGCTCAGCTTCTATTTGCTCAAACTCGCCTTCTTGCAAAGCAAATTCATCGAGTTCAGCAACTTGGTACTCTAAAAGTTGCTTTTGCGCAGCTTGTTGTTGTTGCTGTTGCTCTAGGTGTTTAAATTCTTTTTGTAGGTTAGCAAATTGCTTATAATTTAAATTTACTGCCTCAACTAAATTGTGGTGGCCAGCGTAGGCATCAAGAAGCTGTAATTGGTGCTCAGCTTTTAATAAATGCTGGTGAGCATGTTGCCCATGAATAGAAATTAAGTATTGGCCAAGCTCTTTTAATTGGGACGCAGTCACTGCGCTGCCATTTATATAGCTTTTACTGCGACCATTTTTACAAACTACACGGCGTAATAAGCATTCATTATCATCAGTACTTAATAAATGTTGCTCTAAAAATGATTGAGCAAGAGGCAATGCTGATAAATCAAACTGCGCACATACCTCTGCTTTATCAGTACCTGGGCGAACAGCAGAGGCTTCTGCGCGCTCACCTAGGCATAGTGATAAAGCATCAATAGCAATAGATTTACCAGCCCCGGTTTCGCCTGTTATGGCTGTCATACCGCTGCGCCACTCGGTGCTTAAATTACTTACAATTGCGAAATTTTTAACTTCTAAACCAATTAACATACTGTTTATCCATCCAGTCAATTAACTGTTAATTTATACAGTGTTTTGGTTTTTTGCAAATTAATTTTATTTTATTTAAGCAACACTCGCTTCTTGGACGAATCGAGGATCGGGCGTTAATGGGATTGTATTGGCCGTTTCATTTTCTATATCAGTAGGTTGTGAGAAATCTTCGGTTTTAATATTACTAATAAGTGTAGGTAACTTATTTGTATAAAATTGCTTATTATACAAGATACCTTGTTGGGGTAACTCAGACACAAAGTGCTGCACGTTATCTATTAAAGATTGAATAAAGTTTGTTTGATTTATCTTTATTAGCTCGTTAGTAAGCGTACTAATAAGTAAATCGGCTATATCCTCTAATTGTTGTAAGTTTTCGTCTGTATGGGGTTGTACTACAAAAAAGTTGCTTAAAATAGCTTGAATACGAGGGATGTACTTAGGACGAATTACTTTAGCATCGAGTAGTTCGTTTAATTTAGTTTTAAGACGTGCGTTCACTTGCGAAACACGTTCATTAAATAGCTTTTTTTTAGCTTCTATTGCTTTTTTACGGTTACTTTCAATTTTTAAGTAACTTGCTAAAAGCGTAATTAGTAGCAGTAGAGCAAAGAATACTACATAAGTCATTGCTTTATGTTTCCAAAATCGTTGATTATTATTAGACGCCGTATTTTGCTCTATAGTACTAAATTTGGCAATAAGATTAGTATAAACGACTGCCCCAATTTAATTTAGTACGTAAAACGTTGTAGTAAGAGTAGTTTTTTGGATGAATTAAGCGCAGCTGTTTATCTGCTTTTTTAATTACTACTTCGTCGCCCGGTAAAACGGCAAGCACAACATGGCTGTCGCAACTTACTTGCAGGCTATCGGTGTTTTCTAGGCTTAACTTTAAGCGCACTTCATTATCGGCATCAACTACTAAAGGCCTGCTTGATAAAGTATGTGGAAACATTGGCACTAATGAAATTGCATTTAGCTCGGGTGTTAATATGGGGCCACCACCTGAGAGAGAATAAGCTGTAGAACCTGTAGGTGTTGATACAATTAAACCGTCAGATCGCTGCGAAAATACAAAATCGTTATTAATAAATGCCTCAAACTCTATCATGTGAGCCACTTTGTCGGCATGAAGTACGGCTTCGTTTACCGCTGAATTTGCACTTTTTAATTCGTTATGACGGTAAACTTCAACTTCTAATAAAAAACGATTCTCTTCAAGGTATTCGCCACTTAGTACTTGCTCAAGGCTTGCTTCAAATCCTTCTGGATTTAAGTCAGTCAAAAAACCTAAGTTCCCTCTGTTTACGCCAATCACTGCGATATTAAAGCGAGCAAGTACGCGCGCGGCACCTAACATATTACCGTCACCCCCAACCACGATGGCTAGGTCGGCTTGTTCGCCTAAGTCGACTAATTTAACAAGATTATCGTGAGGGATATCCTCTAACTGACTCCCTGTGCGCTTTTCTACAATTACCTCAAAACCTAATGCGAGTAAAAAAGTATGTAATCGCTGTAGAGTCGCCGCTGCGCCTGGGTGATTAGGTTTGCCTATAAGGCCAATAGTTTTAAAAGGAGAGTCCATAATGTACGCACATAAAGAGTTTATATTTGTAGGGTAACCCAAAAGAGAAGTGTTTGAAAATACTGATTATAGCAATATTATAAACCTTCAATATTATTGCGATTGAGTTAATTAAGTGACTTGAATTACAACTAAACGCCCCGATATCTCTTTCATGCAACAAGATGTAGATAACATGAAACTAAACCCTAGAGATCAACAAATTTTTTCAGCTGTTATGAACATGTACTGTAATGGTGAGGGCCTTCCAGTCCCATCAACGAAGATTGCTAAACTTAAAGGTATGGCAGTGTGTTCGGCAACGGTACGTAACGCGATGGCGCGATTAGAAAAAATTGGCTTGCTTTATTCGCCGCATACTTCTGCGGGCAGAGTCCCGACAACACAAGGGTTTGATTATTGGTTTGATGAGTACTTTACACTTGCTGATATTGCAAATTATTGGCAACCAGAGCAAGCACAACTTGTTGAGCTTGCTCACGGGCTTAGTCAAAAGTATCAAGTGTGTTGCTGTGTGGGGTTGCCACAAGCAAGCTCTCAGCAAGTATTTAGAGTAGAGGTACTTGATTTTGACTCAACCGATTGGCTTATTTTATTAATAGATAGAGCAGGGCAGAGCCATAATATTTGTATTGATAAACCGCACGATTCATCAAACAGCGTACGTTATCAGTTTGCAACGTGGTTAAATACTGTATTTAGTCAACAAACGTTGATGGAAGGCCTTTATAGAATGCAAGCTATGGCAAATACTGCGCCCCATAACTGCCACGACTCATTAACCCAATGGACACGTCAGCTTAGCCAAAAGCTAGGTTCTGATAACAGTATTGTAGTCGGTGAAAATTATTTATATAAAAAAATAGACTGCGAACAAAATCTAAATATTGGTGTGTCGTTTTTAAACTTTGTTGAAGATAAGCTTGCCTTTAAAAATGGTGTATCGGTTTTAAATACTGGTAAATTGCCCTTTACTGAGTGCGATGAACTTATTGTACTTAGTGTGCCGTATTTTCAAAATCAAGAATACCAAAGCCGCTTTTGCGTAATTTGCCCTAAATCGGCGCAAATTGAAGAAATAATCCAAGAATTTAAATTATTAGAGTCATCTAACTCTTGAATCTTTTTATTCAATCCCCATAATTACCGCAGTTGTAAAGAATTGGAGCACGTATTTTATGTCTGAGCAGACAAAAAACCCTGAGCAAGAAGTAGAACTAAACGAAGAAGTAGCTCAAATGGAAGCTGATGTTGAAGCAGCAGTAGAAGCCGCAGAGCAACACGAAGCAGATCAAGAGCAAAGCCCTGAAGCGGAAATTGCAATGCTATACGCAGAGCTTGAAGCTGCCAAACAGACTATTGCTGATCAAAAAGACAGTGTAGTACGTGCTGCCGCTGACGTTGATAATATTCGTCGTCGCGCAGCGCAAGATGTAGAAAAAGCTCACAAGTTTGCACTAGAGAAATTTGCTAACGAATTACTACCAGTTATTGATAACCTAGAACGCGCTATTGAGTTTTCTGATAAAGAAAACGAAACATTAAAGCCGTTACTTGAAGGTATTGATATGACGGTTAAAAGCTTTAACGATGCCGTTGCTAAATTTGGCGTTGAAATTGTAAACCCGCAAGGTGAGCAATTTAACCCTGATTTTCATCAAGCAATGTCTATTCAGCCAAGTAACGATGTAACGCCAAATACAGTATTGGCCGTTATGCAAAAAGGTTACACATTGAATGGCCGTTTATTACGCCCAGCAATGGTTATGGTTTCAAAAGCGGCTGATGCTTAATTTAGCCCTTTAACATACTTAAAAATGCCTCAAATTGAGGCATTTTTTTTGTCTACTTTATAGTGAATTAACTGTACCAGCATAGTTAAAAGCACGGCACTAAACATCAAGCTTGAAAACGGAACAGAGCTTTTAGCGTGCATTAGCGCAAGTATTGGCCCAACCAATGCGCCACTGCCAAAACGAAGCGTGCCAATAACGGCTGTGGCAGTACCTGTGTTCTTTTCAAATTTCATTAATATTAGTGAGTCGGCGTTACTTGCGGTCACCCCTAAGCTCATCATTAATGGCGCTATGGCAGCCACTATGTAGTATAAAGAGAGGTGTAGCAAACTAAATGTTAGTAGTGCCAGCCCAGATATAAATCCGCATACAAGCCCTACGTAAAGCATTTTACGAGAGCCAAGCCTTGGTACAATTCGCGTATTTAAAAAGTTACCAAACATAAGTGCCATTACGTTAAAGGCAAATAACACACCAAATAATTGCTCAGATACCTTATATAAATCTAAATATATAAACGGTACTGAGGTTAAAAAGCAAAAAAAGCCAAACGATACAAACATAGAGCTTAAAATATCTGCGCGAGCATCTTTATTACTAAGCACGGTTTTATAACTATCAAAAAATAAAGCGAGGCCTTTTTTCTCGTTTTTATGAATAGGGATATCAATTAAGTATATTTGTACAAAAGCAAGTATCATAAAGCTGTAGGCCGCGAGCACTAAAAATATGCTAGACCAAACAGATAGCCCCAAAATAAATGAACCTACAGAAGGCGCAATTAGAGGCGCTACCATCATGATCATCGACACATACGACATTCCTTTCGCTGTGTTTTTTTGATAGATATGTCTAATAATACCTGGTACAACGACAGTTGCTGCCGCGCCAGTAAATGCTTGCACTGCTCTTAGTGCCCAAAAAGTATTTATTTCAGAGGTAAACGCCAGCGCAATAGAGCTCGTGCCAAATAAGGTTAAGCCAATTCGCGCGAGTTTACGTCGTCCAATTTGATCGGCTATAGGGCCAAAAAACAACATACCCAATGAGTAACCCGCCAAATAAATACTTAACGAAATTTGTACATTAGGCATGGTAGTTTGTAAATCATTCGCAATCACCAACATTGCGGGTAAATACATATCTATTGCCAGTGGGGTAATTGCTACAATACTAGCTAATAGAGGTAATAAAATACGGGTATTAAAAGACGAGGCTGAGGCGTCCATGAATAAACTCAACAATCACTAAAAACAAGACCTACAGTGTAACAGGGCATTAGAAGTGTATAAACTTAGTTTGCCTGCTAAGTTAATAAAAATAAACGAGTAGTAACCTAGTGTAAAGATTCTAAACTGGCACTGTGTTTGCTATTCTACAAGTAATTAAAAAAATGACTTGAGAGAAATATTATGAAAAAACTGGTACTTGCTGTATTAGCAACGGCGGTTTTAGCTGGTTGCAAAACATCGCCAACCGGACGTACGCAAATAGCACTTTACTCAGATCAACAAATGAGTGAGATGGGCACCGCTAGCTTTGCAGAAATGAAAGCATCTCAGCCTATTAATAAAGACGCAAAAACTAATTCTTACGTAAATTGTATTGCTGAAAAAGTAGTCGCTGTTTTGCCTCAAGAATATGCGTCGCAAAACTGGGAAGTCGTGGTATTTGAAGATGAATCAGCTAATGCATTTGCGCTACCGGGTGGCTATATCGGTGTTCATACGGGATTATTAAAAATAGCCACCAATCAAGATCAACTTGCCACCGTGCTTGGGCATGAAGTAGGGCATGTTATTGCTGAGCACTCAAATGAGCGTGTATCACAAAGCTCAATTTTAGACACTGGCTTGCAGTTAGGCAGTGCTGCACTTGAAATGGGCAATATTCAATACCGCAACGAAATAATGCAAGGATTAGGGTTAGGCGCACAATATGGTGTTGTTCTGCCTTTTAGTCGCTCACATGAATCTGAAGCCGATGAAATTGGGTTAGATTTGATGGCTCAAGCAGGTTTTAATCCGCAAGAGTCAGTCACGCTTTGGGAGAATATGAGCGCTGCTGGCAGTGGTACAACCCCAGAGTTTTTATCTACTCACCCTGCGCCAAGCAGTCGTATTAAAGACTTACAAGCACAAATGAGTAAAGCGCTGAGTGAACAAAGCACTGCTAAATCTCAAGGTAAAAACCCGCAGTGCACACTGTAGTTATGTGTCTTATTAGTTAAAGTAATGTGCGTTTAACAACGTACCAATAAAATAAAACCCCTGTAAGTGCATCTCCTACAGGGGTTTTATTTATTCTTACATAGTTTATTCAGCTGTGAGGGCTTGTTTAAATACCGTTTTAAAGCGTTCGAAACCTTCTATTTGTGGTAAGTGTCCTAAATTATCAAGCTCATATAATTTAGCGTTAGGGATAAGCGAAGCGGCATTTTTACCTAACTTATCATAACGGCCAAGCTCATAATCTACACCGTCTTTTTTCCAGTTTCGGCCGGGCCCAGTTCTATCTCGGGTGCCAATAATTAACTTAACAGGTACGGCAAAGTCCTTAAATTCAGTAATTACCGGTTGAGTGAAAATCATATCGTATGTTTTAGCGTTAACCCACGCCATTTGCTCTTTATCTGGACCTTGTATTTGCCCGGTTATAAAGTCTGTAAGGGCGGAATATGTGGCGTTCCACTTTCCATCATAATAGTTTTTTTGCTGATATTTTTTTACGCCCTCGGGGGTTTTGGCAAGCTCATTTTTGTAGAAAAAATTTGTATCTTTGTAATCTACATATTGTAAATAGTTTTCAAGCCCAATTGGGTTAAGCAAAATCAGTTTAGTCGTTGTACTTGGGTACATTAATGTAAACCGACTAGCCAACATACCGCCCATAGAATGACCAACGACTATTGTTTCTTTTAAATTAAGAGACTCAATTAACGCATGTGTATGATGGGCAAGTACTGCAAACGAATACTGGTAGTTAGTGGGTTTAGATGATTTACCAAAACCAATTTGATCAGGAATTAGCACCCCAAAGCCAAGGGATTGTAAGTATTGTGCTGTAGTCGTCCAGTAATCAGCATTAAAATTTTTGCCGTGCATAAGTGTCACTGTAGGCATATCTGCTTTGGTAGGCTTTAGGTGAATATACGCCATTTTAAGAGACTGCTTTTGTGACTCAATATTAAAGTAATTCACTTTAAAGTCGTATTGGTAACTACTTAAAAGCGCATCGTAAGATAGAGACTCAGTATTCACTTCACTGCTTGCTAAGGCATTGTTAGTGAAAGCTAACAATGCAGAAAAACACATAACGTTAATTGGCGACATTTTGTTACTCCTTTAAAGGACCAGCACTAGGCTTAAAAGAAGTAAGACAATAGCTAAGTATTAAAGACTGTTCAATTAAATACTTAAAATGGCATAAAAAAACGGAGCGCTTAAAAGGGCTCCGTTTAACTTATTTTGAATGAAGTGTGGTTGCTTAAAAGGTCCATTCTACATGTATTTGTGGAACCGACTCTGTGACCTCTGTGCCTAGCTTGTTGTGCCAGTATTGAAGCTCCATACCAAGTAATAAGGTATTTTCTTTCATTTCAAGGGCATGGCCCATATCCCATACTAAAATAGGCTGTGCGAGTATCCATGCTTCTACATCATTACCAAATTCGTCTTCACGTTCAGCAATATATTCAGCGTGGCCTTTAAAGCTAAATTTTTGTGAGCCAACGGTAAAAGGGTATTCAAAAGCTACATCAAACATCCAGCTATTTGTTTCAATAGGTGCACCGCCTTTGGCTACACCTTCACTGTCATCAATGTAGGCTGTTACTAACGTTTGAAAAAAGTTAAACCCGGGAACATCCCAGCTTAATTTAACGCCCGGCAAGTATTTCATCATTTTAGCATCGCCAGCTACGTTAATCCCGCCAGTAAGACCCACATCTAATAACGCGCCTGTGGCAATTTTTTCACCGCTAATGGCCGATAAGCTTACCGTTGAATACCACTCACCATAAAAATCAGCATCTTGGTAACCATCGTCAGTATCGTCTTTACTGTAATCGATAAAAAAGAAGTTATCGCCGTAATCGTAACCCGATGCATGTTGAATAGAGTAAACAGTAGTATCTGACTCTTGCTCTGTGAAAGGGTTTTTTTGGTCGCCATTATTAATATGTAATGCTGTACTGCTCCAATTAGCGGCAAAAGCAGAAGACGATAAAGCAATTGATGTAAGGGTAACGAGAGGAAGTAATGTTTTAAATTTCATATCTGTATTTAACTATAATTTTAGTGACACGCGAAGGCGCGCATTATAGCAAAAGTGATTGATATGTAGAGTGTTATTTTAACATATGTTGCAACTTACTTAGTATGCTGCAACATATTAGTACGCGTTAATTATGCTTTATTGCGGCGTAAACAAATTATAGCAATTGCCGTAAACGCTAATATAAAGCAGTAATACGACGAGGTAGACACTTCCCACGGGCTAATTTTAAACGTAGCACCTAATAGTAGCGCCTGTGCGCCATATGGCAGTGAGCCTTGAGTTACACACGCAAAAATATCAAGTAAACTTGCAGAACGCTTACCGCTTATTTCGCCGTCATCAGCAAGCTTTTTAGCAATAGGGCCGGCCACAATAATAGACACGGTATTATTAGCAATACATACATTACTTGTTAAAACTAATGCGGCGATACCAAGTTGGTCGGCCACTTTACGATGCCATTTAGCGATTATTTTAGTAATCGCTTGAATTTTTTGAGCAATATAATCAAGGCCGCCATTAATACGAATAAATTCAGATAAGCCACCAATAAACATAGAAAGTAAAAATATTTCCTGCATATCAGTAAAGCCTTTGTATATATCTTTTACAAAGCTTGCGCCTTCGTAGCTGCCAGTAAAGCCCATTAACGCAGCAAAAATAATACCACTAAACAACACTACAAATACGTTTAAACCCGCTACCGCCAACACTAAAATAAAGGCATAAGGCAGTACTAACCAAACATCGTAATCTTTAGTTTCAACAACTTGCGCAGCAGGCGTGAGATAAAATAATAAAGCAATGGTGAGTACGGCTGCAGGAACAGCTATTTTTAAGTTTTCTTTAAACTTATCTTTCATTTCACAGCCTTGCGTTCGAGTCGCTGCAATTGTAGTGTCAGAAATAATAGATAAGTTATCGCCAAACATAGCACCAGATACAATAGTACCTGCCATTAATGCTGGATCTATACCTGTTTTAATGGATACTGCATAAGCAATAGGGCCTATAGCACCAATAGTACCCATTGAGGTCCCCATCGCAGTAGAAACAACAGCCGCAATTAAAAACAAACCAGGTAATAATAGTGATGGTGGAATAAGCGATAAACCGGCATTTACTACCGCATCTACACCACCGGTTGCACTTGCTACAGCTGAAAAAGCACCTGCAAGTAAATATATTAAACACATGGTAATAATATTGTTGTGTCCGGCACCTTTAATAAAGGTCTCTACACATTGGTTTACCGTGCCTTTATTTAATATAAACGCAAGCATAATGGCGGGTAATATAGCAACAGGTGCAGGTAGTTGGTAAAAAGCGTAATCAACCCCTTGCGATTGCAAATACAAACCAGAGCCTAAAAATAGCGCTACAAAGGTAAGTAGGGGAAGTAAAGAGAGTATTGCTTTGTTTTTATTAAATGATGGCTGCATCATATTCCTCATAACCAGTAAAATTTATCACAGCCAAAACTCCTCTTTTAGCTGAATTTAGCAGTACAACTTTTAATTTAAAAAGTTGTTAGCCGCAGCGTCCGCAAGCCAAAGACCAAATCGACGCGAAAGGGAAGTTTAAATGTATAGATGGCTAAAGTAAACTGGTATTGTTATTATTATAAAATTAAAAGGTCACCTGACTATTGCATGACTTTTAGATAATATCTACAAAGCAACGCGATTTTCAGCGATTAATATTTATCCAACTGCATAAAAATACCCAGCTGCGTATTTTGCAATGTCCGGATATATGACTAATAAACAGATTCAAATTAAATTAGGTAAAAACCATGACGACAAATCGAATAGGTGTATTTGGTGCTAACGGAAGAATGGGCTTAGCCCTATTAGAAGCTGCGACAATTAAAGAGCAAACACAACTTACAGGCGCATACGTTCGTAGCAGTTCATCGTTATTAGGTATTAATGTAAACCAAGTAAATAGTGCAGCCGACAGTGCAGTAAGCTTTAGCGTTGAAAGCGAAGTAGATAATGTGGATGTGTTAATCGACTTCACTTTGCCGCAAGGTATGCGTAATCATCTAAAAACAGCCGTTGCGCAAAAGCTCCCAATGGTTATAGGTACTACAGGCCTTAGCGCCGATGATATGGCGCTTTTGAACGATGCGGCAAAGCACATTCCGATTGTATTTGCCCGCAATTACAGCGTAGGCGTAAACGTGCTCTTAAATTTAGTACAAACAGCGGCTACTAAATTTGGTGATGATTTAGATATAGAAATATTTGAAGCGCACCATCGTCATAAAATAGATGCACCATCGGGTACTGCCTTAGCTATTGGTGAATCAATTGCGGATGCAAAGGGCTGGAACCATGACGAAGTTGCTGTATACGACCGCAGCCAAGTAGAAACGGCTAAATCGCAAAATGAAATAGGTTATTCGGTATTAAGAGGCGGCGATATAGTAGGTGAACATACCGCATATTTTGCAACTATGGGCGAAAGGCTCGAATTAACCCATAAAGCAAGTTCAAGAATGACCTTTGCGCTAGGTGCTATAAGGGCTGCGTGCTGGTTGAAAAATAAACCGGTAGGACTTTATGATATGCAAGATGTGCTTGATCTTAAGTAGTTTAGTTGCCTTTTTGCGTGTTTGGGTCTAATTTTACCTAAAACTACTTATTTGTAACAATTTACCAAATAGTGTTAGACCTAAATAGCAACTTAATGTAGAATGCAGCCAATTTGCCAAAAATTACTAAATGCGTGTTTCCAATTATACCCAAGTGGCTAGTAAAACCAGGGGTTTCAGTGGGAATGAAAAGAGTTTTAGGCAAGAAAAAATGATTGAAGGTTTAGCGTTTTATATCGGCATCATTTAAGACTGCGTAAAACAATTTAAGCTCACAAAAATCTGGTTTTGACGATCCCTCTGGGTATTGGCGGGGTGTTAAGCAATTGCTTACTCCCGTTTTTTACTGTTAGGAGGTTTAACTTGACTAAATCCGCTCTGTTAGTCCTAGAAGACGGCACAGTGTTTCGCGGTACTGCAATCGGCGCTGACGGCATGTCAGTCGGTGAAGTAGTATTCAATACGTCTATGACTGGTTATCAAGAAATTTTGACTGATCCATCATACGCGGAACAAATCGTAACTTTGACGTACCCACATATCGGTAATACGGGTACCAACAGCGAAGACGAAGAAGCGAATCAAATATGGGCTAAAGGCCTAGTGATCCGTGATTTGCCACTGCTAGCAAGTAACTTTCGTAACGAGCAATCGTTAGATGATTACTTAAAAGAACGTAATATTTTAGGTATTGCGGACATCGACACCAGAAAGCTAACACGTATTTTGCGCGATAAAGGCGCACAAAACGGCTGTATTATCGCTGGTGACGAATTAGACGAAAACAAAGCGTTACAAGCCGCGCAAGCCTTTCCAGGTTTAAAAGGTATGGATTTAGCAAAAGTTGTCTCAACCAAGGAAAATTTTGAGTGGCGCGAATCAAGCTGGACATTAGGCGAAGGATTTAAAACCCTAGATACCGCTGATGAAAAGTTTCATGTTGTTGCCTATGACTTCGGTGTTAAGCGTAACATATTACGTATGCTAGTTGATCGCGGTTGTAAACTAACCGTAGTACCAGCGCAAACCTCAGCAGCCGATGTACTTGCTTTAAACCCAGATGGTATCTTCCTATCTAACGGCCCTGGCGATCCTGAGCCATGTACCTATGCTATTGATGCAATTAAAGCCTTTTTAGAAACCGACACCCCTATTTTTGGTATCTGTTTAGGTCATCAGTTATTAGCCCTTGCCTCAGGTGCTAAAACAGCAAAAATGAAATTTGGCCACCACGGTGGTAACCATCCAGTAAAAGATTTAGACCGCGACGTAGTAATGATCACCGCACAAAACCATGGTTTTGCTGCAGATGAAGCGTCATTACCAAGTAACTTACGTGCTACGCACAAATCGTTATTTGACGGCACGCTTCAAGGTATTCATCGTACAGATAAGCCAGCGTTTAGCTTTCAGGGTCATCCAGAAGCAAGCCCAGGCCCGCACGATGCAGCCCCATTATTTGACCACTTCATCGACTTGATGCAAGCGCGTAAACACTAATTTAACTGGAGTAATAATGCCAAAACGTACCGACATAAAAAGCATTCTTATCTTAGGCGCAGGCCCAATTGTAATTGGTCAAGCTTGTGAATTTGATTACTCTGGTGCTCAAGCGTGTAAAGCACTCAGAGAAGAAGGCTATAGAGTTATACTCGTTAACTCAAACCCTGCCACTATCATGACCGACCCAGAAATGGCCGATGCAACGTACATCGAACCAATTCACTGGGAAGTGGTAGAAAAAATTATTGAAAAAGAAAAGCCAGATGCAGTACTGCCAACTATGGGTGGTCAAACTGCATTAAACTGTGCCCTTGATTTAGACAAGCACGGTGTACTGGCTAAGCACGGCGTTGAGCTAATTGGTGCAACGGCTGATGCAATCGACAAAGCAGAAAACCGTGAACGCTTTGACGTAGCAATGAAAAACATTGGCCTTGAATGTCCTCGTGCTGAAATTGCTCATTCAATGGAAGAAGCTAAAGATACAATGAGCCGTATTGGCTTACCGTGTATCATTCGTCCTTCTTTCACTATGGGTGGCACCGGCGGCGGTGTTGCTTACAATATGGAAGAGTTTGAAGAAATTTGTGAGCGTGGTTTAGACTTATCACCAACAAACGAATTATTGATTGATGAATCACTGATTGGTTGGAAAGAGTACGAAACAGAAGTTGTTCGTGACAAAAAAGACAACTGTATCATTGTGTGTACTATTGAAAACTTTGACCCAATGGGCGTGCATACAGGTGACTCAATCACGGTTGCTCCAGCACAAACATTAACCGACAAAGAATACCAAATTATGCGTAACGCCTCTATGGCGGTACTGCGTGAAATTGGTGTTGAAACAGGTGGTTCTAACGTACAGTTTGGTATTAATCCAAAAGATGGCCGTATGGTTATCATTGAGATGAACCCACGTGTATCACGCTCTTCTGCACTTGCATCAAAAGCAACCGGTTTCCCAATTGCTAAAATTGCAGCAAAACTTGCAGTAGGCTACACGCTTGACGAGCTTCAAAACGATATTACTGGCGGTAAAACACCAGCATCTTTTGAGCCCTCAATCGATTACGTTGTAACTAAAATTCCTCGCTTTAACTTTGAAAAATTTGCCGGTGCTAACGATCGTTTAACAACGCAAATGAAATCGGTAGGCGAAGTAATGGCCATTGGTCGTAACCAACAAGAGTCATTACACAAAGCATTACGTGGCCTAGAAGTTGGCGCAACGGGTTTCAATCCAATTGTGGCACTTGACGATCCAAAAGCCCGTGAAAAAATCATTCGTGAATTACGCGAGCCAGGTGCTGAGCGTATTTGGTACATTGCCGATGCAATGCGCCACGGTATGAGTGTTGAAGATGTTTACGAGCTGACTAAAGTTAACCGCTGGTTCTTAGTGCAAATTGAAGACATCTTAAAAGACGAAGCTAAAATTAGTGAAGTAGGCATGGCGGGCTTAAATGCAGACTTTTTACGCAAGCTTAAGCGTAAAGGTTTTGCCGACCCGCGTATTGCTGAAATTGCCGGTGTTTCTGAAGCTGAAATTCGTAAAAAACGTCATCAATTAAACATTGTGCCGGTGTACAAACGCGTTGATACGTGTGCGGCAGAATTTAGCTCAGATACCGCTTACATGTACTCATCGTACGATGAAGAGTGTGAAGCAAACCCGTCAGACAAAGACAAAATCATGGTTATTGGCGGCGGTCCTAACCGTATCGGCCAAGGTATTGAATTTGATTACTGTTGTGTACACGCAGCGCTTGCGCTTCGCGAAGACGGCTACGAGACCATCATGGTTAACTGTAACCCTGAAACAGTTTCTACCGATTACGACACATCTGATCGTTTATACTTTGAGCCAATCACGCTTGAAGACGTACTAGAAATTGTACGTGTTGAAAAACCAAAAGGCGTTATCGTACAGTACGGCGGTCAAACACCACTTAAACTAGCGCGTGAGCTTGAAGCGAATGGCGTGCCAGTGATTGGTACTTCACCAGATGCGATTGACCGCGCAGAGGACCGTGAGCGTTTCCAACAATTAGTAGAGCGTCTTGATTTACTACAGCCTGAAAACGCAACGGTAACATCAACTGAAGAAGCATTACTTAAATCAGTTGAGATTGGTTTCCCACTCGTAGTACGCCCATCGTATGTACTAGGCGGGCGCGCGATGGAAATTGTATACGACGAGCAAGATTTACGTCGCTACATGACTGAAGCCGTATCAGCATCAAACGAGGCACCAGTATTACTTGACCGTTTCTTAGATAACGCAATTGAAGTTGACGTTGACGCTATTTGTGACGGCGAGCAAGTGATTATTGGTGGTATTATGGAGCACATTGAGCAAGCGGGTGTTCACTCTGGTGACTCAGCATGTTCGTTGCCAGCACATTCTTTATCTCAAGATGTGCAAGATGTAATGCGCAAGCAAGTAACCGATATGGCTCTTGAGCTTGGCGTTGTTGGCTTGATGAATACACAGTTTGCTGTAAAAGATGGCAAAGTGTACTTAATCGAAGTAAACCCGCGTGCAGCGCGTACAGTACCGTTTGTATCAAAAGCAACCGGTGTTGCACTTGCAAAAGTGGCAGCACGTTGTATGGCAGGTCAGTCACTGGCAAGCCAAGGCATTACTAAAGAAGTCATTCCTCCATATTACAGCGTTAAAGAAGTAGTTTTACCATTTGCTAAGTTCCAAGGTGTGGATCCTATCCGTGGCCCAGAGATGCGTTCAACGGGTGAAGTGATGGGTGTTGGCGATACTTTCGCCGAAGCGTTCGCAAAAGCACAATTAGGTGCAAGCAACACTTTACCACGCGGTGGTCGCGCGTTACTATCTGTACGTAACAGCGATAAGTCTCGTGTTGTAGAGCTTGCTAAAACCATGACAGACCTTGGTTTTGAAATTGATGCAACAGGTGGCACAGCAGAGGCTTTAAAAGAGGCCGGTATTGAAGTACGCCGTGTAAACAAAGTATATGAAGGCCGCCCGCATATTCTTGATAACATCAAGAATAAAGAGTACAGCTATATCGTAAATACCACCGAAGGTCGCCAAGCGATCGAAGATTCGAAGGTGTTGCGTCGTGGTGCATTGCAAAACAAAACCAACTATACGACAACCTTGAACGCGGCATTTGCTAACTGTACTGCTAACCAAGCAGACGACCGTAGTAAAGTGACGTCAGTTCAAGAGCTACACCAGCGATTGAACTAAGGAAATGTACCAAGGCCATTAAGGCCTTGGTGTTAAGTGAGAAAAGTATGCAATCAATTCCGATGACAGTTCGTGGCGCAGAGTTACTGCGCGAAGAGCTTAACGAATTAAAAACAGTTACCCGTCCTAAAATCGTAAATGATATTGCGATCGCACGTGAACATGGTGACTTAAAAGAAAACGCTGAATACCACGCTGCGCGTGAGCAACAGGGTTTTTGTGAAGGTCGTATTCAAGAAATTGAAGCGAAACTTTCGAATGTGCAAATTATTGATGTAACTAAAATGCCTAATACGGGTAAAGTTATTTTTGGTACTACTGTAACTATTGTAAACGTAGAAACAGATGCTGAAGTAAAATACCGTATTGTAGGTGATGATGAAGCAGATATTAAAAACAACTTAATTTCTGTTAATTCGCCTATTGCGCGCGGTTTAATTGGTAAGCAAACAGATGATGCTGTAACCATTAAAACGCCAAAAGGCGACGTTGAGTACGAAATCATTGATGTTGAGTATCTTTAATATTTAGCTCACTGCAACGTTTAAATAAAAACCGATGCAACTGCATCGGTTTTTTTATGTCTTGAATAAATCACTATACTAATACCAACACCAATAAATAGCCGCTCTATTTTACTAGCTAAAACAACCCATTTTTTGTTGTAAATTACGTAAAGGGAACAACCAATTACATCAATTTACGCCTAGAACTGGAATTGTTTTTTCGGCGTAAAATTTAGAACACGTACTTAATGGAGTTGGTATAACAAAGGTATTCATATTGTATAAAGAGTAAACATGATGATATAGGTACATAATCACTTTATACAAATCTGCTTATATATGGGGTCTATTTAACGTTAAGAAAATTACGCTAGAACTAGGCAAAAGGTTTATATCTTGTTCTAAATAAAAAACTTTTAACGACGTTATAGTGCAATTTAATTCGTTAAATTGATCAAAGATTTATGCAGGTTGGTATTATTAAAAAGGAACACTCAATGGCTAATATACTTTATCCAGCGCCTTTAAAAGTAGGCTCCAAAATTGCTATTTGCTCGCTATCTTCTGGGCTTAAAGACAAATACCACGAACGATTAGATATAGTGATAGACGGGCTAAAACACCGAGGATACGAAGTGGTTGAAGGTGAGTTTTTACGCCAGAACAAACCGCGCGAACAACTTAATGCCAAAGCCCATGCAGAGCAGTTAATGGGCTTTTTATTGGATGACGAAATAGCCGCGATTATGCCACCAATGGGCGGTGAGCTTGCAATGGAAGTGCTGCCGTTATTGGATTTTAATGCTATAAAAGCGGCAAAGCCTAAATGGCTGGTGGGTTTTTCTGATGTGAGTACTATTGCCTGTGCATTAACAGCTAAGTGCCAATGGGCCACTCTACACAGCGCAAATTTAATGCAATTACACCCTGATGAAAAAAACCCGTATAGTTTACAAATTTTTGAAACTTTGACCTACGAAGCGGGTAGTAAGTTTGAACAAGGTCCTTCATCTTTACATCAAAAAGTGAAACCCAATTATGCTCAAAACCCTGATGAGCTTTTAAACCCCAGTGAGCCTACTTATTGGCAGTGCTTAAACTCTACCGATAAACGTACAATTGAAATGTCAGGTCGCTTATTTGGCGGCTGCCTCGATACTGTAGGTTTATTGCTCGACTCACCTTTCTTAGCATTACACGAATTTAAAAAACACAGTGCAGCAGAAGGACTCATTTTATACCTCGAAAACTCAGAGCTGACGCCGACGACGGTTGCTCGATTTTTACTTTCACTCAAGCTAGCCGGAATATTTGACGATATTAATGGCCTTATTTTAGGGCGAAGTGAAATCACTCAAAGCAATTACGACGCCTTTGATTACCGCCATGCGCTTGACGTGGCTTTAGGCGGGTGTTTGTTTCCGGTAATTTTTGATGCCGATATAGGTCATGTACAGCCTAATTTAAACCTGGTAAATGGCGCTTCATGCTCGCTTATTGCGGATATTAACGAAGGCAAAGTACTTAAAGCCTCATTAAATACTGAGCTTTCTTAACTATTGTTTTTGAATAACTTATAGATACAGGCGTATAATGCGCAGGCCGTAAACGTATAAGTTTGCGGTAAATTCTCAGGGCGGGGTGAAATTCCCCACCGGCGGTATGTCTTACTCAATACTTTTTTGACTAAAACGAGCCCGCGAGCGCTTTATTTAATTTATTTTTACAATATTGAAAAAGTTAAATAAAGGTCAAGCAGATCTGGTGAGATGCCAGAGCCGACGGTTAAAGTCCGGATGAAAGAGAATATAGCTTATTACACTACGCCATAAATATCGCTTCTTGGCGTGTGTTTTTAATGCTGTTTTTTGGCTGAACATGCAAATTTATTTTGTATGGCTTTGCCATGCCTTTCAGTGTCCTGAATCTATTTATTTTTATTTGGAATATAATGATGATTCAGTCTTTACTTACTCAATTTGGCGAAAGCCACACCCGTGTAGAAAATGCCATAGCGGCACTGCAACAGGGCCAAGGCGTGCTTGTTGTTGATGACGAAAACCGCGAAAACGAAGGTGACTTTGTATTTTCTGCCGAGCACTTAACTCCCCAACAAATGGCCGAAATGATCCGCGAAGGAAGCGGTATTGTGTGCTTGTGCATGGGCGATGAGCGCATTAAACAGTTAGACCTACCACAAATGGTAACTAACAACACCAGCCAAAATAACACAGCCTACACAGTAACCATTGAAGCTAAACATGGCGTTACAACCGGTGTATCGGCAGCAGATAGAGTAACCACAATTAAAGCGGCTACCGCCGACAACGCAAAACCGAGCGATTTATCGCGCCCAGGCCATGTATTTGGTTTAAAAGCGCAAACCGGTGGTGTACTTGTACGCCGAGGCCACACCGAGGCATCTGTTGATTTAATGCAGCTGGCAGGTTTAAAACCATTTGGTGTTATTTGTGAGCTAACTAATCCTGATGGCACCATGGCGCGTTTACCACAGGTAAGTAACTATGCTAATAAGCACAGCATGACTGTGGTATCGATTGAAGACTTAGTGCAGTACATTCAAGCACGCGAACTAAAAGTAAGCTAGTTCAATGGGTTATTTTGATTTAATTATAAGGCCCAACTATAAAGTTGGGCTTTTGCTATGTGAAAATGAATTTATACTTGAGTTATAAAAGAGGTTTAAACATCTGCTAGCTAAATTAAACGAAAGGAATTACATTCATTTCAGTTTAAGTTCTGCCGTGGCTCAACGTTACTCAATCGTTTTGCTTGTCAGTTGTTTAGACTTGCTACCACCTATTTAAACTTTGTATTATTCGTGGAGTGATTTATTTATGGGGTCCACCTGGTGAGCTACTACATATTACAGAGCTTAACTAACCAGAACTTACATAACCAAAATTTAGGCTAATTAACTTGTATAATGCCACTCAGTTTAAGCTGGTGGCATTACATTATTGTTAGCTTAATTAACTGAGTTTGTTATTAAAAAACTCAACGGTACGTTGCCATGCAAGTTCGGCATTGTCTTTATCATACCGCCCAGTCGAGTCGTTATGAAACCCATGGTTTGCACCTTTGTACATATGCATAGTGTACTCAACGTTATTAGCTTTTAAATCTTGCTCATATTCAGGCCATGACGCGTTTACACGCTTATCAAGCTCACCTAATTGAATCATTAATGGTGCTTTAATATTTTTACGTAAATTTTCACTGGCAGGAGTACCATAAAAAGGCACGCCAGCGCTAAGCAAATCACTATCAACCGCCGCTAAATAATTAACAATATAGCCACCAAAACAAAAACCCACAGCCCCCAGTTTACCGTTACTATGTGAATGACCTTTTAAAAAGTGGGCAGCGGCTACAAAATCGTTTTGAATTTTAGCTCTGTCCATCGTTTTTTGCATTGCACGTCCTTCATCGTCATTACCTGGGTAGCCACCTAGAGGGAAAAGTGCATCGGGGGCAAAGGCAATAAAGCCACTTTTGGCTAAGCGACGCGCTACATCTTTTACGTAAGGGTTTAAACCACGGTTTTCATGGATAACTAATACCACTGGCAGTTTGCCCTCTACTTTACTAGGGACTGCCAAATAGCCTTTACCTTTACCATGTCCATTTGGCGAGTCAAACTCTTCGTAGGTGGCTTTTATATCGTCATCGTTAAACGATACTTGCTCTGCAAACGCGTAATTGGGCAGCAGGGCACTGGTCAGTACGCTCATTGAAAACCCAAGTGCAGCTAAACCGCCAAGTTTTTTCATAAAAGTACGTCTGTCCATCAAGCCGTGGGCGTATTCGTCGTACCAATCAAAGGCTTCTTGAGGAATGTGATCTGATTGCGAGGTATTCATGGCTGCTCCTTAACTTTATTATGTATATTTATTATTTAAATACCATAACGTATTAGGGATAAAAAACGAGCAGTTTATCTCTTTATTTATCGAACCTTTTTACTCTATAAAACTGGCTATTGAATGTGTTTTAGTTTGTATGAAAGATTAACCTACATCTACGCCTATTAAAAAGTCGAGCCCCACAAACGCGAACGATATAGCAACGGCGCCTAATAGCATTAAGTTGCAGCTATTCTTTTTGTCACTAAGTGTGATTAAAACGGAAAATGTAATAAATAAAATAAGCTGAAATATACCTATGGTCAATCCTTTAAAAGTGAGGTTAATAAATCCCCGTTTAATAAAGCTGGCCAATAGTTGCATGTTATTTTTGAGCCAAGAATAA
The DNA here is from genome assembly GCF_018101025.1 of Pseudoalteromonas sp. MMG006. Classification (NCBI taxonomy): domain Bacteria; kingdom Pseudomonadati; phylum Pseudomonadota; class Gammaproteobacteria; order Alteromonadales; family Pseudoalteromonadaceae; genus Pseudoalteromonas; species Pseudoalteromonas sp. MMG006. The sequence continues at coordinate 86,962 of NZ_JAGJEJ010000011.1, forward strand.
AAAGCTCGGCAACTTGCCGAGCTTTATTGGTTGGGGGGAACTCAGTTTAGCTGTTAGTAGGCGCTGGTTGGGCATCCAATAGTGGCGGCTTGCCACGCATCTTACGTACTAATCGCTTTGCGTCTTCTAGTGCTACGTATTGGCAAGGTATAAGTATTAAAGTAATTACCGTGGCAAATAGCACACCAAAGGCCAGCGATACTGCCATAGGTATTACAATTTGTGCCTGCAAACTCGTTTCCATAATAATAGGTAATACGCCAATAAAGGTGGTCACTGAGGTCAGTAATATAGCTCTAAAGCGCTTTGCACCTGCTTGCATAACAGCTTCTTTTATAGGCACACCCTCAGCACGCGCTTTATTTACAAAATCAACCATAACGAGGGAGTCGTTGACTACAATACCGGCTACTGCAATTATGCCAAACATTGAAAGGCCGCTCATGGTCATTCCTAATACCATATGGCCGAACATTGCACCGACCACACCAAATGGAATGACCGACATAATAATTAATGGTTGTGAGTATGAGCGAAGAGGAATGGCTAATAACGCAAATATAATCATCAGCGATATGGCAAAGTCGCGTAACTGCTCATCAGCGCTGTCCATTTCTTCTTGCACGCGTCCTGCTACATTACTGGTAACACCAGGGTAATTTTGTAAAAGGGTTGGTAAATACTCGTCAGTGATTTCTTTTACAATGGCAAAAGGTTCAACTTTATCAGTATTAATGGCTGCCCATACATTGACTGTTCTGTTTGCATTTTCACGACGAATTCTGTTTACACCATCTACAATGTTGATTTGTGCAACTTCGCTCAACGGAACCTCAGCACCTGTTGGTGTAATGATTCGTGTACTGTGTATGTTACTGATAGAGTTACGTTCGTTTTCAGGGTAGCGGATCATGACTTTAATTTCTTCGCCTTCGCGTAAAATACGCTGTGCTTCTAATCCGTAGTAACTAAAGCTTACTTGCGATGCAACATCGGCAAGTGTAAGTCCCATGCTGTAGGCCAGTGGTTTTAAATCAAGCTGTACTTCGTCGGTAGCACTTTGTAGTGAGTCGTTAACATCGCCTACACCTTCCATGCTTTGTAATTTAGTTTTTAATAACGCAGCAACTTCTTTTAGTTTGTTAGTATCCTTGCCTTGAAGTCTAAAACTTACGTCGCCGTCATCTCGTCCACCGCCAAATAAGTTATCTTCAATAGTTAACGTTTTAACTCCCGGCAGTGGTGGCATTTTTTCACGCCATAATGAGCTTAATGTAAAGGTATCGATAGGGCGTTTATCAGGTTCAATGAGTACAGCCATTAACTGTGCAGTCGTACGTCCACGAAGGCTTACCGACAGGTCATGAATCATTTTTTGACCGTATTGTGCTTCAAGCTCTTCATCTACACTAAGTAGTACCGCTTCAATTTTTTTAGCTGTTTCAAGTGTTGCATGCTCAGACGATTCAAGATTCATTTCGACAACAATACGAGGAAAGTCATGTTGTATTTTAGGGTTTGGTACAAATTTTACTAAACCGCCTGCAAACATGCCTGCACTCACTATTAATATACATAAAAAACCTATAATTACGGTATAACGATAATGTATACAATGGCCTATAAAAGGCGTGTAGTAGTTTTGTACAAAGTGTTTTAAACCGCTATCAACCACATTACGTAGTTTATGTAATGGGTTTTTAGGGTTTGGTTTACGCGGGTTCATTGCAGCAATATGCGCAGGTAAAATAAGTTTTGATTCGATTAACGAGAAAATCAAACACAGGATAATAACGACACCAATCGCTTTAGATAATGCTGCGCCTGGGCCTGATGCCATAGCTTGTGGTAAAAAAGCGGCTATGGTAGTTAGTACGCCAAATGTAGCGGGCATTGCAACACGTTTAACACCACGGATTACGTTATCGAGTGAGTGACCGTGTTTTTCAATTTCGGCACTGGCCGATTCACCCACGACGATAGCATCGTCCACTACAATTCCGAGTACAATTATAAAGGCGAATAACGACACCATGTTAATGGTGATATCTAAAAAGCCTATCGGCATGAACAAAAAGGCACCCAGAAAAGACACCGGTAAACCCATCATTACCCAAAATGCCAATCTAAGAGGTAAAAATAATGCTAATACCAGCATAACTAAAACACCACCCCATACCATGTTGTCGATCATCATATCGAGACGGCCTTGCAGGTAGTAGGTTAAATCAACCATAGGTGTTAGTTTTACGCCTTGTGGTAATTTAGATTCTTTTTCGGCCATGTAATTTTTAAGTATTTTGGCAACGTCGGTAATGTCTTGATCTTTAGATGCTGCAATATCAAACATTAACGAGTTTTTACCATTGTACTTTGAATATAATAAGCCTTCTTCAAAACCATCGTTAATCGTGGCTACATCGCCTAAATATATTTGTGCGCCATCAGCAAGGGTAATTAAAGGCAACTTTTCAAACTCATTACCTTTATATGCTTGTTTTTCAACACGCATAGAAATATAACCATTATCTGAACGAATTTGCCCTGCCGACATATTAGTTGAGAAGTTTCTTACTGCATTTGACACATCTCTAAATGTTAGGCCGTATTCACGCAGTTTGTCGGGGCTAATCTCAATGCCTATTTCATAATTTAAGCCGCTAAAAAAGCTGACTAGATTAACACCCGATAAGGAAAGTAATTCATCTTCTATATCTGTACCTAGTTCTTTTAGTTGTGCATAGGTCATATCCCCATATAGCGCAATAAACATCACTTCTTGTTGAAACTTATCACGCTGAATTATTGGCCTTTCCATACCCGCAGGAAACGAGTTGATAGAATCTACTTGGGCTTTTATTTCGTCTAAAGCTTCTTGAAGGTCGTATTTTTCTTCAATTTCAACCCATGCTTGTGCATAACCTCGGTTAGAGTAGGTTATAAAGCGTTTAATGCCCTCTAATCCCTCAAGGTTTTCTTCAATTTTTATTGTAATGCCTTCTTCAACCTCTTGCGGGGCTGCGCCTGGGTATACCGCTTGAATACTTACCCAATTATTTTCAAGTTGTGGAAATGCCTGTTTACGAATTGTCAGCGCCGTTAAAAGTCCGCCAATCAGTATAAAAATCATAATTAGGTTTGCCGCAACTGGGTTACGTGCAAACCAAGCAATTAAGCCTTTTTCTGAGGTACTCATGGCGTATCCTCTTTAAGTGCTAACTGAGTTACATCGCTTTTAGGCTCAATGCCTTCTAGCTTAACAGCCATGCCTTCTGTTGGGTATTCAAGGGCAGAGATAATAAGTTGCTCGCCACTGTTTAACCCTTGGTCGGCTATTACCATGCCGTTTTGTTCACGTACAATATTAAGCGTTTTAAAGCTAAGGGTTTGATTGTCGTTTAAAATAGCAATTTTGTTATTTTTAACTAAATGGTGCGGGACAATAATCGCGTTATCCAGCGCTCGCCCTTCAATTGTGGCGTTAATGTACGAACCAAAACGAAGTGGCTTAGTGTTATCAGCATACGGAGTAGGTAACTGCGCAACTAAATAGCTCATACGGCTGGTTTGATCAACAATCCCTTCACTACGTACCACTTTGGCTTGCCACGTAGTTTGCTTACCAGCAAATTCAGCGCTGAGCGTAACCAGTGCGCCAATACCGCCATTATTTAAATATTGCAGCTCTTTATCTGCAACTGGTAAACGTACCTCTGCAACTGCTGTCGCGCTAAGCTCACCAAATTTACTGCCTGCGCTTACAACAGAGCCTAAGCTAATAGTGCGCTCGTTAATAATGGCGTCATATGGGGCTTTTATGTACGTGCGTTCTAAATTACGTTTAGTGCGTTTTACACGGGCTTGAGCAGATTTAAAATTTGCCATTTTTTCAGCAAGTTGTGGTTTACGTAAATAAAGCTCCGAGGCAATCGCATCGCTTGAGTCTGATTTAATACGTTCCCATTCAGCTTTAGCAACGTGGGCTTGTGCACGTTCTATTTCAAGTGCTGAACTTGCTTGTGCAAGGCCTGCTTGTGCTTCAATAAAGTCGGCTTCGTAATCATTTGGATCAATTCGTGCTAAAATATCGCCTTGCTTAACAAACGTGCCTTCTACAAATTGCCCGGCTACTGAAATAACTTGCCCGCTTACTTGAGCAACCAGCTCGGTACGGTCTTTAGGTTTTACAACGCCGTACGATTTTACATCAAGCGTTATAGCATCAATGTTTACGCTTTTTGCCGCAACCAGCGGGCGAGTGTCTTGCTCTGGTTTTTCTTCTGGTGGCGTTTTCATTGCTGAAAGGCCAATTGCCAGTGCAATCCCGGCAGCTAAAACCGCGACTGGTAGTAAAATTTGTTTTTTAGTAGCCACAAGGCATTCCTTCATATATTTGGTGACAAGGCAATAATACGCAATAAAGTGTTTACAAGGCGTTTGAAGATGTAACAAAGCATTACATGTGTGTATTACAAATAAACAATTGACTATGCATGGGTGAAAATACACTGCAAATTGCATAGTTTTATTAACTGAGGTTATTATGAAAACAGAGCCTATGACGTGTCGTTTAGGCTGCGGTGCGTGTTGCATTGCACCGAGTATTAGCTCCCCAATCCCTGGAATGCCAAACGGTAAAAAAGCCGGAGAGCGTTGTATTCAGCTAGATGAGCGTAATTTATGTAAATTATTTGGCGATGAAAGCCGCCCAAAAGTATGTAGCGATTTTAGCGCCACATTTGATGTGTGTGGGTCAACAAATGCAGAGGCTCTAGCGCTTATAACCGAGCTTGAGCAATTAACCTAGCTTACGAGGTTAATACACATATATTTACATTTAAGGTAACGCTAAGTACTTAATAAACTCAGATTGGAGTATTAATACTTCAATTAACTAAGGGAATATATGATCAGAGTTGATTATTCACAGTACTCATTAACTGAGCTTGAAGAAGCCATAAAGAGCATAGATAAACAAAAGTACGTTGAAAATTATCAGGCTCTAATGAATGAGTATTCAAAAAGAGAAAATAACTTAGCTGCTTATAATGAACAAACCGAATCTCAGTTAGAATCTAATGAACCAAATATAAAAACAACAAGTGAATTTGAGCGCCTGTTAGGAATATGTTTTTTTGGGCTTATTTTTGGATCTCCAATAGGAGCAGAGGTTGATCCTAATACTTTAACTGGTTCAGATATATTTATCTCTTTGTTATTAATCACTATGTTTGGTGGTTTATTAGTTCATTCATTTAACAATGGCTGGACTTTTGGAGGTAACAATAAATTTTATATTAAAGAAGACCCTATTATGTTTACCGTTGCACAGTTAATTTATGCATGGCTTTTAGGTTTATTTTCCGCTGTTTTTGTACTCGCAATCTTTTTCTAAATTAAATTTATTAGGTACCCACCTATAAGCAGGTACCGAATGAATAAATTCCTAAAGTTTTAATTACCAACTATACGTTGCGCTTAACGTATATTGTTCACCGCGTCCTGGTGTACCTGGTATTTCTTCAAACGACTCATCCCATAAGTTATCTGCCGCTAAGGTGATAAATAAATTACTCAACTGTGGCGGCGTTATTTTAAGCGTTAGCTGGGTGAATAACGCGTTGTCGTGGCCGTTTCTAAGCGCGTTTTTGTGTTGTGTACGCCATTCGTTATCTATTCTAAATTCTAAAATATCAGTTGGGTTGTACACAGCGCCGAGTGTTAAACGGTGATCAGGAAAGTTTAACGCGTAAAAACTGGCATCAATATCGGCAGCGCCATAGTTTTCTGATTTGTGTAAATAGGTATAGCTAGCAATAAGTTTTGCAGTATCAAAGTGCTTAGTCGCTAAAAATTCAACCCCTGCAGTATCAATATTAACCGGGTTTGCAAAGCGCGCAGAGGTGGAGTCAAAATTAAAGGTCCAATCGGTTAAGTTATTATCTTTTCGATAAAAAATAGCCGAGTTTAACTGCCAGCTTTGCTCTTCAAGTAATAAGCCTAGCTCTAAGTTTGAAGTCGTTTCGCGCTCAAGGTTGTAGTTACTTCTAAATAACCCGCCAGAATCGCTGCCGCCAATCGCTGTGTAGCCTGCAACTTGACTCGCTTGCGCGTATGATAAATAAATACTTTGCGCTGTGCCGTCACTGTTTTGGGTGTTTAAGGTTATATCACCAATAGCTGATACTTCAGCATCATCGCGATTTGTATCATCATACGCAGCGCCTAAACGAAAGATAAGCTGCTGATTCTCTTTTAAAGCCATTGTGTATTGGGGCAATACGCTCAGCTTGTAATACTTTCGTGAGGTAAAGTTGTTTTCAAGTGTTGTTGATTCAATCGAATCATCAATAAATTGTGCTGAGTAATTTATTGCCAGCGCATCGCTTTGTGCATGGCGACCCGAAAGTCCAAGTGATTTAACTTCACTTTTATGAAAAGCTTCAAATGCACTTGGGTTTTCGCGAGAATAAATATAGTGATCGTCATGGGTACGATAATACGCCGATACTTCAAAATGACTGTTATCAGCGTAGCTTTGCTTGTGATTAAGCATCCAAAGGCGGGTTTCTAAATCTTCAGTTTCGTTAACGCCAAAAGGGGTGTACAAGTTAGGCCAGCCAAAAAACTTATCTTGCGAGCCATAAAATAAATCGGTTTGGCTGTGCTCGCTTGCTAATTGGACGCGAGCTGAGGCGCGCGAAAAGTCATGATCGCCATTATCAATGGTTCCATCACTTTGCGAGTGAGAATACTCACCTTCAAAGCCCAGAGTATAGTTAGCTAAGCTATCAAGTTGTGTGTTTTTAGCAGCGTGAATACTTTGAAGATTAAAGTCATTTGTACCAGTACCAAGCGATATACTGCCACCTGTAATAATTGGTTTCCAACCAAACGAAACTGTACCTACAGAGCTGTTCATACCGTATAGTGCGTTATCGGCACCGGTTAAAACTGCTGGGCCGCTTAGCATTTGTGGTGCAATAGGTATTTCAGCAAAATAATGGCCAGATTGCGGGTCAAGCAGGGTAGCGCTTCCTACTCTAAAACCGGTGTTTTCAAAAATCCCACCGCGAATAGTGACATCAGCTTGTGCCTCAGCCATATTACGCGACTGCAAATCAACACGCGGGTCATATTCTAAATTAGAAATAGGCGAATCAAATGTACCCACAGGCAGTTTATTCGCAGTAGGTGAGGCCTCGACCGTTATTTGCTCAATTACTGACTCATCAGGCTGTGTATTGGCATATACAAATGGGGTAACGCTGCATAATAGTGCAGGTATTATAAGGTGTGGTGTGCGATTCATGTGTTACTCGTCGTTTATTATTTGTAGCGGCTGTTACAATTAATTTCAAAGCTTATATTTGAGCATGATAAAATAACTAAATATAACAGCAGACATTTTGTGCGCGATTGTACATTAATTTGTTAATAACTGCATTTGATAACCATTCACACTTTTCTCATTAGGTAACATTTATAATGGATACTAAAGAACAAAATACTATTTACTTTGCTGGTGGCTGCCTGTGGGGCGTACAAGAATTTTTAAAGCACTTACCAGGCGTAATAAGTACTGAAGCAGGGCGCGCGAACGGTACAAATCAAACGACAGACGGCGACTATGATGGTTATGCAGAATGTGTAAAGGTAATTTTTGACCTAAACGCCGTTAGCTTAAATAAGCTGTTTGACTACTTTTTTGAAATTATTGACCCATACAGTATTAACAAACAAGGAGATGACGTAGGCCCTAAATACCGCACTGCTATTTACAGCAAACACCAAACCCATTTAGACGCAGCAAGCAATTATATAAATAAGCGCAGTGATGCAGAAAAAGTTGTAGTAAGCGTTGAGAAGCTTACTAATTACGTACCAAGCGATGCAGAGCACCAAGACCGGTTAACTCACCACCCCGATGACTACTGCCATATACCCTTTGATTTATTGTATAAGTATAAGTTGTCATAGAGTTATACTTAGATTACAGGTTACTCAGGCCTTTCAAAGCGATACAATTTAAACGAGCCAGTTTGAAGAGTTGTACCTTTGTGGTTTGAATACATATAGCCTTTGAGTTCTCGGTTGTCTTTATGAATAATTAGCTTATTTGCGAAGGTTGAATTGCTGGTAGTGATTTTCAGTACGTTGTCTTTTTCTTTAATATCTTGTGGCATAAAAGTGGTACTGATTATGTCATTGGCTCCACTTTCAAAATAGTTGAAGTATGACTCTTTATTGGGGGGAAATTCAATACTTACGAGTTTTTGATTGCCGTCTAAATTTAATAATCCTACCCAAAAACCATATAAACCTGACTTTTCTATAGCTGCTAATTCATCTATTTTAGAGCGGTATTTATCTATAAATGTATGGACGGTAGATTGCCTTTCTTGTTTTTCCAATCGGTAAGTTTTTGACATGACCAAATCATCGTCTGCATTAGAATAAATTTCTAACACCTCAAATGAATTATCTAAATAACGGCTTAAAATTAATGTAAATTGCAGATGTTCTTTATTAGGGCTAATGAGTGTGATAGTGCAATTAAGGCGACTGCATTTAATATCGTTATTATTAAACGCAATTGATTTATTTCTATGAAATGCACTGGCGATATTTGCAATGATTAAACGGTGTTCTCCGTTTTCTTTTATTTCCAGTACATTGTATTCGAAATTATCTTTGTTAATTCCTTGCCAAAAACCTGGAGTTAATTTTAAGTTTTGCGCATGTGCGGGGAGCGAAGCAAAAAAAGCGAATAGAGTGACTGTAAAATACTTTAAAAATGCCAAGGTATGATTCCTTTGTTAACAAAGAAGCTCACATACTGTGAGCTTCTTAAAACTTACTCAACGCTAATTCTAATTTATTGCTGCTTTTGCGGCGGGAAGTTACTTAAAATATTAGCGACTGTTTCTTTAATTGACGCTTCGCGTTGCTCAGGTGTTTGCTTTTTCTTTAAACGACCTTCTTTAGCACCGCGCCATATCAGCTGGTTAGACTCGCGGTCAATAATATCAATAACTAAAGTACCCACTTCGTATTCGCGGGCAGAAACGTCACGTTGAAAACCAGTGCCCCAGTATCCCCAACGAGCGCCGTAACCTACGTTAAAGGTATCTACTTCGAGTTCTTTATCTACCGATGCATGGTAATTAACAAGTACATCCGCTTGTGCTGCGTCTACTAAGCTCATCCCCAACGTTTGGCTAAGCTCTTTATTAACAGCGGTACGCACGCGTTTTTCCATTAAGCCATTGATTTGATAATTTGTGGTGTCTTTAGTTAAGCTCGCGTTTTCTACCCAAGCAAATGTTTTAAAATTACTAAAGTTGGCTGATTTGTCGTAGTCCCAATCAGGGGTTTGTGTACAGGCTGAAAGTAGTGCTAGCGCTGCAACAATAAGTATATTTTTCATTACGTTTGCTCCAATAAAATGCGTTACGTTAAAATAACACACATCATTTAAATGTGTATTATTTTAACGTTCTATATTTTAGTTTAATAGCCGAGCCTTAATGGCCAATTAACTGTGTTCAACTTCTATCCAATCTTTTTCGTCTACCCAGTTTTGTGCGCCATCTTTTACTGAACGAATCGGCACAATGTAGTCACAACTTATTTGTGGCTTAACCGAGGCAAATATAGGCACAAAGCCAAAGCTTAGTGCGGTTTCTATAATTGCTTTTTGGTTTTGCGGGTCAATATCGGCCGCTTCATCTATATAAATAGGTATACGGTAAAGGTTTTGTTCTTGATCGCTTAATAAGTAACGAATAAACAACATGCCACATAATAACTTAATAGTAATACGTGTTCCGTTTGAGCCGGCTGAGTCTATTTTTTCAAAGTGTTCAGTTTCACCTGCGCGATTTACCACTTCAAAACGAATATCAAATAAATCAGTTAAGGTAAGGCCTGCTTTGTCTGATGCAAGTTTTATTAAGTGATCTTTCGCTTCGTTTACCGCGCTTTCGCTGTAAGGTTCCTGGCTTAGTAAATCAAGGGTGTCGCCTTGCTCAAACTGATGCGACGTGCTGATAATGGTATCAATACTATCAACCAGCATTTTGCGTGGTATTACGTTAATTTTAAACGCTTGAAGGTTAGAAATGCGATGCTGGCTTATGCCTTTATTAAAGCTATTCATCTCGCGGCGAAGGCGGTCTAAATCTTCACGCAAGCCTTTAATGGTTGCGGCTACTTCGGTTAGGGCTACGCGGCCTTGGCGCTCAACCGCATCGCGTTCGTTATCAAGGTTGTGGAATGCGCTAATTAGTTTTTGATATTTAGTAAATTCGTCGTTTTCGTTATCGAACTTAGTTATGCCCGCGTTATATACATGCAAATAGGTATTACGCACGTTTATGTCAAAGTTACGCAGCTCTTGGCAATCTTTATTAAAGTGATGTACTAAATCGCTCAAGTTATCAAAATCGACTGTTATATCAATCATGTATGGGGTTACTTTTCCGCTGTATAAATCGAGTGTGTGGTCAATTCGCTCGCTTTTAACTTGGCGTAGGCGCTCGGTTTGGCGATTAATTTGCTCTTGCTTAGATTTAATTAACGAGCGTCTGTCTGCAATTGAGCCACTATTTTTTTGAATGTCTTGCAGGTACTCGTCAACTTGTTCGCGCTCTGCTAATAATTGCTCTTTTAGCATGGCTTGCGCTTCAACCGATTGCTGCATTACCTCAAATTGCTCTAAGCGTTTTAGGGCGCTCTCTGCGCTCATTAGCTCATCGTAAAGTGCATCTTTTTCTTTTTGTTTATCGGCAACATTAGCAGCCACTTCGCGCTGTTGTTTAAACTCTTTTAACGAGTGTTCAAGTGCACTTAACTGCGCCGTTAATTGCTCTTTGTTTTCACCGCTTTGCATTTGCACAGGCGAGAGTTTTTTAAGCTTAATGCTCGCACCTGGAAGCGTTAGCACACCGCCTTTAACGTTTTCACTTAACAGCGATAAAAAGTCCCCGAAGGCATCTTCATCATCAATGGCTATATCGCCATTAGTGGTGGTTGCAAACGAGAGTAGGTCGGGATTTAAAATGCGCGATATTTCTTCTACTTCTTTAAGTGATAGGTCTTCGCGCATCCGAGTAAACAAATTAAACTCAAGGTTTTTAAGCTGCAGCTTTAAGCTTTTTATTTGTTTTTGAGTTTCGCTAATGCGGTAATCAAGCGTGTGCAGGCTTTGCCCTTGTGCGCTGGTTATTGAGTGCGAAAGCGACTCGTAATCGTGCTTGAGCTGGCCAAGGCTAGTTTTAAGCGTGGCCTTATTTACCAGCTCAAACTCGCTTTTAAGGGCGCTGTAATCTAAAAACCATTGCTCAATTTGGGTTTGTCTGCGCTCTATATCACGCGATTGCTGCACGTATAGGCTTTGCTTTTGTTCAAACTCATGTTTTTCGTGCTCTATGTCTTCAAGTGCAACACCTAGCTCATTTAGCTGCGCCTCTTGGTAGGTATCAAAGTCAATCAGGGCTTGGTCAATTTTAGGTGCATAGGCTGCTAACTTACCTTTCAGTACGGTTTGATTTTCAAGCATAGATTCAAGCGCGCTTATTGGCTCTTGCATTGATTCAAGGGCTTTTAATTCACGTTTAGCGCGGTTTACTTTATCAAATGAGCGACGCCAGACTTCGTAAAAGTCGACCTTTGAGTTTGACATATGGCGTTCAAACACGCGCAGCATAAAGCGTTTAACATCGCTTGCGCCTAATTTGTGTAAGTTAAGAATGCGTCTAAAAATTTCTTTATAAATGGCTGAGTCTTGCACATTATTTAGCGGGATCATTTTTAAGTTAATGTCACCGTCAAAGGGCGTTGCGCCACCGGTAAGTAGGGCGTTTAGTTCTTGGGCTTTTAGCTCAATAGGATTGTAATTAAGCGACTTTAAATGATTAAACAGCTTGGTAAACTTAATTATGGTATTACCTTGCGTGTACTGCTCTAAATCAAGTTTGCCCTGATAACAAAAGTACTGATGCGCGTAACCGGCTATTTTACCAAGGCCCGCTACACCAATAACAACCGAGCCATGAGGGAGGTTGGCTTCAAGTAAAATGTACGACTGATCCGATGAAAAATAAAATTTACGGGTTTCATCTAAATCGTGCCCGTCCCATTCGGTTAAGCGCAAATCATTTATAAGCGGGAATTGCAGGGCGTTAATAACCGAGCTTTTACCGGTATTATTTGGCGCACAAATAGAGCTGCTTTTATCAAGCGGGATCACACATTTTGCATAGCCTGCGGTATTAAGTAGGGCGAGTTTACTCAGTCCGTATAGGTTTTTCATTCCTCGTCCTCCGTAATGTAGGTTTCTTCGTTTACTTCCATTAGCGCATCTATGTAACGGTTAATAGGCGCTTGTAGCATAAATCCGCCTTCTACTTCTCGGGCTAAACCTAAGCGCACCATGCGCAGGTATACGTCTTTACGTAAATCTGAGCCCGAAAATATCTCAAGCTGATCAAACAAGTGTTTGTTAATTTGCACTAAGGTTTGCATCAGTTCTAAATCGTTTACTTCATCAAACAAGGCGCGCATTGGGTCTTTACCCGTATTGGCAAAATGCTCAATTAAAATGTAAATAGTGAGTGCGATAGCACGGGATATTTTACCCATATTTGGTGTGCTTTCGTCGCTGGCAAAATAGTAAAAGCCGCGGCTGTCGTGTTTTAAATCATGGCCAAGGGCGTTAAATAAAGCACTGTAGGCGTCTATGTGTTGGTCAAGCTCTTGCCACATTACGTTGTCTTGTTCGCAAATGTGGTAACCCGCAGTTAATTTTTTATTAATGGCTTGCAGGTGTGTTAGCTCGTCTAGGTTTATATGTGTCATGTGTTACTCGTCTGCCTTTGTATCTGGCTGAGGCGCTGAATTAAATGGGTATAACGAAAAGTGTTGGCCGGCTATTTTTACGCGCGCTTTTTCATCGCTTTGGCTAATGAGTACGTCGCTGTCGCTGACTAATTTTTGATACAAAAATAGCATTTCGTCGGCGTCTAGGTCGGGGTAGCTTTCATCTAAAAATTGCAGCAATGGTTGAGGTTTTTTACGTTTTTTATTAAAGCGTTTTGCAAAGCTTTTTTTAACATCGTGGTAATCAGGAATATTAGGCGTTACAAAAGCCGGTACGTCTTGTTGCTCTGGAAGCTGGTATTCTTCGTGTTCAAATTCAACCAAACTTGCCATGTAAGCCACTATATGGCGCTGCTGCCCAAGCGAATAGCGCTGCGCATCGCTTACAAAGTTTGGCTGTACCGCACTTAGCATGTTGTCTACGCCATTTTTACGCACCAGGCCGAGTACTTTTGCCGCTTGGCGGGTAATTAAGTTATTACGGCGCAGTTCTTCGCGCAGTGGCATAAGCATATCGGCGCTTTTACGTAAGCTTTCTCGGCCAACTAAATGCATTTCGAGTATACGAGTACGTAACTGCTCAAGCATGCGTTTGTCACTGTAGGCCTTACCCGAGCGCTCAATGTGCTCTATTTGCTTACTTATTTGTTGCTCAATAAGTGTAAAGCAGGCATGAAAATCGCCCCTAATATCGACCATTTCAAGCATGGGCTCTATGTATTCGTCAAAGGCTTCTATTACGGCTTTGTAGCGCTTTTGCAAAGATTGCACCGCGTGATCAGACTTAGCTTGCTCTACAATATTTAATATGGCGTTTTCGTTGTGCGCGTAGAGCTTCATTATTTTACGCACCCGATCATCCATAATGCGGCTAAAGCGGCGTAAATCATCAAAGTCTTCCATTTCGCCCGCGTTATCTAGTCGGTTTCCTAGGCGGGCTAAATCATCAACCAAAACGCTAATTTCTTGTGCTAAACCTAGGTGTTCTTCTTGTAATAAAAAGGTTGCAAAATCGGCAATGGCACGGTTAATTTCAAGCTGAGAAGATTTAGCCAATGGAATGAGTATATCTTGATTGAGCAAACGATTTGTTTCTTTATATATACGCTCGTTTGTCCATGTGGGCTGCTTTTGCTTAATGGCGTTTTGTACGTCTTTTAGGCTAAAGTCGGCCATTTTAAAACGTTTAAATAATAGCTCTAAAACACCCCAATGTTCGCTAAGGGTATTTAGCAGCTTTTTAGCTGGGATCATATGAGGTTACAACATCCTAGTATTTTATTATTGAGTTCTCAAAGTTGACTCATTATTACGTATTCTACCAGTAAATAGTATTCGTTTTTAAGACCATTTAATAATAGTTTTTGCATGAGGGCGGTGCTAAAATTCGCGCCGAAATTGGGCACGCACAAAGGAGTGATTTTTGTGTGTTCTTTAAAACTATATCAAAGGTTATTTAACTACCATGGTCCCCTCGATAATTTTAACCCTAATAGCGATTGCCTTCTTACTGATCGTTATAGAAGATATAATTCACGTAAATAAAGCTAAAACAACGTTATTTTTTGGCACACTTTGTTGGATTATACTTTTTGTAAACCCTCTTCATGGGCAAAGCCCAGCCACAATTCAGCATCTTCTTAACGAAAATATATTAGAAATAGCCTCACTGTGGCTGTTTTTAATGGCCGCCATGACCTTTGTCGCGTATTTAAACTCTAAAGGGTTTATAGAAAACATAGTGCACCGGGTAATGCCTAAACGAATTAGTGAACGACAACTTATGTTTTTAGTGGGCGGCTTTGCATTTTTGTTTTCGTCTATTTCTGACAATGTAACCGCTACGCTTATATCGCTTGCCGTGGTTATGTCGCTAAATCTTGAAGCTAAAAAGCTCATTAAATACGCCACACTTATTGTATTTGGGGTTAACTCTGGCGGTGTATCGCTAATAACCGGTGATGTAACCACTTTAATGATATTTTTGGACGGCAAGGTATCTATTGCAAACTTATTACTGCTCATAGCGCCTGCGTTTATAAGTGTAATGCTACTAGCGCTTTTACTCTCTATTGGTATGAAAGGGCAAATAGAGTTTGTAGGCTCGCAAAAAAAACGCATAGAAAAAACCGACATTACCATTGCCATTATATTTTTATCAACCGTGGTAAGTACGTTAACGCTTAGCGTAATTTATAGTGTACCGCCGCTACTCACATTTTTATTTGGTTTATCGGTTATGTTTTTAGTGGCGCAATTTTTAATGCGTAAAAAAGATATAAATAAAGACATCATCGATTTTGTACGCGACATAGAATACGACACGCTACTGTTTTTTGTGGGTGTGCTTTTACTTGTTGGCGCATTAAAAGAAATTGGTATTTTAACTAAATTTACCGATTTATATACAGTAATGGCACCTGAATATGCTAACTATTTAATGGGAATACTATCGGCAGGGGTTGATAACGTACCGCTTACCGCTGCGTTATTAAAAGCAGATATAGTAATGAGCCAGCAACATTGGTTGTCGTTTACCTATGCAACAGGTGTAGGTGGCTCAATGCTTATAATTGGTTCGGCAGCGGGTATTATTGCCATGAGCAAACTTAAAGCACTTACTTTTACGAGCTATTTTAAATTATCGCTGCAATTATTAATTTGTTATACCGTAGGTTATGCAGGCGCTTACTTTATGGGTGGTTTTGTCTAATATTTACTATAAATGCTTGACACCTAGACGTCTAAACGATAACTTTCAAAGCCCCGCTAATTAGCGGGGCTTTGTTTTATTAGCCAATGGTTAATAAAGCATTCAGAAGAGGTGCGATACTTAGGTATTTAATGGTAGGTGACGAACGCCCATAACCATTAAAGAGGGAAGTACTCGCCGAGAAAAACAATGGTACGTCGCAATTGTTTTTCGGTTTATGGGGCTGAATCCTCAAAACTGTCACCAATATAGGTGGAGAGCTTCTGGCAGCGGACACATCAAATGCATTCCTTTGCCAAGTTCTTCTTGTTTTTTAGCGGTTAAAATACCGCGAAAGGAGACTAAATGACTACCCAATCAGTGCCACAATCAGTATTAGGCGCAAAATCAGATTACATCGTTGCCAAATTTGGCGGAACCAGTGTTGCAAACTTTGAAGCGATGAGTCGCTGCAGCGAAATTATTGTTGCAGATAAAAGCGTACGTATTGTAGCTGTGAGCGCCAGTGCCGGCGTAACTAACCACTTAGTTGCACTGTGTAAATCAAGCATTACCCCAGAGCAGCGCCAAGAACACATTGATGGCGTGCTAGCCATTCAGCAAGCTATTTTAGATGAGTTATCGCTTGATGCCGATTTAGCAGTAGGCTTTAGCGAAACATTAAAAGCATTTCAAACGCTAGCGCTTGAAACACTAACAACTGATCAGCAGCATGATGAGCTACTTAGCTTTGGTGAGCGCTTATCGTCGTACTTATTTGCACAAGTACTGCGTTTAAAAGGCTTAAATGCCGACCGTTTTGATGTTCGAAAAGTACTTAAAACCGACAGCCAGTTTGGTAAAGCAACACCTAATGTTAAAGCCACAGCGCAAGCGGCTAAAGAAGTATTAATTCCGCTATTAGATGAGCAAGTAATTGTAACTCAAGGTTTTGTTGGTAGCGACGAATTTGGCCAAACAACCACGCTTGGGCGTGGTGGCTCCGATTACAGCGCTGCATTACTTGCTGAAGCGATTAACGCTAAAAGCGTACATATTTGGACCGACGTAGTGGGCATATTTAGTACAGACCCTCGTTTGTGTGCAAAAGCAACGCCTATTGCTCGTTTGAGCTTTGACGAAGCCGCAGAAATGGCCACATTTGGCGCAAAAGTATTGCACCCAGCCACTATTTTACCAGCCAGCCGTAGTCACATTAATGTATTTGTAGGCTCAAGCCGTGAGCCAGAGCGTGGTGGTACGTGGATTGAGCGTGAAAAATCGCAGCAGCCGGGTATACGCGCTGTAACGCAACGTAAAAACCAAATTTTGCTCACACTTAAAAGCCCAGAAATGTTACTGGCAAGTGGCTTTTTAGCCCGCGTGTTTACCATTTTAAGTGAGTTTAATATATCGGTAGATTTAGTGACTACCTCTGAAATAAGCGTAGCCATTACGCTTGATAACGCGCCTAATGCCTCTCGCCCAGAGCTTGAGCAAGCGTGTCTAGATAAGCTTGCTGAATTTTGCCATGTATCGGTTGAAAACAACTTAACGTTAGTGGCGCTTATAGGTTCAGAAATACAGCTTCGTCAGCACGAAATGAACTTAATGAATGTTTTAAAAGAGTTTAATATTCGTTTAATTTGCCACGGTGCAAGTAAGCACAACCTTTGCTTTTTAGTAGAGCAGGGCGAGTCAGATAACGTGGTACAAGCTATACACAGCCGCCTACTTGAGGCATAAAAAAAGCTAGAGTATAAAGTCTGTTATTAAAAAGCATCGCCAGTCGGTGCTTTTTTTATGCGCGACAGTTACATCAAAGTGGGTGTGTTCGTTATTACTTTCAACGGTAACACAGTTACTTGATGCACTCAGTGTTGCCGCATTTAACTCATTAAACACATTCGGGCTAAGCAATTTAGCAATAGGGCGGCTGGTGGCTTTAGCAAGCGACTCTTTTAATGTCCAAATTCTAAAAAAGGTATTAGCTTGGGCTTGGGTATTACTTGGCTTGGTAATTAGTGCTATTTCGTCTGCGTGATAAAAATGCTTAGCGAGCTTTTCAAACGGGCGCTTTAGGCTTATTTTTTCAATATCAAAACCAAACTCAGTTTTCGCTAAGTTAAGGGCTACGCCAACCAAACCATGAGAGTGCGAAATACAGGTATTAAAAATGTCGCCACTAACATGCAGTTGTAGTTTTGCGCTCGCTTCGTCAAATTGAGTGCTCATACTATTTAGCGTTATGTTAGCGTATTGTGGCTGCGTTATTTTAACGAGTTGTTTTAATAATGTGCGAGTAGCTAAATACTCTTGTTTTGCTTGCGCGCTTTTACGGCAATTTATAACGCTTAGCTCAAACGGGCTTAAGTAATCGGGTAAATTAAATTTACTTACATCGAGTTTTGTTGCATCAAATAATAAAATACTGTTATTAGCTAACGGTAAGTTTGTTAATTGAATAGGGGTAATACTTAAGGTGTTTTTAAAATAATGTGCGGTCATAAATGCTTAAAATGAGTGAGCCGCTGCAATTATGAGCGGTTAGCAGAGCTTATTTATACAACGAGCAATTTTATTACTCAGCTGGCATGAAATATGGTTTAATTCACAACTATCAAAATAATAACAGATTTGTAGATGTATGGCACAAGTGCGTGATGGCTTTCAAAGCCGATTTGGTTTTGTTTTAGCCGCTGCTGGCGCAGCAGTGGGTTTAGGTAATATTTGGGGTTTTCCTACACAAGCGGCCAACCATGGTGGTGGTGCATTTTTACTCGTTTACTTTATTGTCATTTTTTTATTGGCATTGCCGGCGCTTTATACTGAGCTTTACTTAGGTCACAAGGCACAAGCAAATCCAGTAAAAGCCCTTGGCGATGCATGGCAAAATACTAATAAAAAAATAGGTGCTGCGGCAGGTTATATTGGCCTTGCGGGCGCTGTGGTTATGCTTAGCTTTTATTCTATTGTAGCTGGGTGGATGCTTTCATACGCCATTGAGCCCATAACCTCGTTTTTTGGCTTTGATGCCGCAAGCGACTTTTTACATAGCGACTCTGTGCTGCGTAATTTTGTATTTACGCCACTTATGCTTATTTTAACAGCCAGCATTATTTTAAAAGGGGTTAAATCGGGTATCGAAACCTGGTCACGCCGTTTAATGCCATTACTGTTAGTTTTATTGGTTGGCTTAATTGTTTATATAGCCAGCTTAGATGGCGCAAGCGAAGGCTTTGCCGCGTATTTAATACCTGATTTTAGCCAAGTGCTCGACCCAAATTTAATTATTGCAGCAATGGGGCAGGCGTTCTTTTCGCTCTCATTAGGTGTAGGGTGTATGATGATTTACGGCTCGTACTTACAGCCAGATGCAAACCTGCCAAAACTAACCGCAAGCGTTGCATTACTCGATACAAGCGTGGCATTTTTAGCCGGTTTACTCATTGTGCCTGCAATTTATGTAGCGCAGCATAATGGCGTTGAAGTGTTTAACGGTGGTAAATTAATTGGCGAAGGGCAGCTTATTTTTGCCATTCTCCCAGAGCTATTTAGCACGATGGGCGAAATTGGTTTATTAGTCGGCTTATTGTTTTTTGTACTTATGTCGATTGCATCGGTTACATCAACTATTTCAACCACTGAGATACCGGTTGCCTTTTTAGTCGAAAACCATAATGTGAGTCGCACTAAAGCAACGTGGGCAGTCAGTTTAGTCGTACTTATATGTGCAAGCGCAATTATACTAAACTTTGATTGGTTATTTGGTTTGGTAATTATGCTGTTTACCCAATACCAATTACCGCTTATGGGATTATTTTACTTTATTACTGTAGGTTGGATGTGGCAGCGAGGGAATAAATTACATGAGGCAACAACAGGGATTCACTATTGGTTTGCTCAGTACATTCGTTTTGTGTGCCCAATATTAATGACCCTGGTATTTGCTAACGTAGCCTTTGGATGATTATGGCTAAGCCATAGAGCTAGCATTAAAAATAGATTAATAAAGCGAAGTGAACTTATAAATTCACTTCGCTTTTTTGTGCCTATTTTAAATAACTTATAAAACTTCATTAGTTAGAGGCTTACTTTCACAAACTTCCAGCGCGTTTTTTATGGTTGTATTTGCAATCTCGGTAAGTGCTTCTTGGGTAAAAAATCCCTGATGACCTGTTACTAATACATTTTTAAAACTGACTAAGCGCGAGAATATATCGTCTTGATTTATTTCGTCACTGTGGTTTTTAAAAAATAGCTCAGACTCTTGCTCGTACACGTCGAGCCCTAAATACCCCAGCTTTTTAGTTTTAAGTGCGTTTATACACGCTTTACTATAAAGCAGCGCACCACGCGAGGTATTAATAAGCATAACGCCGGGTTTCATTTTATTAAATGCGTCATCATTTATTAAGTGGTGAGTTTGATCTGTTAGTGGGCAGTGCAGTGAAATTATATCGCTTTGAGTTAGCAGCGCATCTAAATCGGTAATGGTGTAATTACCTGGTTGTGCGTAAGGGTCGCACACTAAAACGTTTGCACCAAAGCCATTTAATATATTACAAAGCGCAAGGCCAATTTTACCACAGCCTATAATTCCAACTGTTTTACTGTGCAGGTTAAAGCCTAATAAACCGTTTAAATCAAAGTTGTCTTCGCGTACGCGGTTATAGGCCTTATGCGTTTTACGGCTAAGTGTAAGCATAAGTGCTATACAGTGCTCTGCTACTGCTTCAGGGCTGTAAGCAGGTACGCGTAATACGTTCATGCCATTTGCTTTTGCTGCAGGTAAATCTACGTTATTAAACCCCGCACAGCGTAGTAAAATTGTTTTTATCCCAAAGCTTGCAAGTTGCTTTATTACAGCGCTATCTACAGTGTCGTTTACAAATACACATATAGCATCAAAGTCTTTAGCTAAAATGGCGGTGTTTTGATTAAGAGATTGCTCAAAATAAGTAATCGATACACTACTTTGGCCTGTAATGCTTTGCTCAAAAAAAGGCTGCTCGTACTTTTGAGTGCTAAAAAAAGCAATGTTCATGTTATTGGCTCCAACGCTTATATGCTCATCTATATAACATTAAACTACTTTTAGGTAATGCGCTTTACTAAGCGCCACTTTATTGATTTGAAATAACTAAGCGCCTTTTAAAGCGTTAAAGTTAGGGGTTAACTTAGTGCTTTTATAGTTACTTTTTTGTGGCGAGCTTTGTAAATTAGCCTCTATTACTTGTTTAAGCGTTTCGGGCTTGGTACGTGGTGCGTAACGCGCAACTAGTTGCCCTTCGGTATTAATTAAAAACTTTGTAAAGTTCCACTTTATTGCACGGTTTTGAGAAATACCACGCGTATGCGATTTTAAATAATTAAACAGTGGATGGGCTTCAGGGCCGTTTACCATTACTTTTCCAAATACCTCAAACGATACGTTAAATTGCGCTTGGTAAAAGTCTTTAATGGCTAAATTATCAAGAGGCTCATTTTGCCCAAATTGATTACACGGAAACGCCAATATTGTAAATCCGCTGCTTTTGTATTCTTGATACAGCTTTTCTAGGGCGCTTAATTGCACCGAAAAGTTACATTTACTGGCTGTATTAACAATAAGTATGGTTTTGCCCTTTAACTGGCTAAGAGGAAAACTTTCACTGTTATAAAGTGGTGCGTTAAATTGATAAATGCTATCCATAGGTTACCTACTTAATTTCCTAATAGTGGAAATTTTATAAAGACTTTCATTCGCTTTTTCGCCACCCGATTGACATAATCGAGGCCTAGTTTCTAAGTTATCAGTTTAATAGGTCATTTTTATGTCAATGAAAGTCGCATTTATAGGTTTAGGCGTAATGGGTTACCCAATGGCGGGTCATTTAGCAAAAGCAGGGCACAGTGTATGTGTTTATAACCGTACTATAGCTAAGGCTCAAACGTGGACAGAACAATACTCTGGTTGCTTTGCGCCCACTCCACGCGAAGCCGTAAGTAATGCCGATATAGTGTTTATGTGTGTTGGGAACGATGATGATTTACGCTCTGTAGTATATGGCGACGATGGTGTTTTAGCTGGCATGCTGCCACATACAATATTAGTTGATCATACAACAACCTCTGCTGAAGTTGCCCGTGAAGTAGCCGCAAAGGCAGCCCTGCAAAATATCGACTTTATAGATGCGCCAGTGTCTGGCGGCCAAGCGGGCGCTGAAAATGGCGTGTTAACGGTAATGGCCGGTGGCAATGAAGCTGTATTTGCAAAAGCACAGCCTGTAATGGCGGCATTTAGCCGTTTTAGCCAGTTGTTAGGTGAAGTTGGATCAGGCCAATTATGTAAAATGGTTAATCAAATATGTATAGCAGGTGTTGTACAAGGCTTAGCAGAAGGCCTACATTTTGCTAAGCAAGCAGGCCTTGATGGCGAAAAAGTAATTGAAACCATATCAAAAGGTGCTGCTGGCTCGTGGCAAATGGAAAACCGCTACAAAACAATGTGGGCAGGTGAGTACGAGTTTGGCTTTGCGGTAGATTGGATGCGTAAAGATTTAGGTATCGCACTTGATGAAGCTAAAAACAACGGCGCAACACTTCCAATGACGGCAACGGTCGATCAATACTACGCCGATGTACAAGCCCTTGGTGGCGGCCGATACGACACCTCAAGCTTACTTGCACGAATAGAAGCGCTACATAAAAAATAACGTTTCACATTTTAAAGATTAAAAGCTTCGCTTTTCAAGTGCGCAAGCTCTGCGCCTACCGCTAAAGTGTAAATATGGGGCTTACTTGTAGACGCGAAGCTTGCTTGCGTGATGGGCGAAGCCCGTAATAATTTAAACAAAAACGCGACGCTTTAATTACTATAGCGTCGCGTTTTTATATGCGTTATACAGACTTAAAACAAATTACATGCTCTGCGCGTAGTTATAAAGCGCCTTTAAAATGGTTAGGTTCTTTTCGCTGTCGTCGTGCTCATGGGCCAAGTTTTCAAGGGTGATCATAAAATCTTGTGCGCTGATTGATGGTTGATCTTCCCCGTGCATTAACTTGTTTTGACAATACTGGCGCCATTGATCAAGCTCTTGCTGGTTTAGCGTTTCAGGCCAGTTACGTGCGCGGTATCTGAACAGTAATGTATTAAACTTTTTATCTTCAAAATCTAAATTTAAGCCCGCGAGCTCATCTGGCTTAGCATCGCGAATAATCGCAAATTTAGCTTTATCGGCATGGCTTGTAAAACCATCGTAAAGTAAGTAATCAACATTAGTCGTTGCGCTGTAATCGCCTTTTTCGTTAAACACTTCAGTTACTTTATCGCGAAGCTCGGTATTGGCTTTTAAAATAGCTAAATTAGCGAGGCACTGCTCGCGGTCAATTCCTAAACGGGCTGCGTTTTCAGGCAATAACGTTTTAGCAGGTGCTAAAATAGGGCACTTGTTTAAATGCACCAGCTTTAAACCAACAGGTAAATCGCCCTCGGCTAAATCAACGCGTTTGGTGTATAAACGTTTACGAAGCTCTTCTACGTTTAAATCAATTAACACTTGCGGGCTTTGGGTTAAATCAAAACAAATAACCGCGTTTTTATTTACCGGATGAAAGCTCATGGGCGCAACCCAGCTTGTGCAACCCTGCATTGCAGGAATACGCGATGAGGTATGTACCAGCGGCGTCATGTTAAATACATCAACTAAATCACCGAGCGCTTTTTTATTACGCAGTCCAAAAAAGAAGTTATACAGCTTTGGTTGTTTTTCTTTTATTAGTTTAGCCAGTGCAATAGTGGCGGTTACATCGCTTAGCGCATCGTGCGCAGCGGCGTGCTCAATACCATTAGCTACCGTTAAATGCTCAAGCTTAAAGCTTGGGCTGCCATCTTCTTTTAACGGCCATTCAATACCTTCAGGGCGAAGTGCATAGCAAGCGCGTACTAAATCAATAATATCCCAGCGGCTATTATTGTTTTTATATTCACGCTCGTACGGGTCGTAAAAGTTACGATAAAAGCTATAACGACTCACTTCGTCATCAAACCGAATACTGTTATAACCAGCCACACAGGTGTTTGGCGCACTAAATTCGGCATGAATTTTTGCTATAAACTCAGCTTCTACCAAGCCTTTTTTCATCGCCACTTGTGGCGTAATACCCGTAATTAAACACGCCTCAGGGTGAGGTAAGTAATCCGCCTGCGGCTTACAATATTCAATAAGCGGCTCGCCAATTATATTTAAATCAAGATCGGTACGAATACCCGCAAACTGGCTCGGCTTATCTTTTTGAGGGCTCGCCCCCCACGTCTCGTAGTCGTGCCAATAGATTGTTGCTTGATTCTCTAGGTAGCTTTCATTATTCATTCTATGTCTTAGCCCTTTATATTTACGGGTTGTTAGCGTTACTCAGTTTCTTTTTGTATTTTTGAGTTTCTTGTAATTGATGCATGGTGTGTATAGTATTGTGTATAAATTTTTTGCTAACTGTGTATAAAAAATTAAATGGCGATTAGTGACACCAAATTAAGAAAGCTGCTAGGTAAAAATCAAACACCGTGTATATTATCGCATAGAGATAGTTTAAGTGTAAGGGTATCAGCTAAGGGGACTATCACTTGGCAATACCGCTGCCGTGTTGATACTAAGCAGGTAATTATCACGCTAGGGCGTTATCCAGGGCTTAGCATCAAAGAAGCACAAAACTATATACCGCTGTTCCAAAATTGGTTAAGCCAAGATAAAGATCCACGCCTAGAACTTAAGCTCATGCGTAACAATGCCAAGGGCTTGCCCACAATGGCAGAAGTTGCTGCAACGTGGCTAGATAAAAAAGTACCCGACCTAAAAGAAAAAACACAAATTTTATACACAAACCAAGTCAGCAAATGGATTGTACCAATACTTAATGATAAAAATATGCCACTTGATTTAATGACCATTAAAGATTGGATAACTTACTTTGATGAAGTGAAAGCACAAGGTAGTGCTAAAACAGCCGGTACTATACTAGTACGTATTAAGTCGATTATTGGTTGGGCTGAAAAGCGAGGGGAAGTAAAACCATTTAACCCTGTGCTCACATTAAATGTAAATGATATCGGTGAACAAGCATCGGTTGGCCAACGAGTAATGCGCTTTGACGAAATCGCAAAGCTATGGATACAAATAGAAAGCTCAAAAGCCACACCAGCAACTAAAGCATGCCTTCAGCTAATTTATATAACAGGGGCAAGGCAATCAGAGGTTCGTTTAGCTAAGTGGGAGCATTTCGACTTTGAGAACAATATTTGGACCGTACCACCAGAAAACTCAAAAACAAATAAAGCTATCCGTAGGCCAATTTCAGCCAAGATGAAAAGCATACTAGATACGCTTGCCATGGTGTATGGCCGTAAAGGGTGTTTAATACCTGGCAGTAAACCAAACAAACCAATGACCACCCACAGTATTAATCGCTATTGCTGTCGGATGTGGGATCACTTGTTTGAAAAATATAAAATGCCCAAGTTTCTACCGCATGATGCCCGCCGCTCACTTTCAACACTATTAAGCGAAAATGGCGTAGCACCACACGTAACAGAAAAAATGTTAGGCCATACAATGCGAGGAGTAATGGCTGTATACAACAAACATGATTGGATAAAAGAACAGGCCGAAGGTTACGAGCTCTATTGCCAGCTTATTGAAGATGCTATTTTAGAATCACTCAATAATAAAGGATAAAATTAGAATGGAAGAAAGCAAAGAAATCATTAAATTTGTTTTTGATTGGAGCACATTTATTGCGTGCTTAGCGTTTTTTGTTGCTGTACATCAAGCTTGGATTAGCCGTAAGCATAATAAGTTGTCCGTTCAACCATTAATTTATGACTTTATGGAGGAGGGTGATAAATGCTTCACATACTCAATCAGAAATAAAGGTCATGGTGTGGCTAAAATTGAGTCTTTTAAATACTACTGGGCAGGTCAAGAAATAACTGACGAAGAGCTAAGAAATAAAGTAAATCCATATATTAAGCATAAAGATCATCTTAAAATAATTAACCTTGGCAGTGATTTCGGCATGTCAAATGACGAAATATTTAAATTGATAGATTTAACAGTAGTTTCAGACGTATCAAGCGACATACCAACAGATAGGTTTAAAAAGATAATTAATCTAATTGTTACTAATTGCAGGGTCAAAATTGAATATAAATCGTTATATAACGAAGAGTTTTCATTTGAGACCAGTACATCAGCTATTGATTTAAATTTATATAAAGAAGAATAAAATCAGCTGTGTAAATACATTGGTCATCAAATATTGAATGGAATCATAAACTGACCTTTGATATCTACAGTTATCTACAGTTATCACAGTTATCACAGTTGTCTCTTATAGTCTCCTAGTGTCTCTTGCTGTTTTGAGAGCCAATATGCTACTATTTGGTTGTGGGTACAGTTAATGACACTCAGAGGTTTGGTTGTGGGTACAGTTAATGGGCTCCCAACAATGTAATTAATAGGCTTTTTATTAAACTAAAATGGCTTTTATTTATAGCTAAGAATGGAGCTGTAATGAAAAATCAAGTTATCCAATTAAGCGAAGTAAAAAAAGAGAATGTAGCAACAGAGCAGTTCTTAAACTTGCTCGATGCTGACATTAAAGCAGGAAATGTAAAAAAAATTCCTGATTCTGTATTTGATCGTATCGCAGCAATCAAGCACAAAGCACTTGTTGCACGTCAAAATAACGAATTAATAGAGATGTAAATGTACTGGGAAAAGTATTGGCATACTGTATTTGAGAATAGATACACGGAAGTATTGGATCAGGTCGAACGCGAAGCCAAAAAAGACCCAGAACACTTTTACGAATCTGCAATCTACAAATTATTTGAATGTGTTACAGATTGCATAGAAAATCGCATATTTATAGATCCTCAAGCACCAGCTTTTATACTGGGCAATACATTAGGTAAAAGTAACCGTGATTGGCGAAGAGCCAAAAAGGGTATGCCTAATCGATATCGTTTGTTTTTTAAGTTTTCGAGTACAAATAAAGCTATAGTTCTTGCTTGGTTTAACGACCAGTCAACACTTCGTAAAGATGGTAGTAAAACAGATGTTTATGAAGTTTTTAAAAAAATGCTATTAAAAGGGGTAATACCCAGTAGCATTGAAGAGCTGATAGAGCAATCAACAGAATTTAATAAACAAGCCCGCTAATAGCGGGTTTTTTGTTACTTCGTTGCTTATCTATTATTTATAAAATAAATATTGTTCAGATGGAAGAAGAATAAAGATGCTTAAATCTGTTTTACACATAAATATAGGCTTTTTAATGGGGGTTGCTGTTACATCTTTGTTTTATGTAGGTATGCCAATAATTTTAAATGAAAAGTTTTATCCTTTTGCATCAGCAATTGCTGTAGTTTTTTCTGCGGTGCTTGCTTTTACTTCAGCATTTTATACGTTACGAATTAATAGCAATAAAGCAATAGAAAAAAATACTATAGAGGCTATTGAAAATGGTAAAGGTAAAATAGGTGCTGAATTTCTATTTATTACAAGTTATTTGAAAAAGCATCAATTATGCGAACATGAGGCTTTAAGTGAATTGGCCCAACGTTATACTCAATATGAAGAAATAGCTGGAATAACAAAGACTTTAAATGAACTTGAAAGTATATGTAGTAATGCATTATCTGGATATTATGATTGGAATATAATTGTAAAAAATAGGGGCGCAACAATTATAAACGTCTGGGAAAAACTAAAGCCTTACTTAGAGGAGCGTAGAAGAATACAGAAAGCATTAATTTCAAAAGATTACCCCACATTAAAACACGACAAATTTTTACCATTTCACTCTATAGAAAAAGCATATGATCATTTGAGAAAAGATCCATATAATAATCGAAAAGAAGCCAAACTTTTAGCTTTAGCGTCTTTATGCTTACTTATACCTTGTTCACCAGCTCTAATAGCTATTTATTTTAATTTATTTTTGTAGATGTTTATTAACAGTAATTTACATAATATACCTCTCATAAAACAAGTTACTAAACTATCTAAGAAATTAAAAAACTAGAATTGTATTGTATGTATTAATAGGTAAGTAAATATTGGGACATAAAGCCCCAATGTTCTCTATTGTTTATATTATATTATGTTAAGTATCGATAAAATTTCACAAGATATTTTTATATAAAAATAAAATAGCGCTGCTTGTAAATTTAAGATTTCTAGTTGTAGTTTATAGTTCATTTTATAGCTTCTCCTTTGTTGGTTAAACGGTGAAGCTATTTTGACACTATACCGAAAAGCAGTTAATTTGATTAAACGCAAATATTTAAGGAAAAGCACTGTGAATCACAAACCTTTATCGCAGAGCCGGTTATTTTGGTTGACTTTCATTTTGGGAGTCTTGGCAGCAACTGCGACTATAATTGCTATTACTAGTAACAATAACTTTATGCTTTGCACTGATGTTAAATGTTTCTCTAATTTCTTAGAATATTATGCAATCCCAATAAAAATAATATCTGCAACTTTTTTTGTGGCAGGCTTTGTTGCAGTAATTCACCGAAGTAACCAAACACACCATCAAATTGAGCTTACTCACGAACAAAACACATTCTCTAATTTTTATGAGCATAAAAAGCAATTTGTAGATATGCTAGTTCAGTTTAGTGAAGAACATGAAGTCCGTATTACTGGTAAACACAAACTTTATAGTCAGTTATTTCCTTTAAATAACATTGGCGAATTGAGCTTCACCTCAAAAAGTACAAAAGGTAATAGGTCAGAGCTTTATTTTCATATTCAAACATTTAATACAAAGTTAGAGCTTATCAAGGAATGTATAGAATGGAATGATGAGACTCAAAAACTCAATCCTGAAATTTGTAACCAATTAGCAAATTTTTTGATTTTCACTAAGCGGCTTGGCGTTTACTCTACGGATAACTTAATATTGGATAAAAATGATAAAAAGCACTTTAGGAGCATTAACGAACTACCAAAAGACTTTACCGGTTATTTTTATATTGTAAGTGAGCTCATAATGGCGTTAGCTTATTTTAGCTTCTCCAAAGAAGAAGCCGATAAGATAAGGCTTGTTTCAATTAATGATTCTAGGAAAGTGATTAATCAACTGTTAAAAGAAATGCAAAAGAACCCATTTGATGAATGGTTATAGGCAGTAATTGATATTGACGTAAAGCTATTTATTAGCCCGCAAACGCGGGTTTATTTATACCAGGTTTTTATTGGTAATTAACTAAACATATAACGTGCGGCGGCAAGGCCAAGGCCAACGGCAGAAAACACAATGCCAACGCCCCAAATAAGCATTTTAACTTGTAGTTGTGGGATCATAACTTTGATGTCGGTTAAGTCTTTTTTCATACCACCAATTTCAGAGCGGACGCTTTTAAACTCATTGTGCATTTCAGAGCGGACACTTTTAAACTCGTTATTCATATCACTTCGAATAGACTTAAAATCTTCACTATGTCCTCTTAGCTCTGTTTTAATATCGCGAATATCATTTTTAATATATTCAACGTCTGATTCGAGTTTAGCTATTCTGGTTTCCATGTCGCCACCACCACCATTGCCGCCGTGTTTAAAGTCTGTTTTATCATTATCGCGGTTCACAAACAAACCAACAACTTTATTTTGAGTATGTTTATCCATAATATTTTACTTTTTCTTATTATCCATAATTTCTTCTAGTTTTTTTGCATTTATAAATTGCTGGTTACCGCAGTCCTCACACATTACAACATATGATATGAATACGCCTTTTTCTTTGCCGCCAACAATTTTAGGATTAAACACGCTTACCTCATGATCAATAACCACTAAAGCTTCTTCATCACCCAAAATAAGCAGCTCGCCCGTACCGCATAAACTACATGGGTTAACACCAATATGCTCGTTAAAATATTCAACCACTTCATCACGTTTTATATGTGTATAGAGTTCAAAATCATTCATTGTATTATCCTTAACTTTTTAAAGTGACTTACCCGTAAATATAACTTTTCCCACCAACGTGCAATTTCCATTAATTGGGATTAATTGCTCTGGCCAGTTGGGGTTAGCGGCTTTTAGGAATTTGTGGCCACCTTCGATAATTAGCTGTTTAAATGTCGCTTGGTTGTCGTCGTCTAGGCGGGCTACTACGTACGAACCGTGAATGCACTCGGCTTCAGGGTCTACAAAAATTAAATCACCCTCATCAAACTTTGGCTCCATGCTAATACCTTGCACCTTTAAAACAAAGGTTAGGTCACTGCAATTAACAGGGCACATATAACGCTCTGCGTCATACGCTTTAATTTCACTTATTTCTGACCAAGCGCCAGCTTGTACCCAGCTGATAAGTGGGGCGGTGGCTTTGATTGTTGGCCCTGGTAATACATTACTGTTGATATCTTTGCTGTCACCAATGCCAAACTGTAAAAACTCAGGGGGACACTCTAAAGCTTCAGCTAATGCCTGAATATTGCGCGGATTTTTAGTGGTTCCATTTTCGATTTTTTGTAGTGACTGTTGTGCAATGCCTATCATTTCAGAGAGCTTAACTTGAGTAAGTTTAAGCTCTTTACGTCTTTCTTTTATTCTATTTCCGATGCTCATGAGTAGTCCTTTATCATTCAATCAACATATTTAAAGTTTAAAAATACAGTTAAATTACAGTTTTTAACTATTTTACAGTTAAAAAGGGTATTGACAACCACCTATAAACTGTACTTTAATACAGCTACAAACTGTAATTTAAGGTGTTGAACTATGAATAACATCACTAAAGCTGTAAAAATCTATGGTGGGCAAACCAAATTAGGCAACGCCTTAGGTGTAAAACAAGCTTCTGTGTGGGATTGGATGAATAAATTCGGTCAAGCCCCAGCGAAATACATTCCACGTATTTCAGAACTAACTAACGGTGAAATATCGGTAAACGATTTACTAGCCGATCATCAAAAAAGCAAAAAGGAAGATGCAGCATGAGCACAGAAATTGAAGTAGACCCAATTGATGTAATGGATATTAGCGAGCGGACAGAAGCGTTAATGGATGATGAGCGTTTTACTATGTCAGAAAAAGTGGCAATGGCAGCATCAGATTATAAACGTGCGTTAAGCCATGATTACTTTGCCGCTGCGCATGGTGGAGTAGATAAGTTTAAAAACCAGCTTTTTACACTGGTAGATATGTGGTTAGAAGATTTTAACCCCGGTGAGATTGAATGATTTTATCAGCGGTGGTTTCACCCCAGCTTATTGGGCGAACAATTTTAACGGGACGACCATCGTTAATGCGCTGTGCTATGTCGGCTAGTTTTTTGGCGTGTTTTTCAGGCCAGTTGTTCTCGATAGCCAGCGTGAGTACTTCATCTTCATTTAAGGTAATGCCTTTTTTGTGGAGTGCTTTAAATAAGCATTTTGCTTTTGAGTCGTCAACTGGATGGGTGAGCCCATTTGCAGGCGTAAGACTGCTTGAAAGCGCTTTTATGCAGTCGCACAAGATTGGGTTTGGCATAGGTTTTTCCTCTTTGTTTTGGTTGGTGGTTTTTCGCACTTACAACTTACCAGAACAAAGAGGGATTTTAAATAAACAGGTACAGGAGTGTGCAGCATGAGCACTGAACAACAAATTATTTTATTAGATATTCATCCAGATGCTAAAGCTGTGCTGTTTGCACTACTGCAAGAAAACAACCAACTACGCACTGAGCTTGAAGAGCAAAAAGACCGCTTGGTTAGCACTGTTGAAGCATGCGAGGTACTAGGCTGTGCCCGTAAAAAGTTTTGGATTTTGTCGAAGTTGTCTGATTTTCCTAAATCAATTCAGTTTGGCAAAACTAATCATTATCGCTTAAACGAGCTAATTAAATTTAGAACGCAGCACCAACAAAGCGTAAATAACTAGGAGCATAACTATGGCAAATGCAGCATTAGAAATTGCAAAAAAACGCGGTATTACAGGCGTAAATAAACAGCCTGAAAAAACTCAGTTAAAAGTTGTTGATGTAAAACCAACACCAAAGGGGCTTACTGAGATTAAAGGGCTATTTAATAGCGATCGTCATACCGCTGAATATGTTTATACGCACTTGAGTAAACCGCAGCAAGTAATTGTGTGTTATTCGGCAGGGCTATCTAAAAGTGACTTGGAAAGGAGCTATCACCAATTTGACCGTGATAAGCGCCTTAAAATACACCAAGCTATTTTACAGCTTCAAGAAATAGTAACCGCCTTTGTTGATGCTAATGCCATGACACCAAGCCGATTTTTACAAAAGCGAGATTTTAGCATTGCTAAAAACACTCAAAAAACAGAACAAGCACATTAAGGATTAGCCATGACTCCCGATCAACTAATCAATCAAGACAGTGGCAATGTTGAGTTTTATACGCCTGATAAAGTTTTGAAGTATGTACACCAAATGTTTCCGGTTATTGATTTAGACCCTGCAAGTTGTGCTGTGGCTAACAAGTCAGTAAAAGCAACGTGTTACTTAACCAAAGATGACGATGCATTAACAAGAAATTGGATAGCTAATACTGTTTGGTTAAATCACCCATTCAATAAAGGTGAAATAGCATGTAAGCCAAAATGCGTTAAAAAAATATGTAACGACCCGACTTACAGTAAGTATCGTGGCCATTGTATTACCGAAGACATAGCCAGCAACGGCGATTGGATTGATTACTACTTAGACCAATACGCACAAGGTAATTTTAAAGAAGCAATGAATATCACCTTTGTTAATAGCTCAGAGGCATGGTGCCAAAAGTTATTAAACGCAGGTTTAAGCTGCTTTATTGATGGCCGTACACACTTTAACGATGCACAAGGCAATGTAAAAAAAGGCGCACCTAAAGGCTGTTTTATTACTTACCTTGGCAATAGAACCGCAGACTTTCGAAGAATCTTTTCAGCACTTGGCGTTGTTAAATAACAACCAATAAAACCCCCAAAGGAATATTAAAAATGACCACTATCAAAGACCAAGATCTATTTAAAAAACAGAACTTAGTAAGAAATATCATTGAACACGCTATCGACCAAGCCAACTTTACTATTCGCAATTTAAACAAACGCCCAACAGTTGCAATGCTTATGGAGTGTGAAAACTGCCTAACTGACTTTTTGCCAATAGTGAGAATGATTGTTGATGTACATGATGTATACGCGCCAGTTTACGACCAAATGCAAAGCGCATTAGACGCCGCGCAAATTCATGAAGAACCTAAAATCATTGAAATTGAGCTTAATTAATAATGAGCATGTGGCCCATTGTAAGTTTTGATGTTGTAACAGCGGCTTTAACTATGGTTAAGGCCGTTGACGACATTGAACACCGCACAACATTAATAAACGGCCTTGGCCGTTTTACTGCGTATAGCCAATATAAAATGGTGAAGCAGTACATTGCCAAAATTACCCCACCAAATAATGCCTGGTATAAAGACGAGCCCATAAACCCAAGCGAAAAAGCAAACGCTTGGTTTTATGATGAGCTTAAAAGTATTGAACACCGCATTGATGTAACCAACCTTAAGCTAAGTGCGCCGGCTAAATCGGCACTTA
Source organism: Pseudoalteromonas sp. MMG006 (assembly GCF_018101025.1). Taxonomy (NCBI): domain Bacteria; kingdom Pseudomonadati; phylum Pseudomonadota; class Gammaproteobacteria; order Alteromonadales; family Pseudoalteromonadaceae; genus Pseudoalteromonas; species Pseudoalteromonas sp. MMG006. The sequence continues at coordinate 120,118 of NZ_JAGJEJ010000011.1, forward strand.
AAAAAGTACATAACAATAATATTCATAATTTTATTGTTAAAGATATTATCGAAAGCGGCCGTGCACCCAGTATACAAGCCAGCTTTGTTCGCCAAACTGCCAGTAATATGGAATTTGCACACAAGCAGCGTGATGTAAAAAAGCCACAACCTGTAGCAAGCCAGAATTTACAGCAGTCGGTTGGCGATCAGGTTACTAAGTCTGCCATGTCGGTTATTGCAGCTATTGACGATGCGTATCAAGTTGCTCATGTTTATAAGTGCTTAGCTACCGTGCCTAAGCCGCTACAAATGCGCGTAGCTAAACGTTATATTGATAAGTACACGCACATTAAAAACACCGGTAAAGCGAATGGCGAAACCGAACAGCAATACAGCGAAAGGCTAATAAACAGCAGCCGTAAAAACTACGACTTTAGCGATAAAAAAACAGCGCATAAAAAGCCAGCAATTACAGTGGCCGAAGTGCGCAAGCAAATTAAAGCAAATGATTGGTTACGCCGCACAGTTGCAACGTTGCAACCACGCCTAAAAATACTCGAGCAAATTACTAATGCTATGCCGCTGCCTTGGCATATTTTGGCTAACGCAGATAAAACCAAAAAACACGCAAATGTATTGGCAATGCAAGTGGCCGAAATAATAGCCGACCTTGCAAAAGAACACCCCACGTGGGATGCAACCGACATACACGCAAGCGTAAACGAATACGCGGCACAATTTACTGTGCAATTACAGTTTACTGAAAAGGGCGATTACCTAACCGTACCCGATGCAGAAGTAGCGCTTTTAAAAGCACAAGATCATAAGTGGTGGGCGCGTAAGCTTAAAACTATTCGTAGCCGTTACCTTGAACACCTAGAAATTGCCACCGGCGAAGTGGGCCGCGATTTATTCAATAGCACCGATAAAAAAGGCGCTACAACCACAAAACGCCGTGGTATAAGTGCGTATTGTTCAAAACAAGCAGTGGCGGAATACACCACAAACCGCGAACGCGGGCAACGTTACCTAGAAAGCCTAGAATTAGTAAACGAACAAAACGATGTTATATCGCTAATGAAAGCGGTAGAAGCAGGTGTTGCCAACCCCGAAAACATGCGTAACGAATTAATGCTACGCATACGCGAAACCGAAGAACTGGCAGACGAAATGGGCTACACAGGTGGCTTTTATAACATTACAGCGCCTAGCCGTTTTCATGCAAATTCGCCTACGTGGGATGGGTCAACCCCAAAAGACGCAAGCCTTTACTTAAACAAACTCTATTCGCAAGCGCGCGCCAAATTAGACCGCCTTGAAATACCGTATTTTGGACTACGTGTAGCCGAGCCACACGCCGACGGTTGCACCCACTGGCATATGCTTTTATGGATGCCAGCGCGTTACTACGACCAAGTTAACCATTTATTACGCCGCTACTTTACCCGCGACGACCGCGAGGTATTTTTTCAGCGTTTTAAAAACCGCAAAGCATTACGTGCCCGCTACACAAAAGCGCGCCGTATTTGGGGTTTAAACAAATCTAAAAAAGTGTACACACGTGCACCGATTAAAAACTACTTTCCGAGTAGCCCACGCTATACCGCTATTAAAATGCTACCTGCAACGGTAGATAAAAACGGTAAAAAGTCAGGCGGGGCAGCGGCTTATGTTGCTAAGTACGTAAGCAAAAATATTGATGGCTTTGCACTGGCAAACGAATTTGATGCCGAAACAGGCGAAAAGCTAACCCAAGCGGTAAACCCTGTTAAAGCATGGGCGAGTACGTGGGGTATTAGGCAGTTTCAATTTCAAAAATCACCCTCCATTACTATTTGGCGCGAATTGCGCCGAGTGCGCGAAGAAGTGCAAGGCAACGAGCAATTAGAACAAGTACGTAAAGCCGCCGACGCTGGCGACTTTAAAACCTTTGTTACCTTAATGGGTGGCTTTGGTATTGGCCGCGATGCCCGTTTTAAACCTGCCTACCAACACACCGAATACGGCAACGAATATGCCGAATTTACCAAACGCTTAAAAGGCGTTGAAGATACAACAGGCCTTTGCACGTTGGTAACTCGCTTACATACCTGGTCTAAGCAAACCATAGGCACCGCAGCAAATAACAACACCGCTGCAATTGATGGGCAGGATGCCAACAACGTCGGCGCAGCCGACCTACCTTGGACTAGTGGGAATAATCGTACGCCTTTAGCTGTAGGGCATACAGACGAGTTATTGCTAGATATGTTCGGTTTTACCAAAAAACAGATCGCAAGCGTTAAAAAGGATCTGTTAGCAGGTAAACGGGTTAAAAATAACGGCCATATTTACCTAATAAAAGACGGCCATTTAGTGGTACTGGACGAAGCAGCGCAGCAAAAAGAGCATCGCCAGCTATCCATTGATGAAATAGCCCGTACTGAAGCCAAAAAACATACCCCAGCAGCAGACGAGCAAACAGCCAAACCATATGACGACCTATTAAATATGTTTACAGGCACTCAAATGAAGCAGTTAAACCAAGGCGGCAACGTTATTAGAGCCAACCGCGTGTACTACCTGCAAGAACGTGAGCTACACAGCTTTGAAAAACTCGATATGGCAAAACCTAAAAAGCCAATAACGCTAGCCCCAACCGAAAAGCACTACGCATACGCCCGTGAGCTTTACGACCTAGCACATATGTATGCCGAGCTTGACGGGCGCTACACTCCATCAAACACCCAATTTAGTAAAGGTAATGCCGACATTATTGGTGATTTAGATTTAGCTCGATTAGTATTGAACGGTGAAGCATCAGCAATCAGCGATAATGATTGGTGGGCAATAGATTTAATGGCCTAACTGTACACGTTAATTACTTAATTAGCAGGTACAGTTAGGCTAGCCTGTACTCAGGGTTTAATTAATCCCTGAGTACAGATAAGAGCTAGCAACAAATAAGGAAAATAATGTAATGAGCTCCAGTAACAAAACCGACACTATTGAAAGTTTAAAAGAGTCTTTTAATTCACTCTTAAATAATTTAGAAAAAGTGGTTCTGGAAGAAGAAAAAAATTTTGATATTAGAAGAACAAAAATGTGGAAAATTAAAAAGGATTTAGACAATTTTCAGGCTCTGAAATATGAAAATCAGCTCTATCTAATCAAGTTGATTTATAAGTATAAGCAAATAAATCGAATATTTATTAGCAATATAGAAATTGAATACGAGATAAAAGACCTAATTGAGATAATTGGAGGCTCATATTGTCAAGATTCAGATAATAAGCATAAGTATAATCATTACTTATTCGAATTTACTACGGCCTTAAGTTTCGCTTTAGGTTTAGAAGAAGCTAAAAATATAAGTATGGTAGGTAAAAGCGATTTAATTATTGATGAAGAAATTGCCATTGAGTGTAAGTATATTAGTAGTAAAAACAAACTGAAAGCCAGACTTTCTGAAGCTTCAAAACAAATAAATACAAGGGTTGTTGATAAAGAAGCAAAGTTTGGATTTGTTGCTATGAATGTTTCCGAACTAATTAACCAAGATAAATTACTAAGTTTTACAGATTTCTTAGTGAAACGTTTTATTAAGAATTATCAATTGATTTATAAAAAAGTTGATGATCCACTGACAATTTTAAAATGCATTGCTTCGGATAATAACTTTGAACAAATTGTATCGGGTTATCTTTCGTCTGAAATGGAAGCCGTTATTTACTCAAAAATACCAGCTCCAATAAAGATGTCAGATAATGTTAAAGGCATAATTTTTGTTTCTCAAACTCAAATTGATATTCATAATGATGAAAGCGTCCTTCCCATAAATATAAGGGGAAGGACTTATCATCTAAATCATGACTTGTCGCGAGAAGAATATCATGAATGTGGACTGATGATTCATAAGCTTGCAGTTGGTATTTGAACAGAGCATTTTTGTAATTGACAGTATGCCTTGTGCGGGGCTATAGTAAAAAGGCACTGGCTCATCCAGTGCCGGGATTCGAACCCCGCAATTAACAAAGGTGCATTGTCACCAGCTTTTTAGCTGGTTTTTTAATGCGCGCGCTTTAGCACACCCATATTATGGTGAGCTGGAGTGAGGCCACTTCGGTGGGCCGTTTCTTTGTTTGCGGTAGTTCGAACCTCGCTTTAGCTTGCCACCCAAAAATTCGAACTTTTGAGTGGCTTAAATGCATATACAAAACAAAGGTTCTTATTATGAACAACCAACTTATTATTTCAAATACCCTAATTCCCGTTGATCACTACAACCGCGTAAACTTAAACGCACTGCATAAAGCCAGTGGGCTAGGTAAGCACAAAGCGCCAAACAAATGGTTGTCGAACGTATCCACCAAAGAATTAATTTTAGAGTTAAATGCGGATCTGAGCTTAGGTAAAATAGAGCTGACCCCGAATTCGGGGTCTGCTTTAGAAGTGAACAACGGCGGTTCTAATCGTGGCACATTCGCCCACGAACTATTAGCCATTTCTTACGCAGGCTGGATCAGCCCAAAATTTCAATTAGAAGTAAACCGCGTATTTTTACACAGCAAACGTAACGAACCAGAGCTTGCCACGTTGCCAACCCTAAGCGAATTACCAATATTAGACTTTCCTGAAATGCGCTTAAGTATGTTTATTCCGTTTAGAGATATGTTTGATTGCGGCTGGCGTTTACGTATGAACCAGTTATTCACCATATTGCGCCAGTGCCAACGCAGCAACACACCAATAACCGTTAAAGACGTAACAGGCCTAGAGCAAGAACTACGATCACTGCTTCACATAGTCGAAACCCAAGGCAACAAACTAAGCAGTATTCAACGTTTTGTGAATCATTAATAGGCAGGCAGTAAAAAGGGCGCTAAATGCGCCCTTAGTTTAGCGTGCTGAAATACCTTGTATTTCATGCTGTGCCGCTAACTGTAAAAAGTTTGAACGGCTTTTGTATTGCGGATGTGCTTTAACTAAATCATCAATTTGCTTAGTTAATAAGTTAGGCAAAGTTACGTTAATTTTACCTGCTTTGCCTAAGTAGGGTTCAAGATCAATATCAACCAATGCCCATACCCAGCCTGAAAACTCAGGATTATTTACGTGAGCGTTAATATTACTTGATTGCGGCGGTAAAATACCGTCTTCGGCTAATAACTCTAAATGAGTTTCTAGTGCGTCTTTAGCGTTTAATAGTGCTTGCTCGAATGAGTCACCGGCACTATAACAGCCTTGCACATCAGGAAACACCACGCCAAATGCTTCAGTTTCTGTGCCTTTTTCAATTGCGATTGGATATAACATCGCTATTCTCCTAATGAGTGTTTACAACAGTGATAGTGTTAAGGAAATAGGGGCTTAAAGCCCCGCATCTTTCAGTATTTTTGCTACCAATCCTTTGCCTAAATCTTTCTTAGGGTGGGGAACGGTAATGAGATTGGTATGGTTTGGATGCCTAAAGTGATGATGACTGCCTTTCACTCTAACTTCTTGCCAACCCGCCTCTTCTAGCTGTTTGATTAAATCCTTGCTATTCACTGTACCTCGCTTTATTTCTCAACGTGGGGTTACTATAACCCCAGCAATAAACAGAGTCAACTATTTATAACTCCAATAACTCTAAATTATTTAAAAATGAAAATGTTAAACTTGCACAAACTAGTCAGCTGAATTAAGTTACATAAATAAAGCCGCTATGTTTGTCGGTTATTTTCTAGGAGGTATTATGGTAGGTGAATGGATTTCATTAATTCTTAGTGGTGCGTTTTCAGGTTTTTTTATAGGGGCTGCAATCTTTGTAGTAATTTATTTTGGCATGCTCTATCTTTTTGATAAAACTAATGACGATGTCGCAATGCTTATTGCGTCAGTAGTAATTGTGTTAATCCTTTTTGGCTTTTATGGGGTCAGCATTAAAAACTTTCTTGAAGCTGCACAATCGGGAAATAATAGGCCTATTGAAGATATATTTAGGGCAGTCCCTTTTATAATGGCTCATGCTTTATTTTTAGCTTGTGCCTACGTTGGAGTTCGATTAAGTAAAATGATGTTGAGAAAGAAATTACTCGGTTATTAAATACCTAGCAGACTTAGCTGCTGTTCCTTAGGTAGTTTTTTAATAAGCGCCGCAGCAAGTTCTTGGGTGCTTTTTACAGGCGGATTTAAGAAGTGATCAAACGATTGGGTAATGCGGAACGTAGCCCCGCATTCTTTTGTATTTGTGCATGAGCAATATAAATTAACCACATGGGCGCTTTGCTTTTCGCGTGACGTAATTGTTGCTTTAGCTTCACAATTCGGACAAGTAACCCGCGCCATAATAACCACCAATCGTTAATAAAATACACTGTCATTATATACAGTGGTTGCATGTATGCCAAATAACCATTTAACTATTAGCTGAGAACCAAAAGGGCGAAAAATTCACTCCTCCTCGCCTTCCGCTTTCGTGCAAGAAACGCGTCAAATTGACAACCCCATTGACACACTATTAATCGCCAGCCAGCCCAGTAAAAGGATCTGTGAGCAATTTTAAAAAGATCGCATTGTCATAAAGTGACAACCTTTGACACAAAATGACATAGAACAAGATTTATAAAGACTATGGCAATTGTATTAAAAATTTTAAATAGCCTGATATTTTAGATAGAATTAATATGTTACTTAGAATGATTAATGAAAATCGCTATATTTCAGTTCTTTTTGAACGTTAGGAAAGGCTTTTTATTCGTAAACAGTATAGGTGAAATGTCTCAAGCTCAGCCATCTCAACCTTCTTCAGACTCGCAATCAGTCGAAGATTTGCTGCCTGCATTAGTTCGGATGAGCAAAGAGTCCAGAGGAAAAATGATATTTTTAGACTAACTGTCATTTTTTGTCCAAGGGAGCTAGACCGAAAACAGAAATTTTTTCGTAGGAATGGCTGTACAAATATGTTGATTTTGTTAGATTTCTAACTTTAGATTGGGTAAGCGCATAAAAATCAAAGATTAAATTTTCAATTTAGAATGTTTTACCAGCCCCCAATTGAGCTGATAACTAAGAGAATTTGAATGAGTTAGGAAAAGTAGATTGACTCAAAACTTCTCTTTAATGGCTACGGTGTGATTGATTTAGTGCCCTGTGCGAAAATTTAAAACTATCAATATCTAGTTAGTTATAAGACTAATTAGTACATTAGGAACCATTTATAATGTTGAAGGCAACAAAAGTAAAGATAGATCCTGAAGCCCCATTTCTAAATGACGAACTTAATAGACTTGAAAGCGCAGAAATTCTAATGGAGTTCGTCTTATCAATGAAAGAACCTACGGTTATTTGTATTGATGCTCCTTGGGGGCAAGGGAAAACAACATTTTTGGGAATGTGGGAACAACATTTACGAAATAATTCTATACCTACATTACAATATAATGCTTGGGAAAACGACTTTTCTGATGATGCACTGATTTCTATCATAGGTGAGATGAGCTATCAATTAGATAATTTATCTTTTACGGGAGATATCGAAAAAACTTTAAGGCTTCTAAATAAAGCTAAAAAATTAAGTGTGAGTCTTCTTAAGAAAAGTTTGCCTGTTATGGCAAAAGTTGCCACCGCAGGCGTTTTAGATTTTGATAAAATTACAGAACAAGCCCTTTCTAACTTTTCAGAGTCTATAGCAAAGGAAAAATTAGAAAGTTATGAAAAATCTAAAAACACAGTATCTTCGTTTAAGAATGCACTACATAGTTTAGCCTCTAGTCTAACACCACAAGAAAGTTCCAAACCTTTAGTTTTTATTATTGATGAACTAGATAGATGTAGACCAAATTTTTCTATCGAAATTTTGGAAAAAATTAAACACTTTTTCAATGTTGATAATATTGTATTTGTTTTAGCAGCTGACAAAGTTGAACTTGGACATTCTATTAAAGCAATATATGGCCAAGGTTTAGACGTTAATTGTTATTTAAGAAAGTTCATTGATTTTGATTATCAATTACCTCCCCCCCCAGAAGGGCAATACGCAAAGTCATTATTTAAAAAATTTAATTTTCATAGAAGTTTAAATCGAAGAGGACGAAGCTCTAAAGTGTATTTAACACCTTCAGAGGAGGTTTTTAATTTCTTAACAAACCTTTTTGATATATATAGATTGACCCTGAGAGAGCAAGAAAGTTGCTGTGCTCTGTTAAGTTTAGCCATCAGAACTACAAAAGAAGGTGACAATTTACATCCTTTATTTTTATGCTATTTAATAGTTTTAAAGATTAAAAACCCTTCCATATACCAATCTTTTATCAGTGAAAGTTTATTACCTATTCAATTATTCGAATATTACTCAAGTAAAAAGGATGAAAAAATTGATCACTATAGTCAAATAATTGAAGCTTACTTAATGGCTTCTAATTCACATAAAAAGGAAGGAAATACTGAGTTTTATAATGTTATTGATAAACTTCATGAGGTTATATTGAATGAATCTGAGGATAGAGAGAAAAGAGCTAATGCGATAGTGCTCATAAGTTTAATAGAGGAGTTCATTTATGATGGAGGGGTATGGTATGTAATTAAGAAGATAGAAATTGCATCCAGATTTGGCTCTTAGGAATAGAACTCTTTTTGATAATATAATATTCAAAAAGAGTTCTATTATAAATTACATTTCGTATTTTTCATTAACTTGTGCAAACATTAAATTTTAATATGGTATAAAAAACAATTAATGCCTTTATATTTACACTACTTTTTTGTGACTCCCCCAAAACGCTCTAAACAATCTCATTAATCCAAGCGTTGAAACGGCAATACCTACAATCACAAATTCAAAGTACCAGGGCGCACCGTTATAGCCCATTGCTTGCCAGCCCTTATGCATGTAGGGTTGCATTGCCGGTATAAAATGACACACAAACAACCCCAAGAAGAATAGAATGATCACTTCATCCATCATGGTTTTATCGCGGTTTTTTAAATGTAGTGGTCAACTAAT
>NZ_JAGJEJ010000012.1:0-112349 GCF_018101025.1 Pseudoalteromonas sp. MMG006
GGATAGTGTAGCATTAGCTATGTGAAAGTAGGACATTCTACTGCGTAGCGCACCGACTTCAAATTGTAGAAAGCCCGACTAGCGATAGTTGGTTTTTTTACGTCTGCAGGAAAGTGAAATGTGTACAGTTAATATACACTTACCTGACAACAATTACGTAAGTTCGAGGGAGCGAAGCGACTCCCGATGCTAAAGTCACATCGGTAATAGCTATAATGTTCTTATTTCACGAGCTGGATTACCCGCTACTACGGTATTAGCCGTTACATTTTTAGTAACGACAGATCCCGCCCCAATAACACTGTTATTCCCAATAGATACGCCCGCCAAAATAATAGCGCCTGCGCCAATCCACACGTTATTTCCTATTGTGATGGGTGATGCAAAGTTTTCTTTATTGAGTCGCTGTGTAGGGTTAACAGCATGGGATACTGCTAACAACTGCACGTTAGGACCAATTAAACAGTCATCACCAATTGTAATTGAAGCTTCACTAATTGGGGCATCTAATACAGTACAGTTAATATTTATAAAGCTACGATCACCAATAGTTATTTGATTACCATAATCGCAATGAAAACCTGATTCTATAATTACCCCTTCACCGCATTGAGCGAATCGCTCTTTAATACGTTTTAAATTGCCTTTACTCGGGCTTTTATTAAAGAGTCGGCATATTTCACCTGTTTGTTTACGTAGGGCTAAAAGCTCTTTGTTTAAGCTATTAAATGGCTGCATTATGGTTTCTTTGTTTAGTTAAGAGATGCTAAAGCTATTTTACCTTTATTATTACTCGTTGAAAGCTGCTTTATTTTTGTTCGTTCACTTGCCATTTAACTTGTTTCGTTTAAACTTGCACATCTTTCGAAACGAAACTTAATATCTTACTTTATGACTAAACGAAACACACAGCAGCGTCGCCATAATATATTGGCTCAAGTTAATGAGCTAGGTGAAGTGGCCGTTGAAAAGCTTGCTGAGCAGTTTCAAACATCTGAAGTAACCATTCGTAAAGATTTAACCGCGCTTGAAAAAAGTGGCCTGTTACTGCGCCGTTACGGCGGTGCTATTGCACTGCCTAAAGAAATTGTAAGTGACGAAATAGACTCTAAGCGCAAAGTAGCAATAGCAAAGGCTGCTGCGGCACTTATAAAAGATCATAACCGTATTATTATTGATAGCGGGCGTACTACGGCCGCCATGATCCCAGAACTTGCAAATAAACGCGGGTTAGTTGTAATGACCAATGCGATTAAAGTGGCGAGCCGTTTACTTTCACTTGAGAACGAGCCAACACTTTTGATGACCGGTGGAACATGGGATCCGCATTCTGAGTCGTTTCAAGGCCAAGTTGCTGAAAACGTATTATGCTCTTATGATTTTGATCAGCTGTTTATTGGTGCTGACGGCATAGATGTAAAACGTGGCACGACTACCTTTAATGAGTTAGTTGGCTTAAGCCAAGTAATGGCAAAAGCAGCCCGCGAAGTAATCGTTATGGTTGAATCAGATAAGATTGGCCGAAAAATACCAAATTTAGAATTACCGTGGAAAATAGTAACCACTTTAATAACCGATACTGGCTTAGCAGAGGATAAACGCAAAGCGATTGAGGCGTGTGGTGTAAAACTAATTTGTGCAGAGATTATTGATTAGTAACTACAAAGTGAGTTACTAGAATTAAAAAATTAATGGAGACACTATGTGTGGAATAGTTGGGGCAGTTGCAGAACGTCCAGTAAACAAAATTTTAGTTGAAGGCCTTAAACGTCTTGAGTACCGTGGCTACGACTCTGCCGGTGTAGCACTACTAGAAGGCTCTACGTTAAATACTGTAAAAGCCGTAGGTAAAGTAGTAAACGTAGAAGCTGCACTTGAGAAAGCAGGCGTTAGCGGCCATACAGGTATTGCACACACACGCTGGGCAACACACGGCAGCGTTACTGAAGAAAATGCTCACCCGCACGTATCAAACAACCAACTAGCACTTGTGCATAACGGGATTATTGAAAACCACGCAAGCCTACGCGCATCGCTTAAAGAAGAAGGTTACGAGTTCCTATCTGAAACCGATACCGAAGTAATGGTGCACTTAATTCATAAGCTTCGTAAGCAACACACTACGTTACTTGCATCAGTACAAGCTGCGGTTAAGCAATTTGAAGGCGCGTTTGGCACGGTTGTATTTGATAAAGACAACGACAATGAAATTATCGTAGCGCGCTCAGGTAGCCCGCTTGTTATTGGTTTAGGCCTTGGCGAAAACTTTATTGCCTCTGATCAGTTAGCACTATTACCGGTTACTCGCAGCTTTATATTTTTAGAAGAAGGCGATGTAGCCCGCATTACACGTGACACTGTTGAAATTTTTGATGAAAATGGCGACGCTGTAGAGCGTGAAGTGATTGAATCAAATATCACGCAAGATGCCTCAGGTAAAGGCGACTACCGCCACTACATGCTAAAAGAAATTTACGAGCAACCACTTGCAGTACGTAATACCCTTGAAGGACGTTTAAACGACGACCGCGTAGCAATTGACGCCTTTGGCGACAGCGCTCAGCAAATATTTAAAGACGTAAAACACGTACAAATTATTGCCTGTGGTACGTCATACCATTCAGGTATGGTTGCCCGTTATTGGCTTGAGCAATTTGCAGGCGTTAGTTGCAATGTTGAGATTGCCTCTGAGTTTCGTTACCGCCAATCGTATGTACATGAAAACAGCCTACTTGTGACTATTTCACAATCGGGTGAAACAGCCGATACGTTAGCGGCATTACGCTTAGCTAAAGAGCAAGGTTACATGGCTTCAATGACCATTTGTAACGTACCGGGTTCATCGCTTGTACGCGAATCTGACCTTGCCTTTATGACCAAAGCCGGCGCTGAAATTGGCGTTGCATCGACTAAAGCGTTTACTACGCAATTAGTTGGTTTGTTAATGCTTACTGCGTCTATAGCGCAAGAAAAGCAGTTAGATCAAAGTGCTATTGTAAATGCTATAAAAGTACTTCCCGCTAAGCTTGAAGAAACCTTATTGCTTGCTGATGGCATTGCAGACCTTGCAGAAGAATTTGCCGATAAACACCACTCACTGTTTTTAGGTCGTGGTTCGCAATACCCAATTGCAATGGAAGGTGCGCTTAAACTTAAAGAAATTTCGTACATTCACGCAGAAGCTTACGCAGCGGGCGAGCTAAAACATGGGCCACTTGCACTTATTGATGCCGACATGCCAATTATTGTTGTAGCGCCAAACAATGAGCTATTAGAAAAGCTTAAATCAAACGTAGAAGAAGTACGCGCACGTGGTGGTATTATTTACGTATTCGCAGATAAAGATTCACACTTTGAGTCAGACGACACAATGCGTGTAATCAACGTAAACCACACTGACGACATTATTGCGCCAATTGTTTACACACTGCCATTACAGTTACTGTCGTACTACGTAGCGGTAATTAAAGGTACCGACGTTGACCAACCACGTAACTTAGCTAAATCGGTTACTGTTGAGTAAAATCAATAGGTTGGTAATTACCTGTTAAAGATAAAAAGGCGCTTAATGCGCCTTTTTTTGTGAATAATTTTAGCCGTGTTTTATTACTGCAAGGCACTTAAATTAAATAACAGTGAAAATAACTTCGTTTGAATACAAAGTTTCGTAATCAATGTCTTCATGGCAATATAGCTATAAACAAAATCAGGAACTCTGAAAATGACACCATGGAATGATGATAAGTTAAATAGAAAAGAAGACGCGGAGTATCTAACTACCTATTTACTCAGTAGGTTTACAATAAAAAAAGAAGAACCTTTTGTTTTAAATATTGATGCAGAGTGGGGATTTGGTAAAACCTATTTTCTTACAAATTGGCGAAGTGATTTAAAATCAAAAGGGTGCGAAGTCGTTTATTTTAATGCTTGGGAGAAGGACTTTACAAATAACCCTTTGCTTGGTTTTATTTCTGCAATCGATAAAGAGTTAAAACCTTTTTTTAGTAAAAAGGCCAACGCAAGTCAAAAAACTAAATGGGATAAATTTAAACTTGCCGCAGCCCCGCTGCTTTTATCCTTTATAGCACAAAGATTGACAGGTCTATCTCGCGATCAAATAAACGAGTTGATGTTGGGCAGCGATGAAGCAAGTAAAACATCCGATGTAGATAATAAAGCTACAAATAAACTAGTCGAAGGTTTAACTACTCAAGCAACAAATATTGCGTTAGAACATCAAGAAAGTATAGAAAATAGTATTATTACTTTTAAGGCTAATTTAGGGGAGATCGCGAAAAAGGCTGGTAAGGATATAAAGCCAATTTTCATATTCGTAGATGAGTTAGACAGATGTAGACCTAGTTATGCCATTGAACTACTAGAGACAATTAAGCATCTATTTCAAATACCACGCGTTTATTTTGTTGTTGCTACTGCATCCGAGCAATTAAGTCATTCAATAAAGGCTATTTATGGTAATAATTTTGAATCTAAAAAGTATCTAAATAGATTTTTCGATCAAATTTATCAACTACCATCACCAAATCTTTTGTCTTACTCAGTGTATTTATGGAAAACAGAGCTTATTAATGATGATAAGTTAATTGCTGTGCATAAAAATGGTAATGCTTATTTGTTGGCACAAACGGCCATTCTATGTGATGCGGGTTTACGAGATATTGAACAAGTCATTAAGGTTTTACAAGCTATTCAGCTAACAACTAAAGAAAAGCTATATACGTTACCGTTAGTATTTTTAGCTATTCTAAAAATAAGTAAGCCAGAATTATATAAAATTATGATACCAATGTGGAAAGATAAATTTCGAAATAACTCCAGTAAAAATTGGAGTATTTTTATTGAAAAAATGAATAATTCAGAATCGAATTTGGACCCAATGAGAGCCTCTAAAGGTAAAATTATTAGCATTATAAGTATGTTACTAGGAAAAACTGGAACAAAATCCTCAGAAATTCAACGTGGTACAACAGAGCTTGGCGATATGATCCTACATGACTTTAGCTATAACCAAAATCGACAGTTTTCGATATTACATTACCCTGAGTTAGTTGAGCGTGCAGGTCGTTTTATATCTTAAATAAAGGGGGAAACTCCCTTTTCGTATTAATGAGCAAAAATAATCAGAGCTAAAGTATGCTTAGAGCTTGTAGCTCGAATCGCGCAGCTGTTACCTATAAAAACATTAAAATCACTAATCCCTACTTAATAAGCGCTAAATACGCTAAAATTACAGGCTACTTTTTTAGCAATAAGCCCACAAATTTATGACCTCAGCAACAAGCCCTAGTACCTTTAACGATCTTGGCCTTATTCCAGAGCTACAAGCTCGTTTAACCGATTTGGAATATAGCCAACCTACGCCAATTCAAGCTAAGGCGATTCCAAGTGTACTGGCTGGTAGCGATTTAATTGCGGGGGCAAATACTGGCTCAGGTAAAACAGCAACGTTTGCGTTGCCTATGCTACAAAAGCTATTTGTAGAGCAAGGCGCTAATAAAGCGCCGAGCAAAGGTAATTTTGTAACTGGGCTTATTTTGGTACCTACCCGTGAGCTTGCAACGCAGGTGGCCGATAGTGTTAAGTCGTATTCTGCTAACTTTAATGGCGCAATTAAAACGGTGGCGGTATTTGGTGGTGTGTCGGTTAATACACAAATGCAGGCTCTACGCGGCGGCGCCGATATTATTGTTGCAACGCCTGGTCGTTTGCTCGATTTAATCTCAAGCAACGCGATTAAGCTCGATAATGTAACTACCCTTGTGCTTGACGAAGCCGACCGCATGCTAAGCCTTGGTTTTACCGAAGAGCTTGCTGAGTTATTAGCGCTTATGCCTGCTAAAAAACAAACTATGTTGTTTTCAGCGACCTTCCCAGAGCAAGTCACACAATTAACGCAAGAGCTGTTAACTAACCCTGTTGAAATACAAGTTCAAAGCAAAGACGAAAGCACCTTAGTACAGCGCGTATTTAGCGTTAATAAAGGCGAAAAAACCACGGTTTTAGCGCATTTAATTAAAGCGCATAAATGGCGCCAAGCACTTATTTTTGTAAACGCTAAAAAAGACTGTGAGCATTTAGCAGGTAAGCTTGAAAAGCGTGGTATTAACGCACAAGTATTCCATGGTGATAAAGGCCAAAGTGAGCGTACTCGCGTAATTGAAAAATTTAAAGCCGGTGAAATAGAAGTACTTATTGCCACCGATATTGCAGCCCGTGGTTTAGATATTGCAAAACTGCCTGTTGTTATTAACTTTAACTTACCGCGCAGCCCCGCTGATTACATGCACCGTATTGGTCGAAGCGGCCGTGCCGGTGAAGTGGGTTTAGCGTTATCACTGATTGATTACGAAGATTTTCATCACTTTAAAATAATCGAGAAGAAAAACAAACTTCGCTTAGAGCGTGAGGAAGTAACGGGTTTTGCGGTAAACCAAGCAAATCGTGACGCGGCCCTTGCACTTAAAAACGAAAAGCCAATGGCAAAGCCTGAAGGCACAGGTAAGAAAAAGAAGAAAAAATCCAACCAAGAAGATGACGTATGGAGCGGCTGGAGAAAAAGATAAGCCTTAATATATATAAGTTATTAAACTCGAATTAATAAAAACCCTGCAAATTTGCAGGGTTTTTATTATTAGCTAATATTGCTATACAGCAAATTAAAACTTAGACGGTGCTGGTGGCACTACTAAAGGTTGCTTAGGGTTTTCTTTAAGCTCTTTTAATAACTCTTGTACAGCACGTTCTATTGATGGATCTTGGCCTTTATAAATAAGCTCTGGGCGATCAACCACTTTAATATCAGGAGCAACACCTTCGTTTTCTATAATCCAGTTACCTTGTGTATCTAAAATACGGAATGTAGCCGCAATAACTTGCCCGCCATCTACAAGAGCAGGGTTGCCAGAAATACCAATTAAGCCACCCCATGTACGCGTACCAATTAGCTTACCTAAACCCGCTTGGCGGAAGTAGTAAGGAATTGCGTCACCGCCTGAGCTTGAATAGCCGTTTATTAGCATCGCTTTAGGACCGTCATGTGCAAACTGTGGTGTTTTAGTGGGCTCGGTACCGCGGCGTTTCCAATAGTTAAGTGGTTTACGCGCAAGCCACGTGATCATGTGCTCAGGAATAAAGCCACCACCGTTGTATCGGTCATCAATAATCATGGCGTCTTTAGTGGTTTGCGGCATGTAGTTTTTAAACATGGCGCGGTTGCCTTCATACGCGGTATTTGGCAAGTGTACGTAGCCAATGCGCCCATTTGATAGCTTGTCAACGTAGGCTGCACGCGAGTTAACCCACTCTAAATAACGTAAACCTTGCTCACTGGCGACCGGTTTTACAGTTACTTGCCACGCGCCTTTGCTACGCGGTTTGCTGTTTAGTACCAGTTCAACTTGCTCGCCTTGGGTGTTTTCAAGTAGTTCGTAAAAGTTAGCAACATCTTTAACCGAACGGCCATTTACCGCAATAATGTAATCGCCGTTATGTGCTTTTACGCCTGTGGTACCCAGCGGAGATCGGAAATCGTCATGCCAGTTTTCACCTTTGAAAATTTGCTCTATTTTTACGTAACCCGATGGGTCACTTGCAAGCTTAGCGCCTAATAAACCGTGGTTTTTACGTTCGACTTTTGGCATATCGCCCGATTGCAAGTAAATATGACCTGAGTTAATTTCGCCGGCAATTTCACTCAGTACGTAGTCAAGGTCGCTACGGTGGCTAATGGCATCAGCCATAGGTTGGTATTTAGCTAAAATAGCATCCCAATCTTGACCGTGGTGGTTTTCATCGTAGAACCAGTCGCGCAGTGTGCGCCAACCTTCTACGTACATTTGTTGCCACTCAGCTTGCGGGTCAATTTTAAGCGTCATTTTGCTTAAATCGAGCTTATTAGCGTTTAGGTCTTGCTTTGGCTTAGGTTCTATTAAACTAAAGTCGTGACCGGCTTTCACTAAAATATGTTCAGCGTTGCTAGAAACAGTATATGTGCTTACATCTTTGGCTACGGTTTCTAGTTTACTGTCGTGCTCGGTACCTATAAGTTGCAATGCGCCATTGGCAAGCATCAGTACGCCGTCTTTTACTGCGGTTAAGCCGCGGTAATTGCCCGCTGGTGCGTTAAGTGCGGTAACACGCTGCATAAAGTCGCTGCTTTGCAGTGCGTTTTTAACTTTTTTGTCGTCTTCTTTCTCGTCGTCATCGTCTTTTACAATCGTGGTTTCGTCACTTTGTAAGGCTATAAGCGGTTTAACACTGTCGTTTACTGCGGCCGCATAAATACGGGTTGCACGGTTAAACATGTAGTCAAACTCGTAGCTGCTAAACGCAAGGTTAAAGTCGCGCTCTGAGCTAAAGTAAAGGTATTGCCCATCTGGTGAAAATGTTGGGTTTTGCTCATTACTCATCTCGTCTGTTAAGCGTGTAACCTTTTCTTTTTTAAGGTTGTAGTGCCAAAGCGATGCATATCGATTTTCGTTATTTTTTACATACACAATGTCTTGGCTGTTAGGCGACCAGGTATATTGAGTAATACCGTCTTCGTCGTAAATGCCGGTATCAATTTTATGTTGCTTGCCCGATTTTGCATCTAACCACCACAGTGTGTGGTTTTTATCTGCAAACAATAGCTTGGTGCTATCGGGTGACCAAATAGGTGTAAAGCGCCAAATAGTGCCATTGCTAGTAAGTTGTTTAATGGCATTATTTTTACTGCGATCTTTTAAGTAAATTTCGTACTCGCCGCTTTCATCACTCATGTAAGCAATGTAACGCCCATTTGGCGACCAGCTTGCGTCTATTTCGCGGCTCTTATCTGTGTACGATAAGTTACGCGTAGGGCCTTGTTTAACAGGTACGCTAAATAGCTCGCCACGGGCTGTAAATACAGCACGTTTGCCATCGTGAGAAATCGACATAGAATCAATAAAGTCGCTTACATTTTTGCTGTACGGCATAGCGTATTGGCGCACACCAGCAATATTAATGCTCAGCTTCGCGCTTTTTTGTGTTTTTGCGTCAAAGCGATATAAGTAACCGCCGTTTTCATACACAACCGCATTAGGGCCCGCTGAGGGCCAAAGTACGTCAAAGTTCTTATAGTTTGTAAGCTTTTTAGGCTCACTGCCTTTACGGTATTGGTAAAGGTTTAATGTGTAATCACGATCAGATACAAAATAAATATTGTCGCCAACCCAGGTCGGTTGCTGGTCGGTAGCGCGGTTAGTAGTAAGTTGCTCTGAAGTGTTATTTTCTAAATCGTAAATCCATACATCTTGCGCACGGCCGCCACGGGTGCGTTTCCAGGTGCGAAACTCACGGTCAATGGGCGTATAAACATACTTGCTACCATCAGGGGAGAGCATACCGCCGCCAGTTTCTGGAATAGCTAAAGGTTGCTCAAGACCACCGTCGGCTGGGACCATATAAGGGCGGCCCATTCTTTTGCCCCACGGTGTACGGTTTGCTCTAAATACTACATTTTTGCCATCGGCTGTCCAATCTAAAACGCGGTAATCAAAACCACCACGCGGTGGCATTGGGCCAACATCGTTATAGTAGGTAAGTTGCTTAAGGCCTGAGCCGTCGCTGTTAATTACATAAATTTGGCGGCTGCCGTTATATTCGGCTGAAAATGCAATGCGTTTACCGTCAGGAGAAAATTTAGGAAAGGTTTCAAAACCAATGTGGTCGGTTAAACGTTTACTTGCGCCTGTTTGTGTATCAGCAATATAAATATCGCCACTGTAAACAAAGGTCACGTTTTGATTATGAATATCCGGAAAGCGCAGTAAGCGTGTGTCTTTAGTTTCATAAGCAGATACACCCGGTGCGATAACCGCAGCCAAGAGTGCTAAGGTTGTTATTTTTTTCATGGGATTACATCCTATATTAAAAGCGGTTACATCATAACAATCAGGTTATAAATAGCGATGCACTTGTGATAAAAGGTCTGTTACAAAATGTGAATAAAAAAGGTTGGCATTAAGCGGCCAACCTTTATGTAAATGCTCTTTATTTAGCGCATAAAATTAATGGTCGTGGTCATCTTCAACCTCAGCAATACCTAACCATGTTAAGCCAGCTGGTGGAAAAGTTAACTCTAGTTCACCTTCAACTTCTAAGTCTTCAAGGTGTACTTGCACAACATGCTGAGCAATAGGGTCAGCAACATAAGCAAACTCACCATTTTGAGCCACCGTCATGCTAAAGCTCATACCTTCAGGCATGGTTGATACATCTTGTTCGGTAATATCAACTTGGCCTGCAAGTTCCCAGTGCATTTCGCCATCATGGTCATGCCCCGTAAGTACATTTAAAAAGCCTAAGCTGTCGAGCACTAAAAAGTGTTCACCACTGGCCGAGAAAGAATAAGATACAGCACTTGCGCCATCGGCTAGTTGCCATTCTACTTCTTCCATTTCGGCATTTTCAGGATGAATATCCAGTAATACTGAGCCACTGCCATCGTGTCCTGCGGCAATACCAAAAATAGTGTCGCTATTTTCGTGGCCATATAAAGTACCAATGCGTTCAGTGCCTACCGCTTCTATATTTGCTACTTTTTGTGCTTCGTATACATCACCTTGCTGGTGAGCTATTAGCACACCATCACCACAACCAAATACAACATAGTCGTGATTTTGTGCTGCACCGTGTAAATCAGGGCACGTAACTTCTAAGGTCTGTTCAAGCTCGTATTCACCATCATGAAAGTGATAAACACCTACTTGATCTGGCAGTACTTTAGCAACCGATGTGTTATCTGCATCGTCGCGACGAATAGTTGATAGCAAATGCTCACCTCGTGGCTCTGCTACACCGTGCATATTTATATCGTAGCTAATACCAGGGAGTGTTGGCGTTGCGTTAGTGATATCGCTATCAGTTAACACTTCAACCGAAGCTGGCGCACCTGAATCTGCATCGCCATCGTAAAATATGGCTAATTGCCCGTCGTGTGTCATTAAGTGTGTAGGGCGGCTGCCACTTGTTAGCTCGTAGCTACTAAATGCAGGGCCTTGCTCGTAATCATGCAAGTGCTCACCGTGATCTTCGCGCCACATACCGCCGTCTATAAACCCTAGGTAATCTTGAGTTCGGTTTGTAATTACAGCGTAACGAAAGTCAGGCGAAGCTGACAACGTATTTGACTCATCGTTTAATACAAATGTATCAAGCAGTGCGTTATCGTCTAAATCAAAAAAGCTCGCTTCGTTGCTATCTCCAGCCAGTACGGCAAGTCTGCCAAGTGAGCTTATGGTAAAGCCGTCGTCATGGTCGTGATCATCATCATCATCGTCGTGATCGTGTTCATCTTCTACAACAATAGGATCTTGTTCCACAATGTTGGTTTCTGCATCACCACAAGCTGTAATAAATGTAGTGCTAATTGCCAGTGCAATAAGCTTTAATTGATATAGTTTTTTCATGTTTATTTCCTTTAATTATAATTTTTTAACGCTTAAAAATAACCGCGAATACCTAGCGCAAAGCTACGTCCTGGACGTGGCGCTATATCTTTTACAAACGAGCTGTGCACGCGTGCCTCTGTATCTGTTAAGTTGGTACCTCGCAGGTACACAGACATATCTTGGTTTAATACTGAAAGGTCGTAAGAGATGCTCGCATCAACCAATGTGTAACCGTCTGTGGCTGTTTCTTGTGGGGCTGTGCGGTCTTGCTTTTGATAGCGAGTAACGTGAATATGCGCACTGAGTTTATCTGTTTGATAGCTTAGCTCGCTACCAAAACGAAGCGGTGGTGTACGGGGTAAATCGCCACCGTCTTTAAGGCGTGCACGAACGTAATCTGAGAATAAATCTACTTTAAATTCATCAGTTAATTGCCACGCAATTTGCGCTTCAAACCCGTGTAAAATTACGTCGTCTGTTTTAAATAAATAAACCGGCAGTTCTGATGAATGGTCGTGTTCGTCAGCCCCTTCTTCTTCATCGCCATGGTCGTGGCCACTTTCGGCGAATAAACCGGTGTCTATTTGGTAATAGTAATTATCTACTTGGTTGTAAAAGGCATTTAAAATAAAGCCAACATCACCTTGGGTTTTACGCAGGGTTAAATCGATATTATTGGCTGTTTCCAAATCAATTGCTTGATCAGATAAACCCAAATGGCCGTCTTCATCTAAATCAAATAGTGCACCTACTTCGTAAGTGCCAGTACCAATGTGTGGCCCAAACGATAACAATTCAGAGGCAGAGGGCGCACGTTCAGAGCGCGATACAGAAAGGCCTAAGTTATAGTTAGGTGTAAAATCCCATACTACGCCTGCCGATAAACTGATTGGTGTAAATTCATGCTCTACGTCAAATACGCGGGTAATTTCTGCACTTTCTTCATGATCATGTTCGTCGGCTTCTTCTGCTTCATCGTGTGCGTGTGCGTCAATATTTGGCAGTAATACGTCGCCTGCTTCAATGGTTACACGCTCTATACGCCCACCTACTTGCACTAAAAAATCACCAAAGTGTCTTTCTTCCATTAGTGCTACAGCAAAGCTTTCGGTTTCTGATGGAGGCGTAAAGGCCTCTTCACCTTGTGCTTCAACATCGCTTTGTTTGTAATGAAAGCTAATGCCGCCATTCCACTCGTTAAATTGGTTATGTAGTAGGTCTATGCGTAATTCATTTGTTTCGTTTTTAAAAGTAGTGCCTACAGCGCCACCTTCAATTTCAGCGTGTTCGTAGTCGGTATGGCCAACGCGCAGGTTTACTTTGTTTAACCATTTATTATCTAGGTTGTACTCACCTAATAATTGCACCTTAGTTTGTTCTAAATCAGCAAATACGCTTTCTTCTTCGTCGCTGTGCTCTTCCTCTTCTTCCTCGCCGTGCGTATGGCCCGGAATACCGTATTGACGATTAAATTGCTCTACTGCTAAGCCAATAAAGCCGTTATCCATTAAGTAGCTAGCGCCAACAGTAAAACCGTCAGACTCTTCATTACTGTTTTCAACTTTGTAATCGCCACTATGGCTTTCACTATCGCTATCTATATCTGCGGCTACAGGTACCTCGTAGTCGTCGGCCTCACGCCAAAATGCATCGGCGTAAAAAGCCACCGAGTCTGTGCCTGTGGTGGCATTAAACGAGGCTACTTTTTGGTTATCTACCGAGTTATGTTCTACGTTCCACTCGCCGCGTGTTGTGCTGTCGGTTGGTACACGGCTATCTACTACATTAACCACACCACCAATCGCTCCGCTACCATAAAACAGTGTTGCTGGGCCGCGTAATACTTCAATTTGTTGTGCGGTAGAGGCTTCTGATGCAACAGAGTGATCAGGGCCAACGCGCGACACATCGCTTACATCAAGGCCATTTTGAGTAATGAGTACACGCGGGCCGCTTAAACCACGAATAATTGGTGTACTGGCTACTTTACCGTGAAAATTAGTATTAACGCCTGGGAGCTTTTCAAGGCTATCGCCAAGTGTTGCAGCTTGTTGTCGTCTTAGTTGTTCGCCAGATAAAACGCTAACAGGTGAGGCAGATTCCATTGCCGACATATGAATAGGGGTTGCTTCAATATCAATAACTTCAATAGGCGAGCGCTTTAAATTAAACGTAACCGATTGGTTTTCGGCATTCGTTATTGTTATATCGCGATGAAGATGCGCATAGCCAGGGGCTACAACGTGAAGTTCTTTTAAGCCATTGTTTAGCTCTGCTATAACAAATTTACCGTTTTCGTCGGTGGTGACTGTAAGGTCTGAGCCTTCAACTTCTATGGTTGCATTGGTAACTATTTTACCTTGATTGTTTAAAACAACGCCTTCAATTGTGGATGCCAGCACACTTGCTGGTAATAAAGCTGCGATGAGAACAGCTAATTGTGATCTAGGTTTCATTTGACTACCTTGTTAGATGTTATATTATATCAATAATGCGAGAAATGTTATAATGTATCAATAGTAATTAACTGTTGTTACTAAAATGTCTCCTTAAAGGTAACGCTTTTGAGTAGAGGCACTAATTTAGTAGAGGAAATAATGAAGTCGAGTCAAAGTGTTATGGATCGTATGGCGATTGGGTTATCGTTAATGTGTACAGTACATTGTTTTGCAACCCCGGTTATTTTAGCGCTATTGCCAAGCTTTGCTGTACTGCAAATAGATAGTGAACAATTTCATTTATGGATTCTTGCAGCGGTATTACCCACCAGTTTATTAGCACTGAGCTTAGGCTGTAAAAAGCATAAGCGTAAACGTTATATGGCCTGCGGCGTTATTGGGCTGTCTTTTATGATATGTGCGGTATTGCTAGGGCATGAAATAGCCGAAAAAGCGCTAACCTTAATAGGCTCAGCGTTTATTGCTGTGGCTCATTGGTTTAATTACCAACAATGCCTTAAACAAAATGATGATAATTGCCCGTGTTCAGGCGATGAATCTGATCAGGCAGCTTAGCGCTATCAGTGCTACAAACAGCTAATATGTAGCACTGTTCTAAATTTTAATAACCTAAAGCTAAAAGTGAGTTAAAGTAATCATCCAATATTGGTTTATTACGCTTGGTTTAGGTTAGGGCGTGCTGATCTTTGCGGATTGAAATTTGTTCAATCTAGGGGCGATTAAATCGCGGCGCGAGGTTTGTAACCTAGTGGGCTAAGTAAAAACCGAGTAACAAAGAGTTTATCGCCCCTAGGCAGAACCCGAAGGGCAGCGCATGTTTGGCATTTATGCTGCGTTATCGCCTATTTATGGGGAGTAACCACACTTCATAGGCTCTGCCTTGCCTAAAAACCAAACATACTGCTGCAAATTCAACCATCAAGGATCAACACGCCCTAATGAATACTGCTTTAAAATCCCTGCTGTTACTTTGCGCTTTAATGTGTTTTAAATTAAGCGCAAATACCCCGTACCAAATCCCTAGAAGCAGCGTTATTGAACTCACTGAGCCCGTGACCAATCGGGTATACCCTGTTTTTATTCAGCTTCCTAAGTCATATAAAAAGCACCCTGAAAAAATATATCCAGTTATTTATTTAACCGATGCGCCGTATACGTTTCCTATTGTGGCAGGTGCTACACGGTTTCCTATGAATAGCGGTAAAATGCAGCAGGCTATTATTGTGGCCATTAGCTATGAAAAAGGCTCTAAAGGGTCTAATAGCCGTATTAGAGACTACACACCAAATAAGGCTAAAAGCTGGAAAAAACAAACCGGTAACGCTAAAAACCATGCGCTGTTTTTAAAAAATACGGTACTGCCATATATAGAAAATGCCTACCGAGCAAGTAGCACACAAAAAACCTATATAGGTAACTCTTTAGGCGGCTTATTTGGTGCCACTATTTTATTTACGATGCCCGATTTATTTAACAATTATATTATTGGCAGCCCATCAGTTTGGTTTAATAACAATGCAATTTTAGCGCTACAAGCACATAAACCTAAAGTGCCTACTAAGGTTTATATATCGGTGGGGGCAAAGGAAACCCCAAGTTTTGGTGAAGGTCAAAATATGGTGGAAGGGGCAAAGCTGCTAACGCAAAAAATTAATGCACTTAGCAGTGAAAATATTGAATTAAAAAGCGTTGTTATTGAAGGGGCGAGCCATGCAACCGCGTTTCCTACTACAGCTATACAAGGGCTTGATTGGGTACACCAATCGACTTAAATATTTAATCATTCTAGCGTGCTAATAGAGCGCTAACAGTGTTATAAATTTCTCATGTAGAACACTACATGTCGATATTTATGCCTTGTTATCACGCTATTTATCTGTCGCTATAAATGCCTAATAACTTAACACGATTGGTGTAGCCAATAAGCTCTAAAAATTACTAAAAGCTTAAGCGCTTTCGAGATCTTGTTTCCAGTTTGCCAGTACTTCAATAAACTCTGGGCCAATACCACAGCAGCCGCCGATAATGCTTGCGCCCTGGCTGTGCCACTTTTTAGCAAAGCCTAAGTATTCTGAAGGTGAAATATCGCGGTACGCTTGCGATCCTTCGTTGGCTTTGTAGTCGCGCGCGATAGGCGTAAAGCCATTAGCAAACGCGCCTAAAATAACGCTTTTATTTTGCTTGGCTAATACCGCGTTGGTATCGCTAAAGGCTTGCTCTATAACCTCAGGAATTGAGCAATTAAAGAAAATACCCGCAACATTTTTCTCAAGCAAAGCCGCTACTGCGTCACTTACCAGTTCACCAGAGCGCAGTTTAGCTTGCTCGCTTATTTCATCATTTAGGGTAAATGCGTAATAACATGGCTTGTTTGAGCTTTTAAGTACGCTTGCCATAACGTGTGCTTCTTCAATGCTCGATATGGTTTCGCCAATCCATAAATCTACATACTCGTCTTGCGCTTTATATAACGTATCTAAAATAGTAAATGCGCGCTCGCTTTCAAATAGTTCAGGGCGGTAAGAGCCAAATGCGGGTGGTAATGAACCAGCTACTAATACATTTTGTTTAGCGTTTTGAGCGACTTCTTTTGCAATAACGGCCGCTTGCTGTGCAAGGGCTGCGCCTTGTGCTTGGTATAGCGCTTCACCTAAATGAAAGGGCACACAGGCATAACTATTAACGGTAATTATTTCAGCGCCGGCATCTATAAAACCTTGGTGAGCCTGCGTTACAAAATGCGGGGCTTCTATTAGTGCTTGTGCACTCCACAGTGGCTGTGTAAAAGGCGCGCCAATGCGCTTAAGTTCGCGCCCCATACCGCCATCTAAAATAGTGAGTTTATTCATAACAAGCCTTTGTGTATCTGTACAATATGGCGTTATTCAACCATGTTTTTAATAAAATCATAATGAAACTTCATCACCTTTAACATGAAAGAAGCTCAATGCTTTTCAATAGGTATAAAAAAAGCGACATCTCGTAGGAGAGTCGCTTATTTAAGTAAGATTGAGCTTACTTATAAAATACCTCTACCGTACCTTTTACTTTCATAAGTAATGGCTGACCGCGACGGTCTAGCGCTTTAGGTGCGGCAATTTTAATCCAACCTTCGCTAATGCAGTATTCTTCTACGTCAAAGCGTTCTTTGCCATTTAAGCTTACGCCAATTTCGTGTTCAAACACTTCTTCTACGTAATGCTTGCTGCGTGGGTTAATAGAAAGCTGATCAGGTAATGCTGGTTTTGTTGAATCGGTCATGGTTTTAATCTTTATTAAAAAGTGATGCGCTATTGTAGGCAATCCACTCAATACGCTCAAGGTTTAATACATTAGTGATTAAGGTCTGCTGACCTTTCAAGATTAAACTTGCAGCAAGCTATTTGGTATTTAGACCGGCTGAGACTATGAAGTGTGGTTATTCCCCACAAATAAGCGATAACGTAGCTTTAATGCCAAACAGGCGTCTTTTTGGTTCTGTCTAGGGGTTATTTACTCTTGTTGCTTACATGAGTGTAGATAAGGGAGAGTGGGCTGGACACGAAGGATTTGCCCGGTTTTTAGTTATTCTTACATGGATGTAAGTCATCTAGCTCAAAGCCTTGCGCCGCGATTTAATTGTCTGGCAGAAACCGTAGTTTCATGTCTAGTCCACTCTGGTTTAGGTGTAACATTTGTGCCAGTTTTAAATAACTCTTTTAATAATTTACCTTACATGTGTAGCGTTTAACCGCTGCGCTTTTTTTGTCTTATTTTTGTAATGGTTTAGTCATAGTTTCTTCATCAAAAAGTCCTTTGGTAGTCATCTCTGTTTTTTATAGTGCTGCGGTTACAAATTTGAAGCATGCGCTTCAAGCAAAAAATAACCACTACACTATGGGAATAATAAAGGATGAAAATTAAAAAAATTGCTGCGGCAGTTGGCTTAACGCTTATGTTAAGCACAGCAAGCCATGCCAATGTATTACCGCAAAGCCAAACAGATAGTAGCTGGTATACCAATGCCCAAACCACGTTAGCTGCTAAAACGGCTCAAGCACAAAATGAAAACACAACAAAAGCTAAAAACGTTATTTTATTTGTAGGCGACGGCATGGGTGTATCTACCCTTACGGCGGCACGTATTTTACAAGGCCAGCGCGCGGGTGAGTTAGGTGAAGAAGGTTATTTAAGTTTTGAAGAGTTCCCATACTCGGCGCAAGTAAAAACGTATAACGTAGATGCACAAACACCTGATTCTGCGGGCACAATGACCGCGATGATCTCAGGCGTTAAAACCGATGTAGGCGTAATTGGTGTAGATGAAGATATAGAGCGCGGCGCGTGTTCAACTGTTGCGGGCAATGAGCTTTTAACGGCTACGGAGCTTGCTGAAATAAAAGGCCTAGCAACGGGTATTGTTTCAACAGCGCGTATTACTCATGCAACACCTGCGGCAACGTATGCTAAATCGGCAGACCGTAACTGGGAAGACATCTCAGACATGCCAGAGGGCTCAGAAGCCTGTGAAGATATTGCTTCGCAGCTGGTAAATTTTGAAAAAAACCTAGAAGCACGCTTTGTAGGTACCGACGTAGATGGCCTTGATTTTGTAATGGGGGGCGGTCGTCGTCACTTTTTACCAAAAGATGCTGCCGCTAACTCAGCTGATGCAATAAGTGAGGTAGAGGGCGATCGTACTGATGAACGTAACTTAGTGACTGAGTGGCAAACTCAATACCCACAAGGTACTTATGTAATGGACCAAACGGGCTTTGATGCCATTGCTGACGACGCTACTAAAGTATTTGGGTTATTTAACGAATCTCACATGCAATACGAAGCCGACCGCGCAAACGATGTAGCGGGTGAGCCTTCATTAAGTGAAATGACCAGCAAAGCAATTGACGTATTAGGCAAAAACGAAAATGGTTTTTTCTTAACGGTTGAGTCGGGCCGTATTGACCACGCACATCACGCGGGCAATGCTTATAACGCACTTAACGACACCATAGAATTTGCAAAAGCAGTACAAGCTGCGGTAGATAACACCAACCCAGAAGAAACCCTTATTTTAGTCACCGCCGATCACAGCCACGTGTTTACGATTGCTGGCTACCCTAAACGCGGTAACCCAATTTTAGGCCAAGTAGTTGCCGTTGGCGAAACCACACCAAGCCTTGCTGCCGACGACATGCCTTACACCACAGTAGGTTATGCAAATGGCTTAGGGTTTAGAAACTTAGTTGATGAAACAGATGCCGATGCTGCTTATTTAACTGGCCCAGTTGCTGGACGTGTTGAGCTTACAGGCGTTGATACTACTACACCTGGTTTTCACCAAGAAACTACAGTACCCCTTGGCTCAGAAACCCATGCCGGTGAAGATATTTCATTGCATGCAAAAGGCCCAGGTGCACAGCTAGCTCAAGGCGTAATTGAGCAAAATGTAGTATTTCACTTAATTGATCAAGCTCTTGAACTAACTCAGCAATAATGGCGGCTAACATGAACAAATTAACAGCACTTTCTTTAGCAATAATGGTCGCGCTTGCAGGTTGCAGTGACAACGACAAAGACGAAAATAATATACTCGCGGTAGATAACACCATAGCCGTAGGCTCTGAGCAATGTGTTAATGGCGGAGTAGAAACTCAAACCGGCGTAGATACAAACGGCAACGGCGTGCTAGATAGCGACGAAGTTAGCTCTTCTAACTTGGTATGTAACGCACCGGCTACGTCACTTACCAGCGAGCAACTTGAATCACTCACCAGTAATACATGGTTTAGCGGCGCACAAGCACAGCTTGAAAAAACACAGCAAGCAAATGCAAGTGTAGTTACAGAGTCAGGTAAAGCTAAAAACGTTATTTTATTTGTAGGCGACGGCATGGGTATTTCTACCGTAACGGCTGCACGTATCTTAGCAGGCCAGCTTGAAGGCGGCTTAGGTGAAGACTACCAGCTAAGCTTTGAAAAAATGCCGTACTCAGGTTTTGTAAAAACCTACAACGTAGATGCACAAACGCCAGACTCAGCAGGCACTATGACGGCAATGGTATCAGGTGTTAAAACTGATGTGGGCGTCATTGGTGTAGATGAAGACATTGAACGCGGTGACTGTTCAACCGCCCAAGGTAATGAGCTAGTTACCTCACTAGAACTTGCAGAAATTGCCGGTAAAGCAACGGGCCTTATTTCAACGGCGCGTATTACCCATGCAACGCCTGCAGCAACGTATGCTAAATCGGCTGACCGTAACTGGGAAGATATTTCAGATATGCCAGCAGGTTCAGAAGCATGTGAAGATATTGCATCGCAACTGGTTAACTTTGAAGCCAATCTAGAAGCGCGTTTTGCCGGTATTGATGTAGATGGCATAGACGTAGTAATGGGTGGCGGCCGTCGTCACTTTTTACCAAAAGATGCAGCAGCAAATTCAGCCGATGCAGTCAGTGCGGTAGAAGGCGACCGTACTGATGGCCGTAACCTAGTGACTGAGTGGCAAACAACTTACCCAAGTGGCACATACGTTATGGATCAAACTGGTTTTGATGCAATCAGCGACGACGCCACTAAAGTATTTGGCTTGTTTAACGAATCGCACATGCAATACGAAGCCGACCGCGCAAACGATGTAGCGGGCGAGCCTTCGCTTTCGCAAATGACCGAAAAAGCAATTAACGTACTAGATAACAACGACAATGGCTTTTTCTTATCGGTAGAAGCAGGGCGTATTGACCACGCGCACCATGCGGGTAACGCATTTAATGCCTTAAACGATACTGTTGAGCTGGCTAAAGCGGTAAAAGTGGCAATGGACAATACCAACCCAGAAGAAACGCTAATAGTGGTAACTGCTGATCACAGTCACGTATTTACCATTGCAGGTTACCCTAAACGTGGCAACCCAATACTAGGTAAAGTGGTGGCCGTGGGCGAAACCGAGCCAAGCCTTGCCGCCGACGATATGCCATACACAACGGTTGGTTACACCAATGGTTTAGGCTACAGAGATTTAGGCGATGAAACTAACGCCGATGCCTCTTATTTAGCCGCACCGGTTACAGGGCGTGTAGATTTATCAGACGTTGATACAACTACACCGGGCTTTCACCAAGAGGCACTTGTTCCCCTTGGTTCAGAGACTCACGCAGGTGAAGATGTGGGCGTATACGCAATGGGTCCAGGCGCTCATTTAGTAACAGGCACTAATGAGCAAAGCTTTTTATTCCATGTAATGGACTTTGCGGCTGATTTAGTTAAAACAGCCGACGAAAAAGTAACGCAGTAAGCCGCTAACGTGTATGTTTAAAAACAACTCGTACGCTGTGCGAGTTGTTTTTTTATGTCATAAAAATGCCATTGTAAGTCGTTATTGTATAGCTATTACAGTGATGTTTAAAAAGAGAAAATTTAATGAAACTCGCATTATTTTTAATGGCAACACTTGCCAGTACCAGCACGTTAGCGCAGCAATGTAATATTGATAGCGCACATTTAAAAGCAGACTATAAAATTACGAATACTCATAACCATGAGCAAAGCACACAGTCGCTAACGCTTTGGCGAAACAACTCTCAAGTTGCGCACCAACGTGAGGTTATTACCGAGCTTTGGCAGCACTTAGCTAACAAGCAAATTCGCCCAATTCGTTATTTTAATGCTGAGCAACGCGGTATTGAGTATCAGCCGTCTGAGGTGCGTGGCATACAAAATTGGAGTGCTAAAAACCAGCTGGTGGATGCGCATTTAATCGAAAAAATGACCCTTTTAAACACCCAAGGCACAGGCTGCGATGAAGTAAAAAGCTACACACTTAATGAGGGTAACAACCAATTTAAACTCGCTTTATTTATCAAATCAAACTTAGTTAAAAGCTTTAGCGTAACTAATAATAAAAACCACACTCACACTTCACTTACTCTAAATGATGTAAGCAGTAATAAAGCAGAAATAACTGCACAGTTTGCCAAGTGGGATCGCTTTCAAACCACCGACTACGCCGACATAGGCGATAACGAAAACGACCCGTTTTTAGCAAAAATGATCAACCTTGGTTTTATAGAACACAGCGCAACGGGGTTTTATAACCAGCAAGGTAAAGCGATTCAAGGTGGTCACCACCACTAGGTTTTAGCGTTTTTAAATGTAGTAGCTCATAGCTGGAAGGATGATAGGTGGCTATGGGCTACAAGTAGGTATTAAAAAGTAGATTAATTAAGCCATTCCCGCCCAAGTAATACCGCAAACACTTTCCCATTTTTATAAAATACACACCGTCAGCCGCATAATATTTTTAGTTGGTAATGGATTACACTATTTGATATTAATAGAAGTTCACACAATAGGGACGTTTAATTGCTAAGGGAAGTTTATGTCAGAATTCAAAATCTTAAACAACATCCTTGATTATATGGAATCTAAGGGGCTTACGTATAAGAGTGTAGTAGTCACTATTGATGAGGAACTTGTTGAGGAAGTAAATACTATAAACAAAAGCTCCCACACTTTAGAAGAATTACAAAAGGCGGCAGATAAGTGTTTTGCTCATGAATGGCTCAAACGGAGAGGTGAGGGTGGGGATAAATATACCCATTTATATATAACACCAAAAGGCATTGGAGCTGCGAGGTCAAAACAAAGATCTGAGGAATTAAAAAAATCTCGTTCTTTTCTGAAAAAAACTTCTGATTATATTGAAGAGCACAAAGGATTATTTATTGTCTTCGGTTTCTTATTAACACTTGCTACATTCGCACTGAAAATCTTCGGAGATAAGTAATGAATAATAAAAAATTTACGATCTCTTTGAAATGTTTGTTTTGTGACAGCGAGCTTCAGAATGATTCTGAAATAGAGTTCAGTTCTGGCGATATGCTTGAGTGCAAAGAATGTGGTGAGCTCAATGATTACGATGCATTGGTTGACGTTGCAATTGATGAAAGCAAAGAGCTCGCTGAAAAACATGCAAAAGAAGAAATTGAAAAAATCTTCAAAAAGACATTTAAGTAAACATAATCTTATAAATAAAATACAAACACTATCGCCTGACGCTACTCCAAATGAGCATCATCAGGCTTTTTAGGCCTATCAGCTAGCTCTGTTAAGCCATCTTCGCAGTCGCCGCTGTCGCAGGTATTTAAATCGCTTTGTGCCTGTTTGTCTTGTTGCAGCACTTGTTTTAAATCTTCCATGCGTTGGCGCACGGCTACGCCGTAGCTGGCATCGTCGCCCCACAGCTCGGCAAGTTGCACAACGGCAGCGCGGTCGTGATCTCTAAATAGTTTTCCGGCGCGCTCGGCATCTTGTTTATTGTTACCTAACAGCTCAAGTGCCTCTACTGCAAGGTTAATGGCTGAGTCGACAGTTTCGCGGTTAAAGGCATCTACTTTTAAATTAAGCATTTGATACGCATGGCGGCGGTCTATTGCGCGGGCAACAATTTTAAGCTGCGGGTAGTTTTTACGCGCGAGCTTAATTATTTGTATGGTTTTATCTGGGTCGTCTATTGCTACTACTAACATTTGTGCGGTGTGTGCGCCTGCGGCTTCAAGCAGTTCTTGGCGGGCGGCATCACCATAAAATACGGTATTACCAAAGCGCCGTAGGAGTTCTATTTGGCTTGGGCTGTGATCAAGTACGGTAATGTCGTAGCCTTGGGCGTGTAATAAACGCCCCATAATTTGCCCAAAACGACCGTAGCCCGCAATAATTACGTGTTTTGCTGTGCTAATTTGCTCAGGTTTATCAAACTCAGGCTGAGCACTGCTGCTGCTGCGTTTTTGTATTTGCTCGTACACCATTAATAGCAGCGGGGCAATGAGCATTGAAACAGCGACCACTAAGGTCACTAACCCTGTTTGCTCTGGTGTTAAAATGCTTAATGTGGTGGTTACGCTTAGCAGTACAAAGGCAAATTC
This sequence comes from Pseudoalteromonas sp. MMG006, assembly GCF_018101025.1. Lineage (NCBI taxonomy): Bacteria > Pseudomonadati > Pseudomonadota > Gammaproteobacteria > Alteromonadales > Pseudoalteromonadaceae > Pseudoalteromonas > Pseudoalteromonas sp. MMG006. The sequence goes on from NZ_JAGJEJ010000012.1 coordinate 23,799, forward strand.
GCCGCCTTGCGCCAGCGCTAAGGCAAACAGTAAACGCTGCTTTTTACTAATATTAAAGGTAATGGCAAGGGCAAATAAAATGCAGGCTTTTACCACAATGAGAAGGGCAACGAGCGCGATCACAGTAGTAAACTCATCAGCTAATAATTCAAAGTTTATTGATGCGCCCACTGTGATAAAAAACAGCCCTAACAGTAGGCCTTTAAAGGGTTCTATATCGGCCTCTAACTCGTGTCTAAATTCGCTTTCGGCAAGCACTACACCGGCTAAAAATGTACCGAGTGCCGGAGATAAACCAATGCTTTGCATCACTAGCGCTATGGCCACCACTAAAAACAGTGCAAAAATAGTAAATATTTCGCGCATGTGGGTTTGTGCAATGTATCTAAATAGTGGCGCTGAGACATATTTACCGCCGGCAATAATAGCGGCAATAACCGCTACCGATACGCCTACTTGCTGCCATACCGGCCAGCTTGCAATAATAGAGTCGCTAATCTCTTTTGAGCTACTCTGCGGTGCAAAAGCCAGTAGTGGCAGGAGCGCTAAAATAGGAATAATGGCGATGTCTTGAAACAACAAAACCGAAAACGCGTTTTGCCCGGCTTCTTGCTTTAACCAGCCTTTTTCTTCAAGGCTTTGCAGCACAATAGCGGTAGATGAAAGCGCCAGCATTAAGCCTATTGCTAAAGCAGTTTGCCAATGCATGGTAAAAAACCAATAACAAAACGCAAAAATAGCTGCGGCGGTTAGTACCACTTGTAAGCCGCCAAGTCCTAATATTGAATGGCGAAGCTTCCATAAACGCGAGGGTTGTAGTTCAAGGCCGACCAAAAATAGCATCATCACTACGCCAAATTCAGCAAAATGCATTACATCAGTTTGATCGCCCACCACACCTAAGGCATAGGGGCCGATAAGTATGCCCGCAATTAAATAACCAAGTACCGAGCCAAGCCCAACACGCTTGGCAATAGGTACAGCCACTATGGCCGCTGCTAAGTAAATTAAAGCTATTTCTAACACGCGTATGTCCTAAGACCCTAATAATATCAAGGCTTTTAGCATGGCTTAGTCGCTTTTAAAATACAATGGGTCATGTGGCTGAAAATGCTAAATTAATCAGCTACTTTTACGGGGCCGTTAATGTTATCAATGCTTACATCGCCTGAGCCTGCCTCAGTAATAGTAAGCCCCTTAGCATGATTTACACGAATGTCGCCCGAACCATCTTCAATAGTTACGTTTGCTTGCACGTGCTCAATGACTAAATCGCCAGAGTTATCGTCTACATCAACCGGACCATTAATATTATTAATAGCCATGCTGCCTGAATCGTCTTCAACAGTTAAGGTGCCGCGCACATTGCTAATGCGCATATCACCCGAACCATCATCAACAACTGCATTGCCGCTAACATTATTAATATTTATGCTGCCAGAGCCGTCGGTAAGTGCTAAGTTACCGGTGATGTTTTCAAGGGTTATATCGCCTGAGCCATCTTCAATGGTGAGGTTTTTAGCGCTGTTTATAGATAAGCTGCCAGAGCTGTCTTCTACGTTAATGTTATTTTGCATGGCGCTTATAACAATGTCGCCAGAGCCATCATCAATATCTAGGTTTAAGTTGCTTGGCACGGTTACAACTACATCTATATGTGGAGATTGGCCGCTGTAAAAACTAAGACCAATGCGGCTTTTATTTTGGGCAACAAGCTTTGCCTGTTTACCGTCTTGCTCGAGCGTCAGCTCGTACTCATCTTCAATGTCGGCGGTAAAAATTGTGGCATCTACACTGATGCTGGTGGCATTGGGCGAGCCTTTTATTTCAAGAGAGCCTGGACCGCTTAATACGTTTAAATATTCTAGGTTATTGCTTGGCAGTGATAACTGCTGAGTTTGTTTTACTGAGGCAACGCTTGGCGATATATGAAATACACAGCCGCTTAATAATAAAATGCCGCCAATAAGTGAAAGTGGTTTTGTAATGTTAGATACAGTTGATGAGCTCATGTTTAGTCCTTTGTGTTTGTTATTTATGCTTGTTTTGTATAAGCATAGTAGAGCAAAAACGAGACCAACTGTAAGTTGTTGATTTTATTATGATGAGATGTGTTTATGAAAGATGGACTTACTAATAAGTGGTTAAAAACACTAAAAGTTAGCAAAAAGGATGCACATGGCATCCTTTTTAAGTGTTTGCTTTTAGGTTATTTATTAAAAGCTGTAAGTAATATTACCGTACAAGAAACGCCCGTCTAGTCCGTAAGGTGCATAGGGGCTGTATGGGAATATTTGGCCAAAATCAGAGTAGCCAATGTTATCTACCGTTGCTTGCGGGTACTGATCGAACAAGTTGTTTGCACCTACTGCAAATTTCCATGTTGCGTCTGGACGGTAGGCCACTTCTAGGTCGGTGATCCATTTAGGATCTAGGTATTCGTCGCCCGCTGCGGTGGTTGAAATATCAGCCACTTCACCGTAGCGCGTTGCGCGCAGGGTAGTTTGCCATTCGTTAAAGTTCCACACTGCCGATAAGTTCCATTTGCTATCTGGTGTGCCTTCTTCAAAGCGGCCTACTTCACGACGTGCAAATACTACGTAGTCGTCGCCTAGTGAGTTTAGCTCGCTTGGGTTGTCGTTTACGTGCGTTACTTCGGTGTCGTTAAAGTTAGCTGCTACGTTTAAACGTAAATCACCTAAGTTGTCTAAATCTAGGTTGTAGGTAGCAACAATATCAACACCTTGCGTGCGTGAGTCAATTGCGTTAGTAAAGTAACGTACGCTTTCTGTATTTAGCTCGCCGGCATTTTGTAGTATTTCTACTACGGCATCGCCTTCTAGGTTTTCAGACAATACAATACGGTCATCAATATCAATGCGGTACGCATCAACAGTTAAGCTAAAGCTGCCTTGGGTGTAAATAAAGCCCGCTGTTAGGTTTACCGATTCCTCTGCGTCAAGTGGTTGTGCGCCTAGTGCTTGTGCAGCGGCTGAATCGGTTGGGAATAAACCTACTTCAAATGGTTCGTTGTTTTCAAGCACAGTTGAGATTTGCTGGTACGAGCTTTGTGCAAGCGATGGCGCACGGAAACCTGTGCTAATTGCACCGCGTAGTGATAGGTTTTCGGTCATGCTGTAACGCGAGGCAAGCTTAGAGGTAAACGTATCACCAAAGTCGGTGTAGTCTTCGTAACGTCCGGCTAAAACTACGTTCCAGTCTTCTGTTAGGTAAGTATCAAATTCTACAAATAAAGCGACATTATGGCGGCTTCTATCAGTAACGCTTTGCGGGCTAAAACCTGCAAGTACTTGCGCGCCACCGGCTGCGATTGGGTTGCCATCGCTATCAAGGGCTGTAATGTAAGAGGCTTCTTCGCCTTGCTCTATTTTATAGCTTTCATGGCGGTACTCTGTACCTACCGTGAAGAATACGTCATCTGGTAAGCCTAAATCTAGCGTGGTATTGGCTGTGGCGTTAACTAAAAGCTGATCGTAAACCAGTGCGCCGTTGTCAAATTCGGTTGGGCTGTTTGCACCTAATGATGTATTAATACTGTTTACAACACCAAAGCCAAAGTCGTTACGGCCGTAGTTGGTACTTACATCCCACGTCCACTCACCGGTTTCGCCTTTTAGGCCAAGTGCTAATGAGTAATCTTGGACGTCGGTTTCAATTTGCGGTAAAAAGCCGTCTGGGTAAACTTCTAAGACGTTGCGGCTGTCTTGTGCGCGGCGGTAAAAACCACCTGAATTACCTTCGCGTTTTGAGTAGCTACCAAATGAGTAAAGGTTATAGCCGTTATCTAAATCGTAACCCATGTTGTAAAACAAGGCGTAGTCTTCAAGGTCTGCTTTACCAAAGCGATGATTGTAACGGTCGAAGGTAAATTCGCGCGGGTCTAAGCTGCCATCTTCTAGGCGGTCGTATTGTTCGCGTGGATCAAAACCTGAACGTTGCGTTGAGTCGTTATCGCGATATTCAATAGAGACGTTTACAAAGCCGCTATCTGCTAATGCAAAACCAGAGTTTGCGCTAATTGTGCGAGTTGCGCCGTCGTTTACTTCACGGTCGGCGCCGGTATTAAATGCAAGGTTACCATTTGCGTCGGCGTAAGTGCTTTCTAGGTTAGGTACACCTGCCATTTGGGTGTCGTATTCGCCGTAGGTTACGCTTACGCTGCCGCCTTCGGTGGCATCTTTAAGTACAATGTTAATTACACCGGCAATTGCATCAGAACCATATTGCGCTGCTGCGCCATCACGTAATACTTCTACACGTTTAATGGCTGATGTTGGGATCATGTTTAAATCAACTGCCGTTGAGCCACGACCAACTGTACCACCTAAGTTTAATAAGGCGCCTGAGTGGCGGCGTTTGCCATTAATAAGCACTAAGGTGTGATCGGGTGCTAAACCACGTAAAACAGCAGGTTTTGCGTGGTCGGTACCATCTGCAAGTGTTGCACTTGGGTAGTTAAAACTAGGTACTTGGTTTGCAAGTACTTGGCTTATTTCTAGCTGACCGGTGCTTTGCATATCACCGCTGGTAATAATATCTACAGGTACTGAGCTTTCGGCAATACTGCGTAAGCTACGGCGAGTACCTGTTACTGAAATCACTTCAATGCTTTTTTCGGCTTGAACATCTTGCTCTGCAGCAAATACAGAAGAATAGGGTGCACTAAGTGCAGAAGAAACGGCCAGGCTAAGTGCTACTTTTTTGGCTGATAATGGCTTTAACATGATGTTGATTCCCTTAAGGGCTGCTGACTATTGATTTTAAAAAGGAGCGCATAATATAAAAGGCGCTACCTGTGTGCAAAGATAAAAACTGTCTAAGATATGCTAACTTGTTAACACATGAGGTCACTGTTTACGTGTGTTAAAGGCGTTTCGATCGCTGCAGTTGCAATCTTGTGTCGAATGGTTACGAATTCAAGGTAATTGTGATGAAAAGTTAGGGATAAGTAAAAAGGCCAAGTTAGGGCGTGTTGCACCTTGCGGATTGAAATTTGTTCAATCTAGAGGCGATTAAATCGCGCCGCGAGGTTTGTAACCTAGTGGGCTCAGTAACTGCTCCTGCGTTACCCTACTGGCTTACATCCATGTAAGAATAAGTAAAAATCGAGTAAAGCTTCCGCGTCCTGCTCACGCCCCTTACCTACATCCATGTAGGCAACAAAGAGTTTATCGCCCCTAGGCAGAACCCGAAGGGCAGCGCATGTTTGGCATTTATGCTGCGTTATCGCCTATTTATGTGGAATAACCACACTTCATAGGCTCTGCCTTGCCTAAAAACCAAACATACTGCTGCAAATTCAACCATCAAGGTACAACACGCCCTGAAAGCTTGACCTTTATTTATTTTATAAATTACGCAAAAAATTATTCAGGCGCTACTTCAAGTGTTGTAAATAATGCATAACGACCTGAATCTACGCCTGCTTCATTAACGTCCACATCTGATGATGTTTCAATTAGGTATAAGCCAGGCTCTTGCCATGTTGCTGTGAAAAAGCCGTCTTTGTCGGTGGTTACTTTTACTTCGCCACGTTCATTACGGTAGCGTGTGTCGCCTTTTAAAATACTTACTTCAATACCAGAGCCTGCAGGCTTACCATCTTGTAAAAGCTGAAATTTAGCGCTCTCACCCACAAATAAGTCATTTGGGTGTGTAGGGCCGCTTAGTTCTAATCCTTTACCAAGTAATGCTGGTTTTGATGTGCCGTTACGACTAACAAAGGTATCGACTGTTGAAATCATTTTGGTTGTTTTAATTTGAGTTGCATCGCTTGGTAGTTTTGCTTCTGACTTTTTACCAAATACACGTTTACGTTTGCCTTGTGCGTCTTTGTAAAAGGTCATGTAGCGAGGCGTTTGTGTCATTGCAATGTGATAAGTGCCTTCTTCGCTAAGGCTCACTGCTGCTGAGCTTTTACGCTTTAGGTAATAAGCACGAATGGTGTCGCTTACTGGTTCGCCATTAGGTGCAAGCGCCATTAATAAGTTGTCGTCGTACTCTGCACCTTTCTCTTTTGGTTTAAAGGCTTTGTCTGGTGCAAAAATTTCGTTAGAGATGCTGGCATCAATCATAACGTAATGTGCTTTGTCACCAGATAACGATGTGTGCGAAGGGTGTAACCAACGACCATGTGCACTTGCCGATGTAGACACAAGCGCTGATAAACTAAGTGCGCCGATTAATGCAGTTTTCAATAAATTAATTTTCATTGTATTTCCTTAAATTCAAATAATTAAATAGCAGCTACTTAGTGCTTACTGTGACGAAACTTGTCGAAAATTCTTTTTTACCCGCAATGGTAATTTTACCTGGTTTTGTTAAATCAAGCTCAACGCGGCTGTAATCACGGCCACCTTCTTCACGAACTACTTCAATATTTAAAAGGTATTTACCCGGTGCGACGGCGTTGCCCTCTAAATCTTTGCCATTCCAATTAATTGTATAAGTACCAGCGCGCTTAGTGGCACCGCTAATGCCGTCAAAGTTAATGTCGGTTTTACCCGCTTTACGCCACCATTGGCGTAGGTCTTTAAACCATTCTGCTTTTTGTACCCATAGCGCAAGCGTTGTTACGTGTTTGCGCTCTGGGGTTTCTAGCCATATAGCTACGTACGGGCGATGATACGGCTGTACGTCAAGGTCGGTTTGGGTAAATTCAATTTCTAGCTGTGGCGTTTGTGCCTGCGCTGTTGTTTGAAATAAAGCGGCAACTAATAATAGGGCTGCGCTAAATACAGTACTTACTTTTAACATTAAGACACTCCTTTAATTTGTGGCACCCAGCATAAATAAATAACTAACGGCGTTGCGATGCCGAGAACAGTTATCCATACGCCGAGAAGTCGTTTTTTTCTATTTTGAAATAAAATAATCATGCCGGTGATGGCAAAAATAATCATTAATACTGCTGATATATCAATTACCCAGCTCCATACTTCACCGGTGTAGCGACCTTTATGTAAGTCGCCAATAAGGCTTAAAAAGCCTCCGGTTTGATAATCTAGGTTTAACTCGCCAGTTGTAAAATCAAGTTCTGCGTAGGCAAAACCCGCTGGCAGTGGGTAGTCAATCATCACTAGTGCGTCTTCTTTTTCCCACTCAATGCTTTTTACTTTGCTTAAAGAGTATTGCTTGGCAAGAAAGGCTTCTATTTCTGGGTAAAGCGTTGGCAGTGTATCTAGTTGCGCATTAGCTTTAGTGACTAACTCTGCTGGAATAGCCGCAGTTACTTGACCATTATTTTTATCGTTTTTAAGCCAGTCGACATGGTTAAGCACAATGCCACTTACGCAAAACAAAATGAGCAAAAAGAATAAAGCTGTAGAGATATAAATGTGTAGTGTGCGACTAGTGCTATACAAAGTACGCTTGTTTATAAACGCCATAAAAACAGTAATTAAGTTAATTTTACAACATGATAATGATTTGCATTAACCATTACAAACTTACTTACTTAACTTTACGTTAAAAATTTATAAACACAGTTTATACGGCAAATTTAAATGGTAATTAATGAGCTTTTGGTGGGTGAGAAGGTCTTAAAATTAGATAGATCATGACTGATATTTCTATTGCGGCGACTAAATACACAACCCAAATTGGAGCCCCGGAATAAAGTAAAAATATAAATCCGACAGTCATACCAATACCCGCGTAACATTTTGCCTTTACAGGCACTACTTTATAGGCTTGCCATTGTTGTAGAGTAACGCCGTAGCGAGGGTGGGTTAATAGCCATTGTTCAAGCGCGGGGGATGAGCGCGTAAAACACGTAAGGGCTAAAATAAAAAAGATGGTGGTAGGCATCACTGGCAATAAAATACCAATAATGCCAAGGGCTACTAACAATAACCCAAGTGCTTTAAGCCATAAGTTTTTATAACAAATAAATACTGATTTTATATTCACTTAGGCTCTTTGAGTTATGGCTGATACTTTGGATTGTAGGCCAAATAACTATAAAACCGAAGTCTAAAACCAATAAAAAAGGACAAACTAAGTTTGCCCTTTTAAAATACTAAACATGTTTAATTGTTTAGAAGTAGTAACCTACATTAATGTTAAAGCGACGCTCTGTGTCGCCATCACCAATAATTGTGCCGCCGATAAATGGCTGGTTACGTGCTTGAATGAAGTCAAAGTAGGTAAACAATGGGCCAGCCGATACGCTCATACCGGTAACGTTCATCCATGTATCTGCACTGTCGTCAGATTTGTCGTAGATGATGCCGTAATCGTTATAAAATTGAACACCTGATACAGGGCCCCAATCAAGCGATAGGTCGTAAGCTACGTTAAAGTTAGTCATTGTTGCTTCGCTTGATACGGTGTCGTAGTAATCAAACGCACCTACAACAAAGCGGTTGCTGTTGTCATCTAGGTCGTAGTCGTACTCACCGTGCTGAAATTGAACATTCCAGTTGTTAATTTGGCTATTTACGTGGAATGCCCAAGCACTGTAGTTACCTGCGCGGTCGTTTCCATCGTGTAGGCCACCACTTAATAGTGATACACCAACATCAGTTTTTGCGTTTTCGCTGTGCTCAATTTGATATACCGTACGCGCTGCAAACGTGTTGTATTCACCAAGGCGTGAACCTGGCGCATCGTACGTGCCTTCAGTTGTTGCACGGCTACCAACTATATCAAAAGAGTAACGCTCGTTAACTTCTGAACTGCCATCAACGCCACCGACTTCATCATTTTTGAAAAAGCCTAGGTCTAGTTTCCAGTTGTCTTTAAGTTTACGGTTTACTGTTACACCTAAATCAAAGTCGTCTTCTAGGCCAACATAGTAGTTAGTGCTAAAAAAGTAGCTGTGTGAATTATAAGGGCCGTTACCAAACGGAACTGGAGCAATACCTGCTTGTGCTTCCCAACCATCTGTAAATTCATAACCTAAGTAGGCATACTTCACCACGGTCATGTAGTCGTAAAAACGAAAATCACCATTTACAGAAATATCGCTTATTTCGCCTGATAAGTTGATGCGAAATACTTCAAAATCTAAATCGCCACTGCGATCTTGTGTGTCTTCATCGTACGAGTTAGTGCTGTAGTTAAAACGTACTGCGCCGCCAACCTTAACACCTTCGTCTTTTTTCTCAGATTCTGCGGCTGCTACTACAACCTCTTTTTGGTCTGCTTTTTTACTAATTTGTGCAACTTCTTGTGCGTGTTGCTCATTAATTTTTTGCTGTTTAGTTTTTTCGTCAGCTAGCTTGTTTTCAAGCTGCTGCATTTGCTGCTTAAGCAGTTTAAGCTGTGTTTGAAGTGCGTCTAGATCTTCTGCTGCATAAGAAGTGCTTGTAACACCACCTAAAATTAGTGCTAGTGTTAATTTTGAGAGTTTAGTCATAATTGCCGCTCAGATTTTGATTAAAAAATAAAAAATTCAAGACGTCGAAAAACGCCTTACGTTTAGAGTAAGTACTAAATTATTGTATTTTTTTTATTGTTTATTCTTTAGGAGCTTGAGTAAGTGCACCGACTTCTAGAAGGGGTGATGCATCTAATTTATCTGCATCCATCATAGCGGCAACTCGCTGCATTGATGAGAGTAAAAGACTCTGTTCCCACTCAGCTAACGCAGAAAACTTTTCAATAAAGTGTTCTTGCAATGGCTGAGGTGCTTTTTCAAGTAACTCTTTTCCTTGCTCGGTGAGGTATAAGCTCACTCGGCGTTTATCCATTTGACTGCGTACGCGTGTTACTAAGTTTCTGCTTTCTATTCTGTCGAGAATATTGGTGACCGTTGCCGGGCTTAAATTTACATTTTGAGCAATACGGCTCGCCGTAATTCCATCGGTTTGGGAAACTTCTTGCATTATAAGCAATTGAGGCCCGGTTAAACCTGAAGTTTTATTTAGTTGCTTAGAATGTAAATCAATCGCGCGGATTACTTTACGTAAAGAAACCAATAACTCGTCATATCTTTGCATTTGCTTATCTCGTCGATGGGGCGGTGGTATGCCGTAATCGCGAAATGTTACACATCAAATAAATTGAATTCAAATAATAAATTGCACTTTAGGCTGCTTTTATTGGTTTTTAATAGTTAGAGCAGTAACTAATGTACAACTGTGTTGTTTAAATTTTATGAAATATTCTTTGCATCTTGTATGCATTAAGTTGCGCACATTACGTATGTTGCGAATAATTGGCAAGCCTTATTATATAGACTTTAGTATTATTCATTTACAGCTGTTAGTACGAAGTAATTGTTTGTAAGTTAGCTGTGTATGTATTAATCGGCAATGAACAAATTCAGCAATCAGTATTTAATGCGTATAGCGTATACTTTGAGTATGCATTATTGTTTGTGTGTATATGTTAAAAATCTTTAGTATCAATATTATAGGGGGAAATATGAAATTATCGCCATCGGTTAGCATTGAACAAAGCAATACAGGCCTTGAGTTTATAAAAATAGCTAGCGAAAAGTGTGATGCAAAGATATTTTTGCAAGGCGGGCAAATTACCGAGTTTATCCCTAAAAATAAAAAGCCACTTATTTGGGTTTCTCAAAATGAAACCTATCAAGAAGGCGCAAGTATTAGAGGCGGTATTCCAATTTGTTGGCCTTGGTTTGGAACACATAAAAATGATGGTTGGCCTGCTCATGGCATTGCGCGAACTAGCTTATGGCAAGCCGACGAAGTACATGAAGATGATGAGCAAATTACTATTAGCCTAAAGCTACCAATGAAATTGGTAAACACGACATATTGGCCGCACCAATCATCGTTAGCTGTTGAGTTTATTTTAACGGATAAACTGCAAGTGCGTTTAACTACAACTAATTTAAGCACTGCTGCATTTAATTATACTCAAGCACTGCATACCTACTTTCCTACATCAGATATTAAAGAGACCGTTGTTGATGGCCTGCAAGGCTCGCAATATATTGAATTTGGCGAAGGGCCTTTTGCACAAAACGAGCAGGTTAGCTTTGCACGTGAAACTGACATGGTATATACCGGCGCAGGCAGCACTCAAAATATACGCACCCCAGAAGGGGTTATTAATGTGAGCCGAGAAAACTCAAGCTCGTGTGTGCTGTGGAACCCGTGGATCGAAAAATCAAAACGCTTATCTAATTTTGCTGATGATGAATATTTAACTATGGTGTGTTTAGAGGCTGCTAATGTACTGGAAGATGAGATAACACTTGAGCCAAAACAAAGCCACACATTAGTAACGACTATTGGCTGGGCAGATTAACTTAATAAATAAACTCGATAGGAAGCGATTGTGTTTAAAAATCAACAAATAATGGATTTACCAACGCATAGCGCCATTAGCTTTATGCCTTTAGCTGATAAGGCGTTACTGCATAAGCAGCTAAATTGGCTTGCGTTTTATATCCCGCTAATTGGTGTGCTAATAGCCCTTTGTTATTTTAACGAAGCGTTTGCCAATAATACGCAAACACATTTATTGATTGGCATGCCCATTTTGATTGCAGTCTCTATGTTATACAACATGGTTAATATTAGGCTGCAAGGCTTTGCTGTGAGAGAACACGATGTTGCCTTTAAAAAAGGGGTGATTTGGCGCCAAGTAACTATTTTGCCATTAGCGCGTGTACAGCATATGGAAATCCATCAAGGGCCTATAGAGCGCAAGCTTGACCTTGCGAGTATAAAATTATTTAGTGCAGGAGGCGTTAGTGCCGATTTACAAATAGGCGGCTTAACGCATGCTGATTGTAAAAATATGCGCCAGTTTGTGCAAAACTACCGCCAAGAAGATACAAACTCTCGAGCTGAGTTTATTAATGAGTAACACAATTAATGAGGAGCTAAAGAGTTCTCTTCACTGGCAAAAAGTGTCGCCTTGGGCACTATTATATTTTGTGGTGTATTTTAGTGTGCGCTTTGTAAAAGATGGCCTTTTAAACTTGTTGCCTATGCTTGTGGTGTTTGTAACACAGGTGGAAAATAAATTATTTTGGGCACAGGTGGCCGGTGGCGCTGCATTTATTTCGTTGCTAGTTTATTCATTTTTATACTATTTGAATTTTAGGTTTTGTATAAGCGAAGATCACGAAATACTGCTAAACAAAGGCGTATTCAAAAAAGAGCGACTAACGCTTAAATTTGGCCGCGTACAAAATGTAAATATTGCCGAGCCATTTTATTTTACCCCTGTAAGCTTGGTTAATTGTATTTTTGATGCCGCAGGTAGTGTGTCGCAAGAAGTTGTTTTACCGGGCGTCACTAAAGACTACGCGCAGCAAATGCGTAAGCAAATTTTTGCATTCAAGGCGCTACAGCAAAATGAATATGAGCAACCAGCGCCAAGCGAAGCCGACTTAGCTGAAAACAGCCTACGTATTAGTAATAAAGAAATAGCCAAGTTTGGTTTAATGTCGAACATGGCTATTTTAGCAATTGCAGCACTTGCACCGTTTATAAATGTGTTTATTGATTTTTTAGAGCAAAAAATAATTTATAAAGTTGAAGGGTTTTATCAGCAAGAACTTGGCATGCTAGCAAACGCAGCCACTTTTGCGATGATTACTCTAATTGTAATGCTTGTTTTGATGGCTGTTATGCTTTCAGTGACCATGTCGCTTATTCGTTTTTATAACTTTGAGCTTTATTTTAAGGGGCAAAAGTTTAAACGTATTGCAGGCTTATTAGAGCGGCACCAGCTTTCTATGAGCATGGATAAGGTGCAATCTATTGTTATAAAGCAAAACCTAATGGGGCGGTTACTAAAGCGATTTACCGTTGAGTGCTTGCAAACAAGTAGCGGAGGAATAGCTGCTGGGGTGGCTGCTAAAAAAAATAAACAAACCTTAGTATTGCCAGTATTAAATAGCGAACAAGTAGATAGCGTGTGCCAATGGATTTACCCTTGGTTTAATAGTAAAAAACTGCTTTTCAAACAAGCCGAACGTGCATTACTTTATAAAAACCTTGGTTTTTATGCTGTGCTACCGAGTGTTGTAGTGCTTTTAGTATGTTATTTAGGTGAGTTTAATTACTGGCTAAGCTTAGGCGCATTCGTTATTTTTACTGGGTTGGTAAGCTTATCGTATCAGCGCTATGGTTATTATTTACATGAAGATAATGGCCGTTTTTATATGGTTGTACGAAGAGGAATGATAGGCGTGCATTATCGTGTATTTGAGCTTTATAAAGCACAAAGCGCACGCAGTATAAGTACATATTTAATGCGCCGTGCGGGGCTTGAAAGCCTGTATATACAACTTGCGTCAGGCCAGGCGTTTATGCCGTATATAAAAAAGCAAGACGCTGACTTTATTATAGATTTTACTCTTTATCAGGCTGAGTCAAGCAACCGTAGCTGGATGTAAACCCCCTCTAATAAAACATGTGCAAACGCATATTTGCACATGTTTTATTACACTTTTTTATCACTAGCCAGTTCGACAAGACTTTGTTTAGAGGGGGCATCGAGTTTGCTAAACAATGAATGATTAAATAGCTTGCAAGCCTTACCTATGCTCAAATAGCTGAGTTTCAGTTGTGTTACACTCAACTAAAATAAAAAAGTAATACTGACCGCTATTTCTTTAACTCATAAAGCCACCTCACTGTGATTTTTAATCATTACAATGAGATGAACTGTTAATCAAGCACTTACAGTGCGGTGCTTACTTAAGCGATTTTTTTGTGATTGCTTTTTACGTTTACGGCGGGTAAACCATAAGTAAAAACCTGTACCACCAAGCCACACTGGGCTTAAACCAATAACACACCACAGTATTTTACTAATTAAACCTGCAAAGTAACCAAAGTGAAGTTTTCTAAAGCTATCAATCACTTGCCAACCTACACCCACTTCGCGGATGTCCCAGTTTGCCATATGCTCGCCCGTTAGCTTGTTGTAAGTAACGGTGTTGGCATATTCACTCGCAAGCGGATTAGGGGTATCTACTTCACCAAATAACGTTATGTTTTCGTCAGGCTCAAGGGGCATCACTAAAAAAGTACCGTTAAAAGTGGGGATTTGTTTTTGGCTGTCATCAAGCACATGTTGAAAAGAGATTTCCTCATTGTATAAGTTTTTAGTTAATACAAAGTGCTCTTCTTCTGCATGCTCAATTACTTCGTGATACCACACAGCGCCGTTAAAGTAGCCACCAGTTATGGCTAAAATAATAATAATGGGTGAGCCAATCACGCCTGTCATTTTATGAATGTCGCTAAGTACTATTTGCAGTGTTGCACGCCAGCGCACACTAAATAAACGCTGCCAAAACTTACGATAAATAATAAGACCGGTAATACCTAGTACCAAGAAAAACACGGCAAAAAAGAAGCCTAAAACAGTGCCGGTTTGCCCTGGTAAGCTTTTTAAGTCGTTAAGTAAAAAAGTATAGTGTAAGTCTAAAAACCAGTCGGTAAAATAATGGCTTGTGCCCACAGGCTCAGAAAGGATGTTTCCAGTATATTGATCTAAATGAAATTTATACCAATCTTCCGTGCCGCGTTTTATTAAATAAACCCGATCAGCGGTATCATCGTTAAATATTTCCCAACTACCAACAACATACTCGGGGTAAGCCATTTGCGTTTTTTCTATGAGTATATCTATTGGTAGGCGCTGGGTCTGTTCTTTAACTACAAAGTGACTATCGGGCATTAGCAAGCCGTCTATTTCACTTTTAAATACTAAAACGCTACCTGTAATACTAATTACAATTAGTGGTATGAGCGCTATAAGTGCAACCCAGCTGTGAATTTTAAATAGTGTTTTTCTCATAGTCGCTATAGTAATAAATTGTTAATGACTTGCACATGATAACAATTATCAGTTTTATTTGGTAGTTATGCGTTCATTCCTTAAAAACTATATAGCTGTTAACTTAAGGCAACGCTTTTTGTATGCTCAAGTTGCCAGTACCAAATATAAAAACACGGTAATTAGTTGAGTAAATTTTATTCACCATTACAATGCCGCGCTCACATTAAAATGTTATTAAAAACAGATGCTTATTATGTGTTTTTATTTAATGTTTTATTAACAGTTACGTAACGGAAGAGGTGTGTTTTGGCGCATTATTTGCCTATCTTGTCAGCTTTTATTTTAGTTTTTAGTTTTTTACCGCTATTAAATAAAATAAGAAAAAACCGAAGTGTGTCTGGCTTATCATTACTAATGATGACCTTTGGTTTAGCGCAAAGCCTCTACTTTATAGCGTACAATATTTATTTTGAACGCTTTTATATAGCACTGCCATTTTTTGTGACGGGGGCGCTTAGCAGCTTAATTTTATACTTTTTTGCACGTTATAACGCAAAAAAAACAGAGCGAATGCAGCTCATCGCTATGCTTACCTTTTCATTGTTGCCTTTTGCATTACTGCTTAATCCTAATTTAGATACAGCGGCAGTTTTAAATGGTTTAACCTACGTGGGCTTGGTAATGAGCTCAGTACGTGTAATGCCACAAACTTATAAAACTCTTCGCAGCGGCAATATTAGCAATTTGAGTGCGCGTTATTTTAGCTTGCAATTTATAGCTGGTATTTGCGGCCTAACAGTTGAGCTTTCTATGGCTGTGCCAAGTACATCACATGTATTAATGTTTATTATGCTATTGCTTACCAATGCTGTGCAATTTGCATGTATGCAGTATTATAAAATTCGCCCAGCAATGGCTTAACTTACTTATTAAAATAAACGTGATTAATGTATCCGTATATGGCAGTTTTATATTTTCTGACTATTACGGGTTTAAATTATGCAGTTAACTATTCATCAAATTGATGCATTTACGAGTGAGTTATTTAAAGGTAATTATGCTGCGGTGATCCCACTTGAGTCATGGTTAAGTGATGAGTTAATGCTTAACATTGGCGCTGAGAACAATGTATCCGAAACCGCTTTTACCTGCAGGCAAGATGATGGTAGTTACACTATTCGTTGGTTTTCGCCTTTGATGGAAATTGACTTTTGTGGGCATGCGACTTTAGCGGCTGCGTATGTTTTATGTGAAGAGCATAATATATCGCAAGTGCGCTTTACTGCCGAAGCCGTTGGGGAGCTTATTGTAAATAAAAAAAGCGATGGTAGTTTTGCCATGACCTTTCCTAAGCAAGCACCCACAAAGGTTGATGATATACCTGATGCACTATTAAAGGGCTTGTCTATACAACCATTGCAAGTGCTCAAAAATCGTCAAGCTTACTTTGCCATTTATGACAATGCCCAGCAAATACATGAACTAACTACCAACTCAGCGCTTTTAAAAACGTTACATCCATTTGATGTTGTGATTAGTGCAAGCTGTGCTGAATACGACTTTGTATCTCGCTATTTTTGGCCTGCCAGTGGTGGAGAGGAAGATTTTGTAACAGGGTCTATTCATACCGGGCTTGCTCCTTATTGGGCACAGCAGTTGGGTAAAAATAAATTAAATGCATATCAGGCCTCAAGCCGAGGTGGTTTTATACAATGTGAAGTGGGTGATGCTACTGTTACATTAACAGGCCATGCTGTTAGGTATTTAAAAGGCACTATTTATATTTGAGTTATTCCCTTTGCAACTATTTTTGTTTATTTCATATCTTAATTGTTTGATACAACACTTTTGTAACAGTTGCTTACAAATGTCACATTAATGTTTTATCTACCTCTGTTATTATGGCGTTAATAGAAATTTGGGATAATAGGATATGCAAACAAATTCACTTAGATGGGTTTTCCCATTTGTAGCGCTGGCCATAGGTATTGTTGGCTTTATGGGTGTTAATGCTATAGCGCAAGAACCAGAGCAAAAAAAGGCGGTAGATACGCGCCCTACGGTGCAAGTTGAGCCTGTAGCAGCAAACGATCACCAAGTAATTATAAATAGCTATGGTGAGATAAAGCCGCTTGAGAATACACAACTTTCGGCGCAAGTGTCGGGTGAAGTATTAAGTTGGCACCCTAACTTTGTTGCCGGTGGTGTGGTTGCTCGTGGTGAAACATTATTCACTATAGAAAAAGATAACTATGAAGCTGCAGTACTTGTTGCTGAGGCTGATGTTGCTCGAGCACAGGCTGCACTTATTGAAGAGCAGGCTCAGGCTCAGGTAGCCGAAGACGAAGCAAAGCGTTTTCCTAGTAAAGCGCGTACCGATTTATTTTTACGTAAGCCGCAAGTGTTAAGTGCTCAAGCTGCAGTTAAATCGGCGCAAGCAGCTTTAAAGCGTGCGCAACGTGATTTAGATAATTGTGAAGTGACAGCGCCATACGATGCTTTAGTGGTTAGCCGTAATGTAGGTGTTGGTCAGTTTGTTACTATGGGCTCACAAGTTGCTGAATTAAATAATATTGAAACCGCTGAAGTGATCATTCCTATTGCAGGGTTCGATAGCGTGTTTTTACCAGAGCGTATTAAAGGCATTACCGCTACCGTGATTCAAAAAGGGCTAAACAGCTTTACGCGCGAAGGGATAATAGACCGTGATTTAGGAATTGTAGATAGCGCTACACGTATGAGCAGCTTAGTTGTGCGTATTGAAGACCCATATGGTTTAAAAACAAAACAACCTGCTATTAAGTTTGGCAGCTACGTACAAGTTAATTTTGCTGGGGCTACGCTTAATAATATTTACCGCTTACCGCAAGAGTTAGTTAATAACAAAACCGTATGGATCGTTAATGAAGAGCAGCAACTTGAGCCGCGCAAAGTTACAGTTATTCGTGAAGAGGGTGAGTACTTTTACATCAGTGATGGTTTGCAAGCTAATGACAAGCTGGTGATTACGTTGCCAGAGTATCCGCAAAAAGGTATGGCTGTAAAAATTGCGGGCCTTCAAGATACTAAAAAAACAGAGGCACTTGAAAATGCTTCCACTGAAAAATTATAAAGGTAGGCTGAGTTATGAGTAACACTGAACTACCAAATACAGCGTCTAACGCTGAAAAACAAACCGGTATTATTGCTTATTTTGCCAATAACTCCGTTGCTGCCAACCTAATGATGATTTTTATTGTGGTGATGGGGATTATTAGCTTTCTAAATATCCAACGCCAAATGTTCCCTAATGTAGAAATTAACTACATTAATATTGAAGCTAACTATCCTGGCGCTTCACCACAAGAAATAGAAGAAAGCATACTTATAAAAATTGAAGAGTCGCTAAAAGATGTGACCGAAATTAAAAAAGGCGTGTACAGGGCATTTAGAAATGGCGGTACAGCAAGTCTTGAAATTAATACTGATGTAGAGCTGACCGATATACTCGATAAAGTTAAATTACGGGTTGATGGTATAGCAACGTTTCCAGCCGGTATGGAACCGGTCACCATAAGTCAAGTTGAGTTTAGGCAAGATGTTATAGGTATGACGCTCGTTGCTGACTTACCGCTAACTGAGCTTAAGCCTATAGCAAACCAAATAGAAGATGAGTTACTACAGCTATCTAACGTGTCGTTAGTGGTAAACGATGTTCCTCTTGATGAAATAGCAATTGAAATCGAACCCGATACGCTGCGTCAATATAACCTAACGCTTAGTGATGTAATGAATGCAGTGCGTCGTTACTCAGCTAACTTTTCGGCGGGGCAGCTAAAAACAGACGCAGGTGTTATTTCTGTTCGAGTAGAAAACCAATTTTACTCTGGTGAAGAATTTAGACAAATACCGGTAAAAATAGGGGCTAATGGCGCTAAAGTGTTACTGCAAGATATTGCCGTGATTAAAGATCAGTTCACTGAAGGTGAGCGTTACTTTAAATTCAATGGTGAAAATGCAGTTTATATATCGGTAAAAGCGACTGAAGAGCAAAGTATTATCCCAGTTGCTGATTCAGTAAAAGCATTTATAGAATTAAAAAACAAAGAGCTACCACTGGGGGTTCGTTTAGAGCCACTAATGGATTTTACGTATTACTTAAATGCCCGCTTGGATATGATGGTTACAAACCTCATTCAGGGCGCTATTTTGGTTGCAATTATGTTATCAATCTTTTTACGCTTTAAGTTGGCATTATGGGTGATGATTGGTTTGCCAGTGTGCTTTTTGGGCGCAATGATGATGATGCCATTGTTTGGTGTAACCATTAATATTTTATCACTTTTTGCCTTTATTATGGTGCTAGGGATTGTGGTGGACGACGCCATTGTCATAGGCGAAAGTGCCTACACCGAAATAGAAAAAAAAGGCGGTGGTGTTGTTAATGTGGTTAATGGCGCAAAACGCGTAGCAACCCCTGCAACTTTTGGTGTACTAACGACCATTGCAGTATTTGCTCCGTTTACGTTATCTACAGGCCCAGAAAGTGCCTTCTTTTATGGTATAGCCGTGGTGGTAATGTTGTGTTTAGTATTTAGTTTGATTGAATCAAAGTTGATACTGCCAGCCCATATTGCTCACACTCATTTTTCACCAATAAAAGAGGGTGGCTGGCGAGATCGGTTTAATACGCGATTTTTTGGTTTTGTAAATGGCCCATATAAGCGCTTTGTTATACGTTGTGTTGAATGGCGTTGGTCAGTGTTATTTTCATTTATTGCCCTATTGATCGTAACCTTTGCTTTGATCTCATCAAATCAAGTTCGTACTGGGTTTATGCCAAAAATTCCGCATGACTACCCACAAATAAATCTAGAAATGAATGACAATGTATCTGACATACAAACAATAAATGCTATTCGTGAAATAGAGGCGATGGTGATTGCGATTGATGAAGATACCGAGCGCAAATATGGTCAAAAGCTCATAAGAGATATTTTAGTCTATAACCAAGGCCGAACTGAAGCACAAGTGCTTGTACCTCTTGTTGATGAAAGTGTACGGCCTTATAACGCATTTGAATTATCACGCCGTTGGCGCGAAGCCATGCCTGATATTGCCGGTGTTAAATCATTAACCATTTATGATGATGTAAATGGAGGGGGGAGTGACGGCGAATTTGGTTATTTATTATATGGCTCTGATATTGATACATTAAATAATGCAGGACGTCGTTTTATAGAGTTGCTGCAACAGCAAGAAGGTTTGTTTGATATTAGCTCAACAATAGATCCTGCAAGTAAAGAAGTGCAAATGAGCCTAAAACCTGTCGCTTACGATTTAGGTTTAGACTTAGCTTCTATTGCAAATCAAGTTGGGGCAAGCTTTTACGGTGGTGAGGCTCAACGTGTTATTCGCCGAGGCGAGGAAGTACGTGTAATGGTGCGTTACCCTAAACTGACTCGAGAGGCATTTTCGTCACTTAAGCATGCGGTTGTTACTACCCCGCAAGGTCGAGAAGTGCTTCTTGGTGATGTAGTAGAGCTAACAGAAACACCAGGTATTAGTTATATCCGCCGCGAAGGGGGCTATCGTACAGTGTATGTTTATGGCAACATTGATGAGGAAGTGATTGAGCCAAACGAAGTTGTAGATCAAATTAAAGAAAAATTACTACCACAGCTTAAAGAAGAGTACCCAGGTGTTAAGTCTGAACTTGGTGGCGCCATTGAAGAGCAACAAGATCAAGCTAATCAGCAGAAGATGTTTTTCTTCGGCGGCATGATTTTGGTGTATATCTTATTAGCCGTACCCCTTAAGAGTTATGCGCAACCACTTATTGTTATGTCGGTGATTCCATTTAGCTTAACGGGAGCAATATGGGGGCATTACTGGTTTGGTTTGGATATAACTTTAATGTCAGGCTTTGGTATTATTGCTGCAGCTGGGGTGGTTATAAACGACTCACTCGTTATGACCGATTATGTGAATCAAGCCCGTAAAGCAGGTGTTAGTATTAAAAATGCTGTAATAGATGCCGGTTGTGCTCGATTCAGACCTATATTACTTACTTCAATCACTACATTTGCAGGCGTATTGCCCATTATGTTTGAAACAAGCCTGCAGGCTAAGTTTGTAATACCTATGGCGGTAGCGCTTGGTTTTGCAGTGATGTTTGCAACATTAATAACGCTTATATTGGTACCATGTTTGTATATCATATTAAGCGATGTTGGTAACTTGTTTAAGCGCTTGTCGGGGCTTATTAAGCGTATATTTAAACGCAGCCCAGTTAAGGTTTAGTTTAATAAGTAATATATGTATTTCAAAAATAGATACAAAAAAGCACGGAACGGTTAACCGTTCCGTGCTTTTTTATTACTTATTGTTACTTCATCAAGCAGCTAAAACAATAATAATTAATCTTTAAATTGTTTATGGCAATCTTTACAGCCTTTAGCCCATGCACCAAAAGCTTTACCGATTACAGCTTTATCGCCTGATTGAGCAGCTAACGCTAGCTTATCTGCATTTGCTGCAAAAGCATTCGCTTTTTCAACGAAGGTTGCATTTTCAGCCCAAACAGCAGCAAGTGCAGCTGTGTCGCCTTTATCTGTGCCTTCATAAAACGCTTCCCATGGCATTTTTGAAAGTGCAGCTGCGTTGTTAGCACGCTTTTTAAATTGCTCTGCGTCAAAAGGTACTTTGCCTTTTAGCATAGCGCCCATGTTACCAATTTGTACTGAAATCATTGAGAACGCAGCTTGACGGTATTCAATCGCGTCACTTGGCTCTTTAAATGCAGAATTTGCTGATACGCTAAGTGTACATGTTGCTAAAGCAACCCCTGCTAAAACTTGTTTTAATTTAATCATTGGAATCCCTGTTAATTATGTCTCGACTATTGCTTTTGTATCTTAGCTACTGCTTTTATTCAAGCTAATAAGACAAAATCAACTAAAAGTTAGTCGTTTATGTCTATATCGGCAAATATCATTCCTCGGCGCATACTTCGGGTTGCTAGAAACACCTCCCCAAGTAGCGACATAAAAGCGCATATTAGTAATGCCATTGCAGCTACAAAACAGCTAGCAATAGTAACTCCTAAATTAACAGATTGAATATGTGATAAAAATAATAGCATTACCACAGCACAAACCAGCAGAGCGCTTAATACACTTAAACTAAAAGCTATATGGATACAACGTGAGCGTTTTAAAAGTGCACGTAGCTCAGTGGCGAGAGATTTATTAAAGTCTTCATCAATACTGATTTTTAATTTGCGTTCAAGCTGGCGAGCTCGGTCTGTTATGCGTGCCAAACGATTAGATAAGACCCCTAAAGTGGCTGCAATACCGGTTATTAAAAAGACAGGAGCTACAGCTGTTTGTATTACTTTAGCCATAGTTAAAATGTTAATTACGTCATTGCTCATTCATTTTCCAGAGAATTTAGGGTTTGGTTTACAGTGGTTTACAAAGTTAATTTTGCTAAAGTGTTTAATTAACAATGGTTTGAGTTTTTTTTTAGTTTTTTGTTAGTCGTAATGTAACCAAGCTGTTGCTAGTTTGTATGTCTAGGATTTATATTAAATTCACAATTCTAATTACATTGAATTGAGTAAATACAATAATATAAAACTTATCCCAGGGGAAATAATGTCTCATATAACAATGAAAAGAACCGCTCTTTCATCGGCTATTGGTTTAGCAATGATGTCATACAGTGCTGTTGCCGCACCTGACTTATCAAAAGGTTACGTGCCAGAAACATCAAGTGTAAAAACGTACTCTCAAGATAAAACTATTTCTACTAAAGCACGCTATATCATTCAGCTTGAAGATGAGCCGCTAGCCACTTACAAAGGTGGTATTGTAGGGCTTGAAGCAACGTCAGCAGCTGTAACCGGCGATAGTAAAGTTAAGCTATCTTCAGCACCCGCCTTAAAATATAGCAGCTACTTAAAAGCAAAACAAAAAAGCGTAGCACAAGTTGCAGCATCAGTAAGTGGTGGTTCTGTATCACATTCATTTAGCACGTTGTTTAACGGTATTGTTATTGAGGGCGAACAAGGTCAACGCGAAGCGCTTTCTAAACTTTCAGGCGTTAAAAAAGTATTTTTAGATACCGAGTACCACACCTTAATGGATGCCTCTATTGATGTGATCAAAGGTGTAGAAGCATGGCAGGCCTTAGGTGGTCAATCTGAAGCAGGTAAAGGTGTTAAGGTTGCTATTATTGACTCGGGTATTCGCCCAGAAAACCCTATGTTTTCAGATATTGGTTTTGCTGCTGCAGAATTTAGCGAAGAAGAAGCTGCTTACATTGCAGAAAACCCTGATTACTGTCGTATTGACGGCGGCGAAGCTGATTTTTGTAATAACAAACTAATTGTAGCGCGTGCATTTGGTCCAACCCCTAGTGATGTGCACCCTGATGAATATATTGGTTCTCCTTTAGGCTATGATGGTCACGGTACTCACGTAGCAGGTACTGCTGTTGGTAACCCTATTGAAATTACGTACCAAGAGAATAACGTATCAATTTCAGGCGTAGCACCTGCAGCGCAGTTAATGGCTTATAAGGCGCTTTGGCATACAGCGGATGGAAATGGTAGTGGTACAACAGTTGCATTGATGTCAGCTTTAGAAGCTGCGATTAAAGATGGTGCCGATGTTATAAATAACTCTTGGGGTGGCGGCGCAGGTGGCAATCCTTCAAGCAGTGCATACAGTGATTTATTTACCGCCGCTGAAGAAGCGGGTGTGGTAGTTGTAACTGCTGCAGGTAATGATGGTAATGGTCCACAAACGATTGGTTGCCCTAGTTGTATAGAATCTGGCTTAACAGTCGCGAATACGCAAACTGGACGTTTTTTCTCTCAGCAAATTGAAGTTGCTGGCGAAACGTATTTAAGCATAGAAGGAAGTAATGGTTTATTAACTGATCCTATTTCATTGCCTATCATTTCTGCGCAAGTGATTGCCCCTGATAACTTTGAAGGGTGTGAAGAGTTTGCTGAAGACGTATCGTTTGCAGATTCTGTAGCACTAATTTCTCGTGGTAGCTGTGCATTTTCAACTAAAGCAGCAAACGCAGAGAAAGCCGGTGCAACAGCGGTAATTATCCACAATAATGTTGCAGGCGGTGCAATGGGCATGTCTATGGATGATGCTACAATCCCAGCCTCATCGGTGAGCAAAGAAGATGGTTTAAGCTTAGTTGATCTTTTAACTGATGCTGAAGAGCCGATTATTGCTTCTCTCGATCCAAGTGTTAAAAGAACGATTCAAGAGAAATTTACTGATGCAGTAAATTCTTCAAGCTCGCGTGGACCTAATGGCGAGCCTAGCTTCTTAAAACCTGATATTGCGGCGCCAGGTACAGATATTCTTTCAGCGTACTCGCCAGATGAGGGAAATGGCATTACCTTTAATGCGATTACGGGTACAAGTATGGCTAGCCCGCATGTTGCCGGTGCAGCAGCATTGATGAAACAAGCTCACCCAGAGTGGAATGCGATACAAATCAAAACAGCACTTATGAGCTCATCTAAAATGGATGGCTTACATAAAGAAGATTTAGTTACTAAAGCTGATGCCTTCGATGTAGGTGCTGGCCGACTGGATATGCCTAGTGCATTAGATGCTGCACTTACATTTGACCACGGCTCTTACGCTGACCCGAGTTGTTTAAGCGTTTGTAGCTTCTCTAACACAGTTCAAAATATGACTGATGTTGCTGGCGAGTGGACTGCAAAAGTAGTAACCGATATGGAAGGCGCTGAAATTACAGTTTCTCCTAGCACAGTTATGCTTGGCGCGCATGGTTCTACTTCAGCAGATGCAGAAGGTACAGAAACAAGTACTGATGTAGCTGAGTTTAACCTTGATATTGATTCAACGTTTAATGATGTCAAAGGCTGGAACTTTGGTCATGTGGTATGGACTCATACTGAGACAGGACAAGTCGCGCATTTACCGTTTGCCATTTATGATAACGAAGCGACCAATAGCAGTGTATTCAGTGCGACAGTAGATGCAGATTCTTTAAATTCCTCTACTCCAGCTAAAGTAGGTGTGCAATTTAACAACACTCTATTTACTGACGAGCTATCAATAAATGTGAAGCTGGATGAAAATGCAGAGTTACTGACAGGTGCTGAACCTGTAGTTGACGTAACTAATGGTGCTGGTGAAGTAACATTCAGTGAAAACAATAAAGAGTTGACTTGGACTGGTACACTTGGGCCGAAAGAATTTGCTATTAATAGCGATGAATTTTTAGGTACATTCTCACTTGCAGACGAAGGTTTTGAACCACAATCTTGCCCTGATGGATGTGATGAGATAACGATTACCGTAGAAGCTGACTTTATTTTTGATGGTAAAGAGTACTCAGCATTTACAATCTCAGATAATGGCTTTATAGCCGTTGGCTCAGATATAAATACAGCTGGTTCATATGCTCCTCAAGCAATGCCAAATTCCGAAGCTCCAAGTGGTGTAATTGCTCCACTATGGGCTGACTTCGACTTAGCTGGCGGTACTACTGGCGGCGGCGATATCTATGTTGCTAAATTTGAGAGTGGCTATGTAGTAGTTGAGTGGCATGATGTTGAGCTTTGGAATAGCGCTACTGGCGATAAGTACACGTTCCAAGTAATCTTAAACGAAGGAACAGATGAAGTTCGTATTAACTACATTGACGTACCTACTTTACCAACTCCGTTCTCTGCGGGTGTAGAATCAGCTGATGGGAATGTAGGTGCAATGTTGGACACAGTGCCTACAGGAACTGATATTGGTGGTGGTTACTTAGTTGAACAGATTAAAGGCGGAACTGTTGATATTCAGTACCAAGCTTTTGCAAAGGATCGTAGCCATTACACGACTGCAGACTCAGTGGAAGTTGATGAAGAGCAAACTGTTAATATCAATGTGTTAGCTAACGATATGGCTGAATCTCGCTTTGTATTTGATGCGGTGGCTTCATCAGAAACAGAAAATGCGGAGTTTTCTGCGCATAAGGGTGTAAGAGTTAAGGGAAGTCTTGTAGCATCGACTGTTGAAGTTGTATCTGCACCTGCAAATGGTTCAACAACGATCAATGAAGATGGCACTATCGACTACACGCCAAATGCACAGTTCTCAGGTGAAGATAGCTTTACATACACAGTGCGTGAAGCATCAGGTACAAGCGCTGAAGAAACAACAGTATCAATAGTGGTTAACGATACAATTGCAGATCCTCAGCCAGTAACACCAACAGAGCCTGAAAGTAATGGTTCGTCTGGTTCACTAGCTTGGCTTACATTGCTAGTAGCGCCGTTTGCATTTATGCGTCGTCGTAAACAAAAGTAATTAAATAACTAATTAGTTATTTTAAAGGGAGCTTCGGCTCCCTTTTTACATAGCTTCACAAACTAAATCACACCGTGCTTTATAATTAGGTATATTTAATATTACCAATAATAACAACGACTGAGATTTATAAATGTTCCGTTCTTCATTCACACTAGCCGCATTATCACTAGCTGTTTTAGCTGGGTGTGACAAAGCACCACAAGGTACATCTACCGATACTTCAACAACCAATACTATGCAAACACAGCAAGCACCAAAAACAGTTAATGCAGTGGCGCCTATCGCTAAAAAAGTACCTCACGAAATGACTATTCATGGCGACACGCGTATTGATGATTACTACTGGCTACGTGATGACGAGCGCAAAGCGCCAGAAGTTATAAGTTACCTTGAGGCTGAAAATATCTACACAGATACCATGCTTGCACATACTAAAACACTCCAAAGTGAATTATTTGAAGAGCTAAAAGGGCGTATTCAAAAAGATGATGACTCAGTACCAGTAAAAAGGGGGGACTATTTTTACTCAACACAAACACGTGGTGATAATGAGTATGCAACATACCTTCGTAGTAGCGACTTTAACGGTGCTGATCAAGAAGTCATTTTAGACGTAAATGAGCTAGCTAAAGGCCATGACTATTATAATGTAAGTGGTTTATCTGTAAGCACTAATGGCAATTTAATGGCCTATGGGGAAGATACTGTTAGCCGACGAGTTTACACAATAAAAATAAAAGACTTAAACACAGGTAAGTTGCTCGAAGACACACTTGAGGGAACGAATGGTGGCGTTATTTGGGCAAACGATAATAAAACGGTCTATTATATAAAAAAAGATTTACAAACTTTACTTGGCTATCAAGTTTATCGCCATACGCTAGGTACGCCTCAAAGCGATGATGAACTAGTTTACGAAGAAACTGACACCAGTTATTACACTGGAATTAGTAAAAGCAAAGACGGCACTGAAATTTATATTTGGCACAGCAGTACTGCGGCTTCAGGTATGTCAGTGTTAAACGCAGACGATATAAATGCGATGCCTAAGCGTTTTATTGAGCGAGAAGCAGACCTTGAATACAGCATTTCTAAGTTAGGTAATACGTATTACATTGTCACTAATCTAAATGCCGTTAACTTCCAGCTTATGAAAGTAGACGTTGATAAAGCGCATGATAAAGCCAACTGGCAAACAGTGATAGCGCCACGCGAAGAAGTGAAATTAGAAGGTATTGATTTATTTAAAGACTACCTAGTTTATCAAGAGCGAGAAATGGGGCAGTCTAAGTTGATTGCTCGTCATTTAACAACGGGTAAAGAGCTGCCGCTTAGTTTTAATGATAGTGCTTATACAATTGCAGCTTATGGTAACAACGATATAGACAGTGACACATTACGTGTTTACTACACAAGTATGACTACACCAGGTACGTCTTACGATATTAACCTTAAAACGGGTGATAAAACGCTTCTTAAACAGCAAACTGTATTAGGTGACTTTAATGCTGATAATTATGCGTCTGAACGTATTTTTGTAACGGCTCGCGATGATATAAAAGTTCCGGTAAGCTTAGTTTACCGAAAAGATGCATTTAAAAAAGATGGCACTAACCCATTACTGCAATACGGTTATGGCTCGTATGGCGCCACTATGGATCCTACTTTTTCTAGCTCACGTTTAAGTTTGTTAGACCGTGGTTTTGTATATGCTATTGCCCATGTACGTGGCTCGCAAATGTTAGGCCGCCCTTGGTATGAAGATGGCAAATTACTCACTAAAAAGAATACCTTTAACGACTTTGTTGATGTAACTAAATCATTAGTTGCACAAGGTTATGGCGCTAAAGATGAAATATTTGCTTACGGCGGCAGTGCTGGTGGCTTATTAATGGGCGCGGTAGCAAACCAAGCACCTGAGCTTTATAAAGGCATGGTTGCCGCTGTACCGTTTGTTGATGTAGTTACCACCATGCTTGATGCGAGTATTCCACTTACTACCAATGAGTATGGAGAGTGGGGTAATCCAAATGAAAAAGAGTATTACGACTATATGCTTTCGTATTCGCCATACGACCAAGTATCCAAACAAGCATATCCAAATATGTTAGTTACAACCGGTTTGCATGACTCACAAGTTCAATACTTCGAGCCAGCTAAATGGGTTGCTAAGCTGCGTGATTACAAAACAGATGACAATAAGCTACTGTTTAAAATAGATATGGAAGCAGGGCACGGTGGTGCTTCTGGCCGCTTTAAGCGCTTAGAAGATACCGCGCTAAACTATGCATTTATGCTTGATTTAGCGGGTATTAAAAAGTAATTGATCTTCTATTTAACGCCAGTAGATTAAACTCATTAAAAGGTGCTTTTTAAGAAAGCACCTTTTTTTGTGGTAAATTAAAGCTAAACATAGTGCCTTTGCCAATTTCACTTTGCACGTATATTTCGCTATCCATAAGCTTTAATAATCCTCTGCAAATAGCCAGTCCTAAACCACCTTGCTGGCGTCCCTCTTTATTAGAATTACTTGCTTGATAATGGGGATCAAAAATAGCATTCAGCTCATCTTCTTTTATACCTACGCCAGTATCTGATACATGCACAAATAGTTGATTATCGTCACTGCGTTTTACATGTATGCCAATGTTGCCTCCACGATGGGTATGCCTAATGGCATTATCTATTAAGTTACTCAATACTCGCTCTAATTTTGCTATATCTGCTACTACAGGGAAATCGCATATAGCAGGCTCTACAGATAAGTTAAGCCCTTTCTTTTCGGCGGTAATACTAAACTTAGCAATGCAGTCGTAAATGAGTTCACCTAAATTAAATGTTTCTTTATGTATGTTTATTTCGCCATTTTCTAAGTGCGCAAGTTCAAATATTTGCTCTATGAGTAATTTAAGCTGTCCGCAATTATTAAGTGATACCTGTAAGTACTCTTGCTGTTCTTGAGGGCTCAACTTATCTTTTGACTGATTTAATACCTCTAAAAAACCTTGCAGTGAGGCAAGGGGGGTACGTAAGTCGTGAGATAAATGTGTTAATAAAACTTTGCGCTGCTTGTCGCCTTGCTCTAGTGCTTTAAATTGCTCATTAATACGAGTAAGCATAGCTTGAATACTGCGCCCTAAACTATGTACTTCGTTACTTTTTTGCGTTGAGTAGTTACTAAGCTTTGTGTCTGTAAGGCTATAATTAGCGGCTTCAATATTACTTACATCACGGGCCAATCGTTGAATAGGATTGGTAAAAAAACGCAGTAAAATAAGCATTGCAATGAGTAAAAATGCAAGTGCAGATCCAAGCCATAAAGCAGCTAGCCATAGCTTGTCATTATTTTTAATGGTGCTTAAAGACGTGTCGTAAGCTTCGCCCCCAATAATTACATATAAGTATCCTTGCAGCTTATCGTTATTAAACACAGGGGCGACTGAAAATATTTTTTGCTGCTCTTTATTTCGTGGATTATCACCATAAATTGGCGCTGCATCTGGGTTATTAATCAGCTTTTTTAAGGGTGCTAAATTAATATGAGTACGTTTAACTTTGCCAGGCTCTGCTGAGTAAGTAAGAATTTTGCCGTTATCATCTACAAAATAAAATTCAAATGCGGGGCCTAATAGCATTAAGGTATGAAAAAGGTTTTCGAGTGCTTTGTAGTCGTACACCCCTTCTTTTATTAGTGGATTATCTTGTACTAAGTGCTCGGCAAGCGCCAAATGTAAGTTTTGCTCAGCATGATGTTTTGAGGTGAGCTCCAGTTGTTTGCTCCAGCTGTAAACTAATGCGCAAATAAAGCAAAATATAACAACTAACGACACTGCTAATTTTTTATATAAAGATAGTTTCATTGTTAAAGCTCTTAAGTGAGTTGGCTTGGGTTGAGTTTGTAGCCAACCCCCCAAACTGTTTCGATAATGGGTGCTTGGTGATGCTGCTCAAGCTTTGCGCGTAGCCTATTTATATGTGAGTTAACGGTGTGCTCGTATCCGGTGTGTTGATACCCCCACACTTTATCGAGCAGTTGCTGGCGACTAAAAACATGGTTTGGATGGCGAGCAAAATACACAAGCAAATCAAATTCAGTGGCGGTTAGGTTGAGGGCTTGTTCGTCCAAATAAACTTGGTGTGAGCTAAATTCAATATTTAGCGATCCTACGTTTAGTGTTTGCTCATTGTGTGTGGGGTCATTATCGTTATTTTGAATGGCAAGTAGTTGTGCTCTGTGGCGTAGTTGGGTTTTTACCCTGGCCTGTAATTCGCGTGCAAAAAAGGGTTTACAAATATAATCATCAGCGCCCATTTCAAGACCAATTACACGGTCCATATCGCTGCTAAGGGCTGTCAGTAAAATAACTGAAATAGTGGGGTAATGTTCTTTTATTTTACGGCATAGGCTTAACCCGTCCATTTGTGGTAGGTTGATATCAAGTAAAATAAGCCCGTAAGGTTGTTTTGCTATTTTTTTTAGTGCGAGTTCAGCGCTTACAACATGATCTACGTGCAAATTTAATGAAGCAAGCTGTGTTGTGATTAATTGCCCTATTTCTCTGTCGTCTTCTACTACCAATAATTTTTCGTGTCGCATGATCAACCTCGTAAAAAGGGGACGTCCATGTCACCTCACTTCCCCATTACAAGCTGTTTTACTGTGTACGAGTGATCACGATTTTTGATACTGGGTTATCAAACTTCAGTTCAGCACCAAGTGCTGAGGTTGATAAGCCATCTTGATTAGACACAATACCTGGATGCATTGTGATCATATCGGCAATATCGTCGCGTATTTCGTTAAATCCTTCGCCGCCAGCGGCGGGACCAGGCACAGTGTCAGCCGTTTCTGTATTTGCTTCCGTACCTGCATCGTAAGCAGCGGTTGTTCTTGATATTGAACTGCCTACTTCCAATGCTGATACATCTACAGAACTAAGACCGGTAAAAGCGTCATTTGTATTCCCAAGCATTGCAGCAAAAGATAAATTAAGAACATCTTGTGCATCTACAGAGATAGTTACAGAGGTTGTTTCTCCAGGACCAATGGCGCCTTCAGCTGATACTGCAGCAAGTGCATTTTCGTCGCTAAGGTATTCTTCATTAGCGCCGCTTTCTGCAATCATTTCTAAACCGACAGAAGCCGATTCACCAAATTGCCATGGCGCGGTATCATCAAACGCAATAACAGATAATGGCGATAGGGGCTGACCGGCTGTTAGGTTACTAAAGGTAATAGTAAACTCATAAACTACTGGTTCTGGCTCAACAACAACGACAGGTTCTTGATCTTCAATAGGGTCGTTATTATCGTTATCGCCACACGCAGCTAATGAGCCGGCTAACATTAAAACAAGCGCACTTTTTTTGAAATTAGAAAGAGATGACATAATTAACTCTCCTATTTAACCGTCACAGTTAATTTTGCAACTGGGTTTAACCATCTGTGTACAGTGTTACTTAAATCACTATTACCACCTTCTAGGTCGTCATCGCCTAAACTACCAGGGTGAATGTGCACCATCGTATTTGTATCGCCCATTGTGACACCTGTACCCGCAGTACCTGCATCAGCACCTGGTGCTGCTGGAATACCTAAAACACCCGGTGCGCCAGAGCCTTCTACAACAAGCTCGTTATTTGCTTCTGTACCTGCATCATAGCCATTTAGGTAAACAGTATAAGTACCCGCTTCAGTAGGAACTTTCCAGCTATCAAGACCTACGAAGCCATCGTTCGTTGGAAGTAGCATAGCGGTTACAGATAGGTATTCGTTGCCATCGGTCGTTGTTAATTCTGCTGTTGCTGACGCCGCAGGGGCTAATAAGCCAGCTGCTGGGTTTTCTGCAATATCGCTACTTGATGCTGATGCCTGAGTAACAAGTGCTGAAATATCGCCGCCTTCAGCCATTGCTTGCAATGCAGAAGAGGCTTCGGTCGCTACTTCGAATAATTTGTCTTCGCTGTCGTGCGCTGTAATTAGTACCGGCGTAAAGTAAAGGCCTTTTGTAAGGTTTGTAATTTTAACGTCTAGCTCTGCTGCCATAGTTGATTGGCTAGCTACTGCTAGAAGGGTTGCAATTGTAAATGCTGAAGCTTTCATTGTTATTTCCTGTAAGTGATGATTCAGGTTAAGTATTAAATAACCACCTCAAGAAACTCTCACGAAGTTATCACTTTTTTATCACAGCATTTTGCGTTGTGATATTTAGCCTTATATAGGCTAATTTGTAGACACATAGCGAATAAAAAGGCAGTATAGATAAAATAAAAAGGAGAGCGTAATGCAAGAAAATCAACAGGTTGAACCAATCAATAAAGATGATAGAACATGGGCTATGCTCTGTCATTTAAGTGCCGTAGCTGGGTTTGTGATCCCGTTCGGCTCTATACTGGGGCCATTAGTAATATGGCTTATTAAAAAAGATGAAATGCCAATTGTAGATATACACGGTAAAAAATCACTTAACTTTCAAATTACTATGGCTATTGCTTACTTTGTATGTTTTTTACTAGTATTTGCCGTAATAGGCTTGGTTTTGTTACCTTTAGTGGCTATTTTTTCTTTTATTATGGTTGTTTTAGCAAGTATTAAAGCCAATGAAGGTAGGGAGTTTAACTACCCGTTTAGCTTAAATTTGATAAAATAAATCTTTAGTTATTATTCTGCAAGCCCAGCTATAAGCTGGGTTTTTAGGTTTAGCCTAAGGGCATTATGCTGTATTTAACTTTATTTATTAGTGCATTTATATCGGCCACTTTATTACCAAGCTCCTCTGAAGTTGTTTTAATAACAATGATTACTCAAGCAAAGGCAAACCTATGGTTATTATGGTTAGCGGCCACGTTTGGTAATGTATTAGGCAGTTGTATAAATTATTGGTTGGGTACGCAAGTATTACGCTTTAAAAATAAAAAGTGGTTTCCGGTATCGGCCAAGGGGCTTGAAAATGCGCAAAATCAATTTAATAGATACGGTGTGTATAGTTTGTTGTTTGCATGGCTCCCCATAGTAGGCGACCCGCTCACCGTGATTGGTGGGATATTTAAAGTACGTTTTAGTGTGTTTTTAATATTAGTTACACTTGGCAAAGGCGCACGCTACTTAGCGGTTATTGCCCTGGCCATAGGTATAAATAAAATAATTTAATGTTATTTTACCCAATCAAGCGTAAGTGACACCGAATCGGCAAAACGCAGTGCATGCGGTTTATCTACACGTGCTTTGGCATAATGCACGCTTGGATGTTTGTGGCAAACAGCAAGTATCTCCGCAACGAGCTTTTCAAGTAGTAAAAAGTGCCCTTGCTCTACTAAGTTGATTACCTCTTTGGTAATCACTTTATAGTTAAGTGCTTGCTCTACTTCATCCGTTTTACACGCATCGTCAGCAGGGTAGTGAATCTCAAGGTTGATGACCACGTCTTGCTTTTTTTCACGTTCATCAGGGTTAAAGCCAATAAATGTACGCAAGCGTAAGTTAGTTACGTTTATAATTGCGTTAGCCATAATTAACCCTTAATAAGCTGTAAAAACTCGTTACGCGTTTTAGAGTCTGATCTAAAGTTACCTAGCATTACAGAGGTACGCATACTCGAATTTTGCTTTTCTACACCGCGCATCATCATACACATGTGTTTAGCTTCAACAATAACACCCACGCCTTTTGCACCTGTTACTTCTTCCACTGCTTTAGCTATTTGGTGAGTAAGCTGTTCTTGAATCTGAAAGCGACGAGCAAACATATCAACAATGCGCGCAAACTTAGATAAACCAAGTACCTTACCATCTGGAATGTAGGCAATATGGCAGCGACCAATAAATGGCAATAAATGATGTTCACACATAGAGTAAAGCTCTATATCTTGCACAAGCACCATGTCATCAGCATCAGAGGTAAATACCGCATTGTTAGTAATTTCATCAAGCGTTTGACGATAGCCTTTAGTTAAATATTCCATCGCTTTTGCTGCGCGTTTTGGTGTGTCTAGTAAGCCTTCACGGTTAGCATCTTCGCCTACAGCAGTAATAATATTTTGGTAACTTTGTTTTAGTTCGTCGTGCATAAGTTTCTCAGTTTAATGTGTGTTTTACTTTAAATGGCGTCCGCCATCTACAGGTAAAGCGCGGCCTGTTATGTAGTGGCTTTGCAGTAATAAATCAATACTGTTAATAATTTCTTGGCAGCCGGGCTCAATACCCATTAATGACTTTTTAAGCGTTTTTTTGCGATACGCTTCATCGTCATGCTCATTAAAAATAATGAGCGATGGTGCAACAGCGTTCACTTTTATTTTAGGCGCATATTTAGCACTAAACGATTTTGTTAAGTTATCTAAAGCCGCTTTACTTGCGGCGTAAGCTAAATGTTTAGGGCTGCCAGTTTCTACAACGTAGTCAGTAAGGTGAATAATATCTGCAGGTACGTTACTACTTGCTTGATAGCTAAGTAGTAAATCAGCGCACATTAAATTAAGTAAATAAGGCGTTTTAGCATGAATACGCATCATGCTATCAAACAGCTCGGCAAAGTTTGGGTTGTTAGCTTCGCAGTCCCAGCTTGAAGCGTTATGAATCATAGCGCGCAAGCTACTGGTGTGCGTCTTAAGTGTATTTATAAATGCGCTAATGCCTGCATCGCTATTAAAGTCAGCAAAAATACACACAGCTCCTTGTTGCTCTAATAAATCAACAGCCTTGTGACGAGTGCGATAAGTAATAATAACGCTTTGCCCTTGGGCTAAATAGTGCTTGGCAAGTGCGAGGCCAATGCGCTGGCCTGCGCCGGTAATTAAAATAGGCGATGTCATATAATGCAGTATTCTCTATGGCGGGCAGTTAAAAATATTGAATGCGTTTACTGGGAACAATATACGCAATACAGTTATAGCGCGATCAAAAAGCAACTAATGCATAGTTGCACTAGTTGCTTTTAACCGTTGTTTACAAATCGTCGTAAATAGTAGGGATGGCTTGGCGCTTATGTTGTGTGCGCAAGTATATATCTACAAGCTTTTGTTCAACGTCTGCCGCGACTTCTTTACCTTCTAAAAAGTCATCTATTTGTTCATAGCTCAACCCTAGCGCTTCCTCGTCAGTAAGGCCTGGTCTGTCGCTTTCTAAATCGGCGGTAGGCGCTTTAGTAACGAGTAAATCAGGCGCACCCAATGCTGTTGCAAGAGCACGTACTTGGCGTTTTGATAAACCAAATAATGGTGCTAAATCGCAGGCACCATCACCAAATTTGGTGTAAAAGCCAGTTATGTTTTCAGCACTATGATCGGTACCCACTACTAAGCCTTGGCAAAAACCAGCAATTTCGTATTGAGCAACCATGCGCTGGCGTGCTTTTACATTACCTTTAATGAAGTCGATTTTTGCTTGTTCAGGTAAGTTTTCGCCGCTACCTACAACAGCTGCGATTGCTTGGTCGTGCAGTGCATCAGCTGCTGGCTGTACATTTACTGTCATACGCTTGCTTGGCTTAATAAAATCGACTGCCATTTGCGCTTCGTCTTCATCGGCTTGTATACCATAAGGTAAGCGCACCGCAATAAATTGATACTTGTCGGTACTTTGCTCGGCATTTAATTCATCTACCGCTAATTGGCACAAGCGACCGCAGGTTGATGAGTCAACACCACCGCTTATACCTAGTACTAGCGATACACTATGAGCGGCCACTAAACGTGCTTTAATAAAGTTAACTCGGCGGGTTATCTCAGCGTTTACATCAATACTTGGCTGAACTTTCATTTCAGCCATAATTTCGGCGCGCATGGCCAGCTCCTCGTTGGTAAATAATTTTGTTTTTAAGCTTAATTATATTATGTGATTTAGTTAGGCGTAATTAAAGCCCTAAATGTGCTTTAATCTGACGAAGTTCTGCTTTTAACTCATCTATTTCAGTTAGCAGTTCATTTAATTCATCGCTTCTAACGGATTCGCTTGGTAGCCGAGTAGGTGTTACAGCTTGCGTTATTTTCTGATCGCCAAATAAGTGAATATAGCGACTTTCTCGCTTTCCTGCTTCTCGTTCTAACTTGCTGACGTAATCATCTTGGGCTAATAATTTAAGTGCATTTTCAACTTCACTCACATTATTAAATTCAGCTAGGCGTGTGCAGCGCGTTCTTAACTCGCCAGGGGTTTGTGCCCCCCTTAGTAGCAATAAGCACACTATGGCACGTTGTTGCTCGGTGAATTGTAAGTTACTAAATTCGGTATTACAAAAGCGATGATCATATTTG
Organism: Pseudoalteromonas sp. MMG006; assembly: GCF_018101025.1. NCBI lineage: Bacteria > Pseudomonadati > Pseudomonadota > Gammaproteobacteria > Alteromonadales > Pseudoalteromonadaceae > Pseudoalteromonas > Pseudoalteromonas sp. MMG006. Next base: position 60,139 of record NZ_JAGJEJ010000012.1, read on the forward strand.
TTTACTCGCCCTGAAAGGCCTTCATCAACCGTAACTAAACGCATTTCAATTAATTCATCAAGGGCATCTTGTACGTCGGTTTCGCTGAGAGATAAAACGGGATCTCGGTTAGATTTTTGGTTACACGCGTTGGTAAGCCCATTTAAAGACAGCGGGTAATGCTCAGGTGTGGTGCTTTGTTTTTCTAATAAGCAACCAAGAATACGTTGTTGATTTGCTGATAACTGCATAAATAATCTCAAATTAGTAAGCTTATTTAATTAGCTTACACCTTTATTGAGTGCCAAGCCATTGTTGAAGTTTTGGTTGTAATGCAGCGAGATCAAGTGGCTTACTTAAATAGTCGTCCATGCCTGCTTCTAGGCATTTTTCTTTGTCGCCCTGCATTGCATTAGCCGTTAAAGCGATAATCGTAATATCTTGATTATGCTTACCTGCATCACCTTCTCGAATAGCTCTTGTTGCTTGATAGCCGTCCATTTCAGGCATTTGGCAATCCATTAAAATAAGCGTGTATGGGTTACCTTGTTTTGCATTAAGTTTAACTATTGCATCAAGACCGTTTTCTGCAATATCAAAAGTAACACCTGCCTGTTTTAACAGTGCAGAGGCAACTACTTGATTGATTTTGTTGTCTTCTACAAGCAGTAATTGAGGCTCTGTTGAGCTGGTTATAGGTGCTTTTGTTAACTTGTTCTGTAGCTGTGCTTGACGCTGTTGCTGCTCTATAAATTTATCGTTGGTAAGAGAGTCAAATAAATCAGATGGCGTTAATGGTTTAAAAATCATGCAGTCAACGTTCATACCTAATTTTGAGCTTTCTTGGGAGTAGCTCATAGGTGCCATGATCACCAATTTACAGTTATGCAGATTTATAAAGTTTTTTAAGGACGTAATATGAGATTGCTGAGCTTTTTCAAAAAAGTAGTAATCAACTAAAACCGCACTGAGCTTAACGTCTGGATTATTAAAGTGCTCTGTTACTTGGCTGTAGTCGTTAATGCACTTTACTTTTGCACCCCAAACATTAAGTTGTTTATGGGCTGTATTAGCATTTAACGTGCACTCATCAATAATTAAAATATGCTTGTTTTTAATTAAGTGACTCGGTAAATCTTGCTCTTTACTCAGGCGAGGTTGTATTTGTATGGTGAACGAAAATGTACTGCCTTCGTCAACCATACTTGTCACGCTTACTTCACCATTCATGAGTTCACAAAGCTGTTTAACAATAGCCAGCCCAAGTCCGGTACCGCCAAACTGACGAGTAGTTGAAGCATCAGCTTGTGTAAATGAGTCAAATAACGAATTTTGTTTTTCAGGCTTTATGCCAATGCCTGTATCAATTACGGAGCACTGCAAAAACGAAGCATCTGTGGTTTCCTCAATGCGCGCAGTTACAATTATTTCGCCATTTAAAGTAAATTTAACGGCATTGCCGATTAGGTTATTTAATATTTGGCGTAACCTATTTGGGTCACTAATTATTTCACTTACCGTGATTTGAGTTGCATCTAAAATAAGCTTAGTTTTATTTTGTTCTACCTTTAATGCAAACGACTCAACAACTTCGCCTAGTAGCCTGGGGAGGTTAAATTGTACATTTTCAATATCTAATTTACCGGCTTCAATTTTAGAAAAGTCTAAAATATCATTAATTATATTTAAAAGTGATTGAGCCGATGATTGCGCCAGTTCTATGTGGTGCTCTTGCTGCTGATTAAGTTGGGTCTGCTTTATAATATTTAGCATACCGAGTACACCATTCATAGGGGTACGGATTTCGTGACTCATACTCGCTAAAAATTCACTTTTAGCTTCTACTGCTTGTACTGCAGCATCTTTAGCTGTAACGAGTTGCTCTTCTGTTTCAATGCGTTTTTGACTTGAATGTAGACTACCAATAAGTGCCGCAACGGCTATTAAAAAGCTCTCCTCATTACGAGTCCATAGTTTAGTGCTTTGACATTGTTCAGCACATACTACGCCTAATGCACCACTTCCCCCTGGAATAACCACACTTAACATGGATTGAATCTTTAATGGGTCTAAGTAATGTGCTCTCAAAGGTTTTAGAATAGGGTGATTAAGTGCATCAGGTGCGCTAAACACGGCTTGATGATCTATAGCGTTAAAAAAATCTTTAGTGTTTTTTCTTAGCCAAATAGGGTCGCTGTTATCACTCGAGGATAGAGTGCTGTGTATCGCAAAAGGGCTTAATTGACTTTTATCATCATTAAAAAACCAAATGCTGGCACGTGTTACATCAAATGCTTGGCAAATTGCCTGAGTGATTACGTCTTTTGCTTGGCTTAACTGCCCACTCAATATGAGCTTGTTAACCGTTAAAGAAGCTAAAATTTCATTATGAAGTGCAATTTGGTTATTTTCGATTTCAACCTTTTTACGCGTATCTATATTTTGTATTGAGCCAAAAATACGGATACTTCGACCATTTTTTTGCTCTACCTCTCCATGGGCTAAGACCCATATTGGTTTGCCTTGAGCGTTAATTACTTCCAGTTCAACTTCATAGCTTTGCCCTTGTTTTATTGCACGTTCAATTAGCATCGCTACTTTTTCGCGGCTTTTGCCTGCTTTAAAGTAACCTAAATCACTAGGCCATTCAGGTTGCGTATCGAGTGGGTATTTAAATATTTTTTTGGTCATATCTGACCAATAAACTTGCTTGGTATCTAAATTAAATGACCATGCCCCTATTTGAGCAAGATCGCTCATAGCCTCAAGCATTTTTTCGTTTTGTTGCTGACGGTTAAGCATTTTTAAAAAGAAGAAAAATGCCCATGTTAGTAATCCACATATGATTATGATGGCGAGGCGAAGTGGCAATATAGCTGAGCTTGGTGGGCTCCAACCTCGTTTTGGGGCAACATAAAGTTGCCAAGTTCCGCCTTGAAAATTTAAAGTAAACTCAAGCGGTTCTTGTTGTGTAATATCTTGGTCACCGTAAAAAAATTCACCTTTTTTACCAAGGCCGTGTCGGCCCTGTAAGGCAACGTTATATTCTTTTTCAAGCTCATAGATACCCGAGTTTTCATACACTTTATCAATATCTAAAACAACAGAAAGCAATCCCCAAAAACGATGTTCAGGTGGTATATATACAGGGACGCGTGCGATAAGTGCAATATCGCCTTGTATTAACTTAAGTGGGCCTGCCATGACAATCGTATTGGTGTCGCGTGCCCTAATTGCATCGGCACGTTGGTTTTTTGCTTCTAAAAAATTTAGGCCGAGTGCTTTTTCGTTACCTTTTAAAGGGTACGTCATTTGAATAATCATATTGGGAGCCCCACCGATATTACGAAGCTCCTTAGAGGTTTTGAATAGTGGCCCAGCAATTTGTTCAAATCGTGTTTGTTGTAACTCAGGCTCTGCTGCAACAGCAACACCTAAACCTCGTACTAGCTGAATATTAGAAACCAAAATAGATTCAAGCTGTGCACGATAGGTGCTTACTTCAGAGAGGATTTGTAGTCGATGCGCATCTTTCACGCGATTGTAATTAATACGATCAAGCACAATGCTTACTAATACTGTAAGAGTAAGTGATAACCAAAAGGTGCGCTTAAAGTTGTGAACTTTATTTTTATTGTTTTTTGGTGGTGACATTAATTACATCGTGCTTTTATTTTAGGCAATTTAACTATAGCTAATTTATTGCATAAATAAAAATGGCGCTAATACATTAGCGCCATTTTATTTTTATAATTAGTAGTTTAGCTTTATTAGCTCAACTATTAGTATTAACTATCGGCAACGTCTCGTGCCCAGTGGTTTTGCTTAGCTACATGTAGCTTGCGGTAACCATCAAGTAGCGCCGCATGCTTTTTAAAGCCGTTAAGCGATAAACCAGGGAAAGTTAAACCGTTAAATAATTTACGACCTTCTGCAATCTCAATGGCAAGTGTTACGTTGTCGCTGCCAAACATTAAACCAAGTGCATCTTGGTAGTCGGCGTATTCACGCTCGTCGTCATATTTAATTTCAAGGATGGCTTTTAAGCAGCGGAAGTGGCGCATGGCCTCTTCGTTTACTTGGCCTGTGTGCAGTATCCAATCAACCCAATCGATTGCTTCTTCGCTGCCTGCGGCTAAACATAGGTGCGCTTTAAGCTCACCAATACGTAGTGTATGCCAAGGTGTATCGGCATCGGTAGCTAAGCCAATAAATTCAGCCGCGCGAATAATATCGCTGTGACCTGCTTCTTCTAGATTGTCGTAAATCTCCATCCATTGCTCAGCATCGTACTGATCAAGCGATAGGAATGCTTCACGGAATTTAGCGCCTTCGTTGTTGTTGCGCCAAATAAGCTCATCTACTGGGTAAATATCTGACATGCCCGGTACTAAAATTCGACATGCATACACGTTAAGGTGCGTGTAATCCATGATATAGATATCGTGGTTCATGCTGTGTATTAGGTCAGTACAGAAGTTATATTCTTCTTCAGTTGTACCGCTAAAGTCCCAGTGTACAAAGTCAAAATCAGGCTTTGCACGGAAAAAGTCATGCGATATTAAACCACTTGAATCAATAAAGTGCAGCTCAATGTTCTCAGGTGTTGCGACTTCGTCGTTGTCAAACGTGGCAGGTTGAAAAACATCGAGCTGATCAAGGCGGCGACCTTGCAGTAATTCAGTAACGGTACGTTCTAGGGCTACTTCAAATGAAGGGTGAGCACCAAATGAAGCAAACACTGAACCATCAACAGGGTTAATCAGCGTTACGCTCATTACTGGGTATTTACCGCCTAATGATGCATCGGCAATACGTAAATGAAAACCATGGCTGCGCAGTTCTTCACATGCTTCGTGAATTTGAGGATACTGTTTAACAACGTCCTCTGGCACAATTGGTAAACAAAGCCCTTCAGCGATGATGCGGTTTTTTATAGCGCGTTCAAATACTTCTGATAAACCTTGTACGCGCGCTTCAAACTTAGTGTTACCTGCGCTCATGCCGTTAGATACAAAAATATTACCAATTACATTTACTGGAATGTAGACGTCTTTGTTATCGCGCTGACGCGTGTATGGCAGTGTACAAATACCGCGCTCGTTATTACCCGAGTTAAAATCAAAAAGGTGTGATGCGTTAAGTTCGCGCTCTGGGTCAAAGTAATCCCAAAGGCTTTCATCCATAATGCCCTCTGGCACTTCATTCCCTTCAACTTTAAACCATTTCTCATTTGGATAATGAGTAAACTCACCATTGGCAAATTCTTCACCTAGGTAAAAGTCGGCAAAAAAGTAGTTGCAGCTTAAACGCTCAAAGTACTCACCTAGCGCAGAAGCGATAGATGCTTTATCGGTTGCGCCTTTGCCATTGGTAAACATTACACCGCAGTCGCTGTCTTTTATATGCACTGAATAACAGTTAGCTACAGGGTTAAGCCAAAGCGCTTCTTCAACATTGATGTTTAGTGCTTTTAGCTTGTTTTGCATGGTAGAGATTGACGATTCTAGGTCGCGGTCTTTACCTTTGATAAATGTTTTTTCAGTCATATAAGTCTCAACTAGATCTGCACAAAATGTGGAATGCCTATTATCGTGGATTTTGATGTTTATTTCACCCTTTGCGAGCAAGAACATTATTATTTAATAAAACTCTGTTTATTATATGCTCATACTGCGTAGTATAAATTTTTATAGGGAAGGCTGATGTTTAAAGTAATCAAACGGTTATTGTTATTAATTGTGATTTTAGCGCTTGCAAGCACGGCGGTAATATATGGTGTGCTGACTTTAAGCCTGCCAACACTTGATGGCAAAGGTCAAAGTAATCATGTGAGCGATAACGTTAAAATATCGCGTGACTCACTAGGTCAAGCTGTCATTAATGCCAATAATAGAAACGATGCCGCTTATGGATTAGGTTATGCGCACGGACAAGACCGATTTTTTCAAATGGATTTATTAAGGCGCAACGCCGCAGGTGAGCTAAGTGAGCTATTTGGCAAAGCGGCCATTGGGCTTGATAAAAAAATGCGCTTTCATCAATTACGCAAACGCAGCCGCGCTATTTTACAAACCCTACCAGAGGCCGATAAACAATTATTAAAAAGCTACGCACAAGGCGTTAACGAAGGATTAGCCCAAGTTGGTTATCCAAGCTTTGAATACTTACTTACAGGCGCGATGCAAAAACCATGGCAAAGTGAAGACAGCCTGCTTGTGATATTTAGCATGTATCTTGATTTACAAAGTGCAACGTTTGAGCGTGACCAAGCGCTAATACAGATTGAGCAAGCATACGGGCAAAAAATGGTTGAGTTTTTAACGCAACCAAGCCAATACCAAGCTGCGCTTGATGGCAGTAAACTTACGCCTTTTACAGGCGATATACCTACTCTTCCAGCGCAAGCACAGCACACAGTTACAAACATTCAAGCAAACCAAGAGCGCGGCAGTAATAACTGGGCCGTAACCAGTGCGCATACTCAAACGGGAGCAGCCATGCTCTCAGACGATATGCATTTATCGATGGCAGTGCCAGTTATTTGGTACAGAGCGCAGCTTAATTACATGCAAAATGCTAAGCAACCTCAAATAACAGGCGTATCGCTGCCTGGCGCACCCGCTATTGTAGTGGGCACAAATAATAAAATTGCGTGGGGCTTTACTAATGGCTACATAGATACCGCTGATTGGATAGCGCTAAATGATGACAGTAAAACATGGCAAGTTGATGAACCCATTGCACTACCCAATGGCGAAGTTGAAAACTACCCATTAACGTTAAGCGAATATGGCCCAGTAAAATACATTAATAAAAAGCCTTATGCACTTAGCTGGGCTGCGCATAAGCCTTACGCGGTTAATATGGAATTAGTAAAACTTGAACAAGCAAATACGGTTGATGATGCATTAGCAATAGCGATCAATGTGGGTATTCCGGTGCAAAACTTGATGGTGGTTGATAGTAAAGGTAGTGCCGCGTGGCAACATATGGGCGGTATACCTGCACGTAAAACGCCAAGCGAGTTAAGTGTAAACGCAAACGAATATTCTGCACTTTTTGAGAAAAATGAAAATGAGCGCCCATTTGTTAAAAACCCGCAAAGCGGGCGGTTATGGACGGGTAACTCACGTGTTGTATCGGCTACTGATAACGCACGTTTTGGTAATGGTGGTTATGCATTAGGGGCACGTTCAAGCCAAATACGCGATAGGTTATTTGAAAAGCAAACTTTTGCTGAGAGCGATTTTTACGCGCTACAGCTTGATAACCAAGCCCGTTTTTTAATGCCTTGGCATACATTACTGCTTAATCAGCTTAAAAAAGATAAAAGCAAAAATAAGCAATACATTAGCGAGCTTGAAAACTGGCAACAGTGCGCATGTGCAAGCTCTGTAGGTTATACCTTAGTTAAGCGCTATAGAAGTGCATTAATAAATACTGCTTTTGCAAACATAGAAAATAAGCTTAATAAGCAAAACGGAACCCTTAAATATGTAAAGCGCGATCTAGAACCCGCTATATGGCAGCTTATTAAGGCAAAGCCAGATTCATGGGTAAATCCTGAGTATAAAAATTGGAATGAGCAATTATCCGGGGCATTTAATCACACAATTACAACACTTAAAGCTGAGTATGGAGATAACTTACAAAATTGGCAGTGGGGAAAAATAAACGCGCTTACTATTGAGCACCCGTTTGCTAAGCAAATACCACTACTTGCTAAGTTTTTAAATATGCCAATAGCGCCTGGGTTCGGCGATAGCTACATGCCTGCAGTGCAAGGTAAAAGCTTTGGTGCGTCGCAGCGCTTTATTGCCCAACCTGGGCATTTAGAAAATGCCATTATGGCAGTGCCAGGTGGGCAATCGGGGCATCCGCTATCTGAGTTTTATCGTGCAGGCTTTAGTGATTATGTAGAGGGTAAACACACGCCTTTATTGCCACAAGAATTAGTGCATCAAATAGTAATTGAACCGGTGAAATGAACTAAATGAGCGCTAAGCACGTTCTATATGGGCTGTGATAATTAAAAATAAACAGGAAAACAACAATGAAAAAAATACTACCCGTATTAATTACAGGCTTATTATTCAGTAGTACTGCGCATGCAGATGAAAGCCCAGTTACCGCTGAAAAGTTAAGTGACCACGTATACGTATTATTTGGTCAAGGCGGTAACATTGCAGCAAGTGTTGGGGACGATGGTATTTATATTATTGATGACCAATTTGCTAAGCTCTCAGACGACATTAAAAAAACCATTAGTGATTTAAAACCCGGTAGCGCGGAGTTTGTAATTAATACGCATCATCATGGCGACCACACTGGCGGTAACGAAAACTTTGCCAAAGCCGGCGCGCATGTCATTGCGCATGACAACGTTCATAAGCGATTAGAAGAAAAGCATGGTGCAAACTCAGATTACCTGCCACGCATTAGTTTTGGCCACGATTTAAAACTGCATTTTAATAACGAACACGCACATGTAGTGCATTATGCGCATGCACATACCGATGGTGACTCGGTTATATTTTTTAATAACGATAACATAGTGCACATGGGCGACATTTATTTTAACTTTGGCAGCTTGCCGTTTGTTGATGTAGATAGCGGCGGCAGTGTCGACGGTATACTTGCGGCCGTAGATGATGTTATTAAACAAATAGACGAGCGCACTATAGTGATACCCGGGCATGGGCCGGTAAGTGACCGTTCAGGGCTGGAAACGTATGCTAAACTAGTTCAAAAGGCTAAAGACTTAATACTAAGTTCAATGCAAAACAATGCAAGCCTAGAGCAAGTACTAAAAGCCGATCCGCTGGCTACGCTTAATCTTAAGTACGCAGGCTGGCTGCCAAAGGAGAAAGTGACTACACTTTTTTATCGCAGTTTAAAGTAGTTCGCGTAACGTAAAAAACATGATACAAAGCTGAATGTATTTTCGTACATTCGGCTTTTATTTTCTTATGCCCAAAGGAGTTGTGTATGTCGGCAGAAAAAACCCACCTAGAAATTTGTAACTTAACAAAAGAGCAGTATCCACAAATTAAAACATTGATGGATCAGGCTTACCCCGACTTAGGTGGCGCATGGCCAAGTCATACCATTTTTAGACTCATAGATCAGTTTCCCGAAGGGCAAATAGGTATAGTCGATGACGGCGTGCTGGTGGGCTTAGCACTGAGTGTGCAAGTAGACTACACACGCTTTTCAAACCCGCATACCTACGAAGACATAGCCGACGGGCATGATCGCGTATTTAGCGATGCTGCAGGCGATGCCTTATACGGTTTAGATGTTGCCATTAGCGATACTCACCGAGGCATGCGTTTAGGGCGTCGTCTTTATGATGCCCGTAAAGAATTGTGCCGCCAATATAACTTGCGCGCTATTTTAGCGGGTGGTCGTATTCCATGTTATTTCAATCACAGCAGCGAAATGACACCAATGGAATACATTGAAAAGGTAGACCAAAAAGAGCTTTACGACCCAATTTTAAGCTTTCAGCTTTCTAACGACTTTCAGGTAAAAAGATTACTTAAAAAGTATTTGCCAGAGGATCAAGAATCGGTAGGTTACGCCACGTTACTTGAGTGGAATAATATTATGTACGAGCCAACCGACACCGTGCTTGAATCGACTAAGTCGATAGTGCGTGTAGGTGCAGTACAATGGCAAATGCGCTGTGTTGAGTCGGTCGAAGAGCTACTTAAGCAAGTTGAATACTTTGTGGATACGGTATCTGACTACCAGAGTGATTTTATATTATTCCCAGAGTTTTTTAATGCGCCATTAATGGGACTCACAGAGCAAAGCAATCAAACCGAAGCTATTCGTTATTTAGCGGAATATACCGAAACATTTAAAAATGCTATGTCGCGTATGGCAATTGAGTACAACGCCAATATTATTACCGGCTCTATGCCACTTGCCGAAGACGATAAAATTTATAACGTCAGTTACTTATGCCATCGTAGCGGTAAAATAGATGAACAACGAAAAATACACATAACCCCTCACGAGCAAAATGATTGGGTTATTCAAGGCGGTGATAAAATTGCCGTGTTTGACACCGATGCTGGACGTGTAGGCATTCAAATTTGTTACGATGTAGAGTTCCCTGAGCTTTCGCGAATATTAGCCAAACAGGGGCTTGATATACTCTTTGTGCCGTTTTGGACCGATACTAAAAATAGTTATTTACGTGTGCGCCACTGTGCACAAGCGCGTGCAATAGAAAACGAATGTTATGTGGTTATTGCAGGCTCAGTAGGTAACTTACCCGAGGTAGAAAGCCTAGACGTACAGTACTCGCAATCAGCTGTGCTAACGCCATCTGATTTTTCGTTCCCGCACGATGCAACACTCAACGAAGCCACACCTAATACCGAAATGTTATTATTTAGCGACCTTGATATGGATAAGCTAAAAATTCTTCATAGCGAAGGTACGGTGCGCAATTTAAAAGACCGCCGTGAAGACTTATACGACGTAATTTTGAAAAAGAGAGATGTTTAATGGCATGGGTTTATTTAGTCATTGCTGGCCTGCTTGAAATAGGCTGGCCAATTGGCTTAAAAATTTCACAACAACCCGACACTCGCTGGCAGGGTATTGCAATGGCTGTGGCATTTTTAACAGCCAGTGGCTTTATGTTGTGGCTTGCACAAAAGCAAATATCAATGGGCACTTCCTACGCGGTATGGACCGGAATAGGTGCTGCGGGTACGTTTTTAGTGGGTATATTATTTTACGGTGATGCAGCCACGTTTGGCCGTATTGCGGGTGTACTCATGATTATTTGCGGTGTGATAACGCTAAAAATAAGCGCTTAAAATGAACGTTAAAGTTATAAGTAGCTTTATAGCAGCGCAGGTTTAAAAGCCTGCGCTTTTTTATGCTGTATTAACTCGGCAGCATCACTAAAATTGCGGCAATGGCTATGAGGGTTAAGCCTGCGGTGTCTTGCTTTTTAAGCGGTTGTTTTAGCCAAAGTACAGCAATTAGCATCGTAAAAAATACTTCAACCTGCCCAAGCGTTTTAACATACGCCACGTGCTGTAAACTCATTGCACTAAACCAGCCAATAGAGCCTACACAGCTAAAAATACTAATTGCAGTTGTGGTGCCTTTATATTGCCAAAGTTTACTAAGAGTATATGGCTCTTTTAGTAATAAATAGCCAAGTAATATAAGTGTTTGTAAGCTTATTACAAACAGTAAAACCCACGCCGCTGAGTGCGGAAATAATAACCCTGAATTTAAACTCGCTTCACGAACCCAAAGTGATGTAAGAGCAAAGCTAGTACCGCAGGCAAGGCCAAGTAATGCTGTTTTAGCATCAAAGTGTTTCACGCTGGTTATACCGCTAAGTAAAAGCACTGCTATGGCGCCTAAAAATACGCCCAGCCAACCAAATAAACTAAGCGCAGAGCCAAAAAATAATACCCCTAAAATAGCTGCGACTAACGCCTCACTTTTAGCAAGCCCTGCACCTACGGCGTAATTATTCATTTTAAATAGCTTTACCATTAAGCTTGTCGCAAGTATTTGCATAACACTTGCGCCAATAATAAAACCCCAAAAGGCATTATTAAAGGTAGGCATGGCTGTATTTTGATATTGATACAAACCATACAAATAAACTGCAGCGATAGGGCCTGCTAAAATAAAACGCGAAAGGGTAACGCCAGCCACACTTACATGTGCGCTTAATTTACTTTGCAGCGCATTACGCCAAGCTTGCATAAAGGCGGCTAAAAATGTGAAAAATATCCAAGTCATGGTGTTCGTCGATAAAAAATAAGGCCTTTAAGTTAACAATCTTTAGTGATTAATGCGATGTATTAAGGGTGATAGTGAATATTCATCATCTGCGACATTATGCCGCACTGTTTTATGAGTAAACTTCGTTATAGTAAGTGTGATGCTATTGTTTAGCCGCCAGCGTATGTCATAAAACGTTCGGGCGGCTTTTTTTATGCGTGTATGTTATATGTATTGGTTAAATAATCAGGTTTTATAATAAGAGAATAAATTATGACGACGTTAATTGTATGCGCATTATTAGCAGTGTTAATGCCTTATTTTGCAAAAGTACCAGTGGCGGTTGCGATGGCAAAACTTGGGCAATATGACAATAAACACCCACGTTCCCAACAAGCAAAATTAACGGGCTTTGGTGCTCGGACGCTCGCTGCTCATCAAAATTGTTTTGAATCGCTTGCTGTGTTTGGCGTTGCTACTGCGGTGGTATTGGGTACTAATTCGGTGAATGCGGTAACCGAAACCTTGGCGGTTACTCATATAGTCTCGCGCACTTTGTATTGTATTTTTTATTGGTTGAACCTAGATATTATACGTTCGCTCGTGTGGTTTATTGGTTTAGGTACTGCCATTGCCATGATTGTAGTGAGTATCTAATTTTATTGTTAAAACCACAAAGCAAGCGGCCTAAAAGGGCGCTTGCTTTGTGCTCTTGCATAACTAAATAGTATTAATGCGATACTTTAATTCGCTCGATTAAATCGGTATTAGCAACCTCGCTGTTTATAGCAAAATCTAACTGTATGAGTACATCATTAAAGCCTGCCTCAGACATTTTATATTCCCACTTTGCCAAGGCTTCCTTCGCTGATTTATCAAAAACGTCTGACGGCTTAGATTGAATGACACTAATGTTTTTTGTTCTGCCATTGGCGGTAATATCGTATTTTAATACAACCGAGCCGCTAATGCCTTGCTTAGCTGCTTGGGCAGGGTAGACAGGTTCAATACGTATTGTTGGTGAAATATGATCCTCTTTCGTTATTTCAGCTTGGGGCTGTTTTGCAATGGCTAAACCGCTAAGCATGCTTGCTGCTATTAGCAGTAAGCCACCTTTGGCAAAGCGAGAGTTGCTGCCACTGTGCTTTATATTAGTAAGTCTTTGTAACATGGTCTTTTTATCTCCGTAGTGTGAATAAGCCATTAGGCCTGCGGGCGTTGCTGCTGCGCAGTTAACTAAGGCTTTGCTGTATAAAATGTGTTGATGTGTGGTTTTATTAGCAAGTACCCGTTCATCACAAGTCAGCTCTTGCAAGCGTCTACAGCTTGCGTAAGCCATCCAAGCAAGTGGATTAAACCACAACAAAATAGTAGGCAGTAATATGAGTGCGTTTGTTAAATTGTCTTTGCGTTTAATGTGTACGTTTTCGTGTTCTAAAATAAGCGCTAATGTAGCTTTATCAAACTGGGTATTATAATTACTAGGTAACACTAGCTTGTTGTTTAAAATACCGACCACCATTGGCGTGGCTACATGTTGGCTGATATAAGTTTTAGCACTTGTAGTAAGTGTATGGTTAAAGTGTGTTAGTTTAGTTAGCTGCAGGCTTTTAACAAAACGAGTATGTGTAATAAAGCTGGCTATTAATAACCCCGCAGTAATAAGTACATACATGAGTGCCCAGCTAATACCCATTTCATGTGTAAAAGGCTGGTTAGGGGTAATTAAGTAATGGCTAATATTGCTATTTTGCAGTGGTTTTATCGCATTAGGTAAATTAGCAATAACTAATGCCGTAGGCAGTAACCACGCTAACTTGTATACAAACCGCGCGCCAAGGGTTTTTAAACCAAATCGCTCGAGTAAAATAAATCCACAAAACAAAATACTTAATAGTAGTTGTTGCTCAATTAACCAATTAAACCCAGTTTGAGTAACCATGTTAATCCCTTACTTTTGGTTTTTTTCCCAGTCATCAATGACTTTTTTAAGCTCATTTATATCTTGCTGAGAAAGCTGCTCCGATTTAGCAAAACCGCTTACCAGCGGCGCTATGCGGCCACTAAAAAAGCGCTCAATAAAGTTTTGGCTCTCTTTTAGGGTGTAGTCTGCGCGCTCCATACAGGGAGTATAAATATATTGGCGACCGTCTTTTTCAAAAGACAGTGCGCCTTTTTTAACTAATCGACTCAGTAAGGTTTTAATGGTTTTTCCGTGCCATTGCTTATCACCGCTTAAGCGCTCAATAATTTGGCTGGCGGTTGCTGGGTAATTAATCCAAAGTGCGTCAAGTACTTCGAATTCTGCTTTTGATAACTCAATCATTTTGTTGCCTACAAATGTAATCTTTAATTCAAGACTACACCTGTAATCTATTTTTGCAAGGTTATTTTTTAACTTTTTTGTGCGCTATTTAAACGAAGGTTAGATTTTTGAAATATCAGTTTTACTAATTTGTATGTAGTGGTTTTCAGGGAGGTTTAGTTTTGAAAGAGCAAGATCGCTAAATTGCACTCTAAATAAATCAATTACTTTAAAGCCGCAGTAATGCGTCATTTTGCGTATTTGCCTGTTAAGCCCTTGTTTTAGAATAATACTAAATTGGTTGTCAGTTATTTTAGTTACTTCACAAGGCAAGGTTACTTGCTTATCAACAGGTACGCCAGCGGCCATTTTTTCACAAAATTCATTATTAATAGGTTTATTTACCGTGACTAAATAACGTTTGGGCTGGTGGAAGTCAGGGTGAATAAGTTGATTACAAAAATCACCATCGTTGGTCAAAATAAGTAAGCCCCGAGAGTCTTTATCTAATCGGCCAATGGGGTAAATACGGGTAAGTGTAGGTAAGTGGTGAATAAGGCTCGTAGGGTCATCTTTATTTAATTTGCAGTCAATACCTACTGGTTTGTGGTAGGCAAAATAAACTAAATCGGCCGCACCTTTAACTGCTTGGTCATTAACTATTACTAAGTCTTGCTCATCAACGTGATCAATATGATTAGCAGGGCGATTATTTACCGTTACTACTCCTTCATCTATTAAGCGCGATGCCTGTTTTCGTGAGCACACACCAGCGTGAGCAATGTATTTAGCGAGTCGAATTTTATTGCTCATAAGCTTTAAAAGGTAGTGATGTAATAATTTGATCGCGATTATAGCAAAGGTGCGTATCTATAAAGTTACTTTTTATTTAAAGGCAATTGCTATGGGTATGAAATTTTCTGAGCTAAAAAAACACGAACCATTACAAAAAGTGGTGGCGCACTCACTTGAAATGGCGCTCTATCAGGTGTCTGTCATTATAAATAACGTAGAGTATTACATTACCGAAGAAAATGGCGAGTTTGTAAAAGCGCTCAGCCCGTTGCATATTCAAAAACGATTTGAAAAAATAGCCTATGCCGAAATGGTACTGCGCCATACCAGTGCCTACGATGAAATGTGTGGCCAACCCGAAAAAACAACAAGTAATTTGCTCGAAGTACCTTATGGAAAAAATAACCTGTTTTGATAGAGCTAGTTTGCTAGTATCTGCTCCTTTAAGGGCATTGCATGTACCAATTACAAGCCGATCACAGCGATGCATTAAACTCAGCACTGCGTAGTAAAATAGTTGAGTTTAACGCGCAACATTTTGATGCGCAAAGAGTGCCATTAGGCTATAAATTTGTTGATGAGCAAGGTGAGCTTGTTGCAGGTATTAGTGGGTGTGTGTTTGGAAATTGGCTGATGATTAGTTGGCTTTGGTGTAGCGATGTAGCGCGAGGTCAAGGGCTTGCAGATAAGTTACTAACGGCACTTGAACAATCAGCTGTTGAACTCGGTGCAACGACCGCTCAGCTTGATACACTCGATTTTCAGGCTAAGCCATTTTACGAAAAGCGCGGTTATAGTATTAAGTATCAACTTAATAATTATCCGCGCTCTGGGACGCGTTACTTTATGGAAAAGTCGCTTTAATTTTTGCTGACTATTTTGCTTTTAGCGACTTGCCTTCAAAGGTAACGCCCAAAAATGGCGTTGCCTCCGGCGCTAACATAAACGTGCGAATGTTCATGTGATCATCGCCCTTAGGGTTTTGCAGTACGTCTTCACGGTAAAACTTACCAAAGCAATCCAACGTATTTTGTTTACTTAAATCGTTTAATTTAGCAAACGCAAAAATTTTACATGAACCGTTGTTTTCACTTGCTGAGCTAAGTAACCCGTGGTTATTAAATCCACATGCAGTAAAATCGTAATTAGCTTCTATCACCGCCATTGTATCGGTAAATTGAATGCTTTTAGGGTTGTCTGTAAGTTGTTGTAAAAAATCTAGTAGTAACATTTTTATCCTTTTAATATAAATAACATAAGGGACTAGTAATCGTTGCTAGTAAGCTCTGCACTTAAAAGCTTTCCGTCATAAATATAAAAATAACCATCCCAGTGTTGAGAAGTAAATTCTGCTGAGTCAAAAAACTCGTCGTAATCGCCTAACTTAGCAAGGCTTGCAATAGGGTCGTTATATTTCACACCTGAAAAATTCCAACTGTGTCCTTGTTTAAAGTAATTTGCTAATGCCGAGAGTTTTATATTGTTAGTAGAGATAGGTTCAAAAAGTTTTAACTTGGCAATAAAGTCAGCCTTTTTATATAAGAATTCGCTGCATGGAGTAACACTGATATTGTCTTCAGATGAACTGATTAGCTTTAATGATGTGTTTATATTTTTATCAATATTACCATCTTTTTTGGCGATAAAGCTTTTAATGCAGTGCTTATTGAATGCGATTTTGCCTATTAGCTGCCCATGAGAAAGTCCTATTAGCCTTTGATCTACTTCAGTGTCTGATGACTTATAATATGCGGTTTCAACATCTGCAAACTCTTTCTTTAATACCGTTATTTGTAAAGGCGTTATAGAAGTGGCTGCTTCTACAATCTCATTATTACTAAGTTTGATCTTAAGCTTTTTATTTTCCAGCGTGAGCACATTATTAATTTGCATGGGTAATAAGTTTAAATGGAACTGATAGCCTACTAATTGATTATTAACAAAGTGAAAAGCATGATGCCTACCATATACACGTATTCTTTTGCTTTCATTTTTTAGTTCAAGGCTGTGTAACCCCAGCAGCTGAGTTACTTCTTGTGTGCTTTGCCCAAATTTGGTGTCAAAAAAGTGCTTTGATGTAATTAACTTACTATCAAATTTTTTGAATGCAGGTCGGTCATCACTATTTGAAAGAATTATTATCTTTTTTTCTTTTGATTTCAAAATTCTGAAGGTATGTTCTCCTGCAATAAAAGTAGCTTCAGACATTGCTTGGTTTTCATTGCAATTTTTGGAAGGTGTGAAGTGAGCGGTATAAAATAAACGTTTTTTAATTGAGTTAGAAGAGGTCGATTCTTGGTTAACGTCCCTATTCATTACGAACCTTTCTTTAACGTAGATTTGAGAGTTAGCAGCTAACGAATTTTTAATTTTTTTGTACTCAAATAAAGCTTCGGTTCTCAAGTTTTGCTGTGCTTTAACTTCACTATCTAACTGAAATAATGACATTTGAGTCTTAATTGTAAGTTGCTCTGAAATAGCCTCACAGCTTTTGTCTTTTACAAAATAACTTGTTGCCAGAGCACTACATTGCCAAAAACAAAGTAGTGTAAATAGTAGAGTACGCATAAACTTCCTTTTATTATTTTTGTTTATTTAGTACTCAACTCTAACTCATTTGTTTGTTGATTTATATTAAACTTAAATTGCGATAAAAAGTTCATCCCTAACAAACCTTGGCCGCGGGTATTTTCGATACTGAGCACTTCAAAACCGTAAATAATTTGCATCCCCACTTTAAACGACTCAATTTGATAACGCTTAACTTTAATTTGCCCATTTGCCGTGTTTACGGTTACATCGCCTAAATAAAGTGGTCTTGGTGAGAGTTGGCTAAGCACATCACTCGAAAGAGAAGTAATGCTTGCACCAGTATCTATCATTAGTTCGCTTTGCAGTGAGTTATTTAGCTCGCTACTAATTAAATAATGTGCGCCGTAAGGGGTAAGGGTAATAAAGTCATCTTGCGATTGAGCTTTATTAATTAGTGTTTTTAGTGTATTTACGTCTGTTTTAAGAGGGTTATTACGTGGCATTCGCTCAAGAGTGGTTAATGCGCTTATAAAGTCATTTTGCTGGTAATAGGCATAAGCCAGTGCGTATAAAAAATGACTATTGTCGTTTTGATAATCGAGCCAAATTTGGGTTTGTTCGATAATTGCTTGCCAATTTTGCTGCTCACTTAAACTATGAAGCTCGTTTTTAGTCAAATTTTCCAACCGCACATTTGCAGTGCTTTGCTGTTGCTCATTTAACAACGGGTATAGTTCAAATAAAGCAATAATTGCATTTTGTATTTGCCCACTATTTATTAAGTAATCGACCTGCAATGTAAGTAGCTCTGTATTGTAAGGGTCTTGATCTAATAGTGTGTTTAACAATGGCTCGCTAAGAAATAAGTTAGTATTTAGCCACGTTTTTAATTGCAAAACCCACGAAGAGTAGAGTGTGCGAGCAAGGGCTGGGGAGCGTTGCTTTAGTTGCTGGTAATTATTAAACGCCTCATCAAATTGGTGTTGCTCAAATTGTTGTTTAGCCTCAGTAAGCAGCTCATTATTAGGCGCTTTAATTGGTCTTGCAGAGGTTTTTTGGATTTCTTGTTTGCCAACAACCGCTACTTGTTCTGGCCATAGCAGGTAAGCATTGAGGCTAAGTGAGCCAATTAATAGTAAGGTTATTAGCTTGGTATAATGGCTCATTGCAATCTCGTCGTTGTATTTTAGGTTATTTAATAAAATGTGCTAAGGCATGAATATTCGCAATTTCAACATCGGCAAGTCCTTTATAGGTATAGGTAGCGCCTTGATCGTTTAGCCATACCGATTGGCAGCCAGCATTATTAGCACCTTGTACGTCGGTATCTAGACTATCGCCAATATGTAAAATTTCACTTTTAGGAATATCTAAATGCGTCGCGGCTTTATCAAATAATGTTTTATGAGGCTTTGCTTTACCGTGCATGCCCGCTTGTAACACGAGCGAAAATTTATTGTGTAAATTAAAGCGTTCTATTTCCACATTACCATTAGTGATGGCAACAAGCGTAAAATGCTGAGCTAAATTATCAAGTAGTGTTAGTACGTCGTCACTGACGACTATTTTGCTACGTGCGTCAGCAAAAGCGTTATACGCTGCATTTGCATGGTGCTCTACATCATCGGCGTTTAAATTTAATTTAGAAAGCGCTAAACGCAGTGTATGTTGGCGCCATTTGGTCACGTTATCGGCAAGCTCAGGTGATTGTAATACTGCTTCGTTACGACATTGCTGCCAATATTTTGGGCCTTGCTCTAGGTAGCTTGGCAGTGCGCTTAAGTAATCTTGCTGCGCTTTAACCGCCGCTTTTATTATTGGGTGGTTGTTGTACAGCGTGTCGTCTAAATCAAAGCTCATAACAGAAAAAGGGCGAAGAGCACGATTAAATCGGATCATAGTTATTTCCTAATCGGTTTGTTTTTTAGCACGAGGATGGGTGTTGTCGTACACCTTGGCTAAATGCTGAAAATCCAAATGCGTATACACTTGTGTAGCCGACAAACTACTGTGCCCTAATAGCTCTTGTACGGCACGTAAATCGCCAGAGGATTCTAAAATATGAGAAGCGAATGAATGGCGTAATTTATGTGGATGAACCTGCGAGCTTATCCCTTGTTTGATGCCCCACTCTTGCATACGAAGGCGAACCTGACGCACCGAAATACGGTTTTTTTTACTACTTAAAAACACGGCTATTTCATCGGGTTTTGCAAATTGGCCGCGTATAGTAAGCCAATTTTGCAGGGCATTTAATGCTTTTTTGCCAACCGGAATTAAGCGTTCTTTGTTGCCTTTACCACGTACTAAAATCTCTCCGTTTTTAGTGTTTATGTCTTGCATGTTAGCGCCAACTAACTCACTAATGCGCAGCCCAGATGAATACATTAGTTCCATCATGGCTTTATCTCTTATGGCTAATGGATCGTCGTCATTTATTTCCAGCAGGCTTGCCATTTGATCTACATCGAGATTTTTTGGAAGTGGCTTTGAAAACTTAGGCCCTTTAATTCCTTGTGCAGGGTTATGGTAATGCGATTGCTGTGCAATATTTTTGGCTTTCAAAAATTTATACAAACTACGAATACAGCTTAATTTTAAACTAATTGTTCGCCCGCTTAATTGCTTTGAACGAAGCGCCATACTGTAGCGACGAATATGCTCGCCTTGCACGCCAAACCAGTCATCACATAATTTACTAAAATAAAGCGCTGCAAAGCCAAGTTGGCTTACATACTGATTTACAGTGTGCGCTGAATATTGCTTTTCGTATTTTAAATATTCGCTAAATAAATTAATAGGCGTACGCCAGTTATCGCTTAAATCGCTAATATTTGGCGTGGGGTTTTCGTTCATGCAAGTTCCAACAGCCTTAGCTGCAGGGCACGTACAAAATCCAGTACAAAGAGGTTGTCTTGTGCGGGTTCAAAGTGGTTAGCATCGTTACTACCAAAGGCTAAAATAGCTACTGGCTTTTTACTATCACCAATTAAATAAATAGCTGCCGATTGGGTTTTATCGCTAAATAATAGCTCGCACTCTTGTTGATTAATGCGCCCTAAATAATGCGTAGAATGTGTAAGGCGGTGCTCAATAAGGCTCTCATACTGTGCTGTATATTTAATTAACTTACAATTGCTTATATTTGGACTTGTACAAATTATATTGGTTAAGTTACTGGCAAGCGTATCGAAGTCGTAATTGCTCCAAAGCTGACTATGGCACTGGCTAAATAATCTATATACAAGCTCGTTTTGTGTTGCATGTTTACTCATGCTCTCTATTTGATTTTTTAACAGCGTGTTGTGCTCACGTAGCTGGCGCTGCTGTATATGAACTAAAGAGGTCGCGCCATTTTCTTTTTGCTGTAGCTCAAGCTTTGCAAGCAGCTGTGGTTGCTCAATTAAAAAATCAGGGTGATGAGCTAAATACTCAGCAACTTGCTCTTTAGTTAGCTCGCTCATAATGCTACTTGTCCATCAAATACATGCTCGGCTGGGCCGGTCATGCGTACTGGGTGGCCTTCGCCGCTCCAGCGCACTTGCAATGTACCGCCAGGTAAATCAACTTGTACCGTGGTGTTAAGTTTGCTTTGAATATGGCCAATAACCATCGCTGCACATGCGCCAGTGCCACAAGCAAGGGTTTCGCTAACGCCGCGTTCCCATACTCTTAACTTTATATGATCTTGCGATACAACTTGCATAAAGCCGATGTTGGCACGATTTGGAAAACGTTCATGGTTTTCCAGCAGTGGACCAAGTACATCAACTTGCGCGGTCGTTATATCATCAACTTCTAATACGCAGTGCGGGTTACCCATAGACACTGCGCCACTAAATACAGTGTGCTCTTGTGCTCTTATAATATAGGTCAGTTCACGTTTGCTGGCTTTAAGCGGTATTTTTGCAGGCTCAAAGTTAGGATGGCCCATATTTACGGTAACTTGGCCATCTTTTTCTATGTATAGCGTTAAGTTGCCCGATTTAGTCGATACGCTAATTTTATGTTTGTTGGTTAAGCCTTTCATACGCACAAAACGGGCAAAACAGCGTGCGCCATTTCCGCACTGTTCTACTTCGCTACCATCGGCATTAAATATACGATAATGAAAGTCGAGATCGGGTGAGTATGGCGCCTCTACCATTAGCAATTGGTCAAAGCCAATGCCAAAGTGGCGATCAGCCAGTTTTTTTATTTGATCGCGAGACAAAAATACATTTTGTGTAATGTTATCAATTACAACAAAGTCGTTGCCTAAGCCGTGCATTTTGGAAAAATTAACTAACATAGCGCTCTAATTCGGTTTTGCTCTGTGCTAATCATGCCACAGAGCAGCGAGTTGGCAAAAACGTTTATGGTAAAATTTTCTCGCCTTGATAAAGGCTTTCAATCGTTTCGCGTTGGCGAATAAGGTGGTGTTGCTGTCCGTCTACCATTATTTCTGCAACACGAGGGCGAGAGTTATAGTTTGAGCTCATAGTGAAACCGTATGCGCCAGCACTACGCTGTGCTAGTAAATCGCCCTGTTTAAGTGCAAGTTCGCGGTCTTTACCTAAAAAGTCACCGGTTTCACATACAGGGCCTACAATATCAAAGTTATGTTTTGGCGTGTCATCGTTTCGCACTGAAACCGGAATGATTTTTTGCCATGCCTGATAAAGCGAAGGGCGTAGCATGTCGTTCATACCCGCATCTACAATAGCAAAAGACTTCTCTTGATTTTGTTTAATAAATTCAACTTGGGTTACTAAAATGCCGGCATTGGCAGCTATAGCACGCCCAGGCTCGAAAATAAGTTCAAGGTGTTTGTAATTAGCTAAACGTTCAGTCACTTGTGCTGCGTATTCACTTGGGTGTGGCGGTTGCTCGTTGTTATACGGTACTCCTAACCCTCCACCAATATCTAAATGCGTAAGCTCAATACCGCAAGCTTTTAGCTCATCAATTAGCGCCATTAATTTATCTAACGCTTCTAAAAAGGGTCTTACTTCTGTTAGTTGCGAACCTATGTGGCAATCAACACCGGTAATTTTTAAACCCGGTAAAGACGCTGCATGCTGATAAACACTCACTGCTGTTTGAATATCAATGCCAAATTTATTTTCTTTTAAACCGGTAGAAATATACGGATGCGTTTTTGCGTCTATATCAGGGTTAACACGAATAGAAATAGGCGCTTCTAAATTTAACTCGCAAGCAACCTCAGAAATACGCTCAAGCTCAGAGGCCGACTCAACATTAAAACATTTAATGCCTAGTTTTAGCGCATACGCTATTTCGTCGGCTGTTTTAGCCACGCCCGAAAAAACGACTTTAGAGGCGTCGCCACCTGCTTTAATTACACGTGCAAGTTCACCCTTCGATACAATATCGAAACCTGAACCAAGGCGCGCTAATATATTAAGTACGGCAATATTAGAGTTTGCTTTAACGGCGTAGCACACCAAGCTTTTATGATTTTTAGTGGCATTAGCAAACGCTAAGTAATGACGTTCAAAAGTAGCGCGAGAGTACACATAGCAAGGTGTACCATATTGCTGAGCAATAGCTGCCACACTTACGTCTTCGGCAAATAATTGGTTGTTTTGGTAGTTAAAATAATCCATTTATTGCTCCTGACTTTGCTGCGTGTTGTTTTGCTCTGAAATAGTTACTGGTTTAACTGTTTCTTGAGGTTGATTTTGATCAGCTTGTTGCTCTGGTAAATAAAGAGGGCCACTTTGACCGCAACCAGCTAATGCGCTTAGCAGTACAGTGCTCATTAATAGTTTTTTTAATTGTAAGGTATGTGTCGCTTTCATTAGATTAATATGGTTGCTGGCTTTATAATCGCAGAGTAACAGAATATCTAAAAAATGCAGCTATTCGCGGATGATTTTATTCCTGTTACACTAGCTGCACACTTTTAAAGCTAATTATAAGCTGAAATGTACCCAATATTAGGCGGCTCGCCTGCAAAGGAAAATTACAATGACTGAACACGAATATCACCAATTAGCCGAAGCTCTTATGTTCACAATTGAAGAGCAAGTTGATGATTGCGAAGCTGATTTAGATTATGAGTCGGCGCAAGGTATTTTAGAAATTATATTTGCTGATAAAAGTAAAATTGTAATTAATAAACAAGCGCCTTTACATCAAGTATGGGTGGCAACTAAATTTAATGGTCACCACTTTGAAATGCGCGACGGCCAATGGATTGATAACCGTTCTGGCGCTGAGTTTTGGGAGTTTATGAATCAAGCATCTACTCGCCAAGCAGGCCAAGAGATTAAGTGGCAATCATCACTATGAGTTTAGAATTTGTAGAATATCCGGCGCAATCAGAACACAAAGCAACGGTAATTTGGTTACATGGTTTAGGTGATTCAGGCGATGGTTTTGCGCCTGTAGCACCGCAGCTTAATTTACCCAGTGAGCTAGGTATACGATTTGTATTTCCACATGCACCAGTGCAACCGGTCACCATAAATGGTGGCATGGAAATGCGTTCTTGGTACGATATTAAATCTATAGAATTAGATAAGCGTGCCGATGAGCAAGGCGTAAGAGATTCAGCTGAGAAAGTTCAAGCGCTTATTAATCAAGAAATGGCTAACGGCATACCTGCTCATAAAATTATTTTGGCTGGTTTTTCGCAAGGCGGCGTAGTGTCGCTACATTTAGCGCCACGTTTTGAGCACAAACTAGGTGGTGTTATGGCGCTTTCTACTTATATGTGTGTGCCTCAAAAATTTGCAGACGAAGCAAAACATACCGATTTAAACGTATTTATGGCGCATGGTAGTCAAGATAACGTAGTGCCGCATAGTGCGGGAAGAAGTGCGTATGAAGTATTAACAGCACATAACATGGATGTAAGCTGGCAAGATTACCCAATGGCTCACCAGGTTTGCGCAGAAGAATTG
The DNA here is from genome assembly GCF_018101025.1 of Pseudoalteromonas sp. MMG006. NCBI lineage: Bacteria > Pseudomonadati > Pseudomonadota > Gammaproteobacteria > Alteromonadales > Pseudoalteromonadaceae > Pseudoalteromonas > Pseudoalteromonas sp. MMG006. The sequence continues at coordinate 84,433 of NZ_JAGJEJ010000012.1, forward strand.
CAAGCTATTCGCCAATGGTTAATTGCCCGTTTAAGCTAATTTTGGAGCCGCTGAGGTCAATATGAGTCAAAAAATAGTAATTAAAGCAAATGTTAAACGCGAACCACAAAATAATGTGCCTACGGTTAGTTATGAGTGGCACTGGCGTCGTATTGTGAGTATTTCTATGTTGGTGGTAATGACCTCTGCTGCTGTAGCGTATGGGCTAACTGCATCGGTAAATGCTGACCAAGGTGAGCATGCTAACGAGCAAGCGCAATTTTTAAGCGTTGATGAGAGCCTGCAAAATAGCGAAAAAGGCGACGAGGCAAATATAGATAGTGAAGCACAGCAAAGTGATTTACTTGATGAGCCTGATAACATGACACAAGCGAGTATTGACCCGCTGTTAGCTTCACAAAATTTACAAAATGAAGAGCCTCAATCTGTGGCTTCTGAGAATACAGATTTTGTAGGCGATGAAAATGCGTTAGCGGCAAATAATATACCGCAAGAACAAGAACCTGAAAGCGAAAAGCTACAAAGTAGCGAGCAACCTGTAAGCGCTAGCGATTTATCAGTTGAATTAGACAGTGATGATGGTGCCTTGACTAGCACAGAAGGGTTTTCTGCTGATGCACATGTAGCAAGTGTAGCGTTAGGCGCACAAATAGATACAGGCAAAATTAGCCGTGCAGTACTTACTCGCGAAGTAAGTAAACGCGAGCCTACAAATGTATTTGCAGCCGATATAAGGTTAAATCAGTTTGATGAGGGTTTGTCATTTTTTAGTGAGCTTAAAAATTTACAAGGGCAACAAGTTAAACATGTATGGTCCTTCGAAGGTGAAACTATGGCCGAAATATCACTAAGCGTGACCTCACCCCGTTACAGAACATACTCAACAAAAAAGATTATGGATACACAAACAGGCCACTGGCGTGTAGATGTTGTGGATGAGCAGGGCAACTTAATTGCTCAAAAAGAATTTAGAATTTTAGCTGACTAAGCTTAGCTATTTAGTAGTAACTATTTGGATACCCCTATGACAGAAAAAACAAAACTAGTACGCATTGCCACCCGTAAAAGTGCTTTAGCACTTTGGCAGGCTGAATTTGTAAAAGCACAACTTGAGCATTTTCATAATGATGTGCGTGTAGAATTAGTCCCAATGTCGACTCAGGGGGATATTATTTTAGATACTCCACTTGCTAAAATTGGCGGTAAAGGCTTATTTGTTAAAGAGCTTGAGCAAGCTATGTTAGATGGTCGTGCAGATATTGCCGTACACTCTATGAAAGATGTACCAGTAGAGTTTCCCGAAGGGCTTGATCTACATACTATTTGTGAGCGAGAAGATCCACGCGATGCATTTGTTTCAAATAACTTTGCTAATTTAAGCGAGTTGCCAAAAGGTGCTATTGTAGGAACTTCGAGTTTACGTCGTCAGTGCCAAGTAAGAGCGCTTCGCCCAGATTTAGAAATTCGTGATTTGCGCGGTAACGTGAATACACGTTTGGCTAAATTAGATGACGGTCAATATGATGCTATTATTTTAGCGGCTGCAGGGCTTATTCGTTTAGAAATGGGCGAGCGTATTGCCGATTATATTGAGCCAGAAGTATCATTACCTGCAAATGGTCAAGGTGCTGTAGGCATTGAGTGTCGTATTGATGATGAAGTAACTAAAGCATTACTTGCACCGCTTGAACATACGCAAACACGTATTCGTGTAAATGCAGAGCGCGCAATGAACCGTCATTTAGAAGGCGGTTGTCAGGTACCAATAGGCGCTTATGCATTAGTTGATGGCGAACAGGTACATTTACGTGGCTTAGTTGGCGCCGTTGATGGCAGTGAAATTTTACACGATGAAGTTACTGGTCATATAAATGATGCAGAGGAAATTGGTATTGAGCTTGCTAAAAAGCTACTAGCTCAAGGTGCAGATAAAATATTAGCTGAAGTTTATAGAGACGCATAAATGACACATATTCTGATAACTCGGCCCGAAGGAAAAGGCGCAGCCCTTGCTCAACAACTTGAGGAAGCGGGTTATCAGGCGTCATTATTTCCTGTTTTAAAACTGACTCATTTAACGCCCTCAAGTACCGAGTTGAGTCCCCTGTTAAATGCCGATAAAATTATATTTATATCGCAAGACGCTGTAACCGCTCTTGCTCAATTAAAGCCAAATATAAATACTAAAGCGCAATTTTATGCCATTGGGCAACAAACAGCCGATACTATTTATGAGCAGTTTGGTGTTAGGGCTGCCGTACCTAAGCAATATGATTCAGAAGGTTTATTAGCATTAAAGTCACTAGCTGAGGTTGATGGCAGCAATATAGTGTTAATAAAAGGCCAAGCGGGTCGTCCCGATATAGCCAAAACACTAAAGGAACGCGGCGCTTTTTTAAATAATTGCGTTGTTTACAAAAGGGAGCCCGTATCCGCTGAAAAAGCCAACTGGACAGACCACTGGCAAAGCCTGAAGGTACAAGGTATAGTCATTACAAGTAATGCAGCAGTAGATGCAATATTTGATAATCTAACTCAAGAACAATTACAGTGGTTACAACAGTGCCGATTTTATGTTGCTAGCGAGCGCATTGCCGCTTATTTACAGCAGCAACAGGTAAGTTCGGCTAATATACACATTGCAGCAGGGGCAGGCGACAACGCTATGTTTTCCTGCATCAAACAGCAAGGTAGCAACATGAGCGAACAGTCAAAGCCAGTAACGGCAAATAGCAAAACCCCAGCTAAAGCAGCCGCGCCTTCAAATAAAAAAGATCCTGTAAATACAGCTAATAAGCCTAATAATAGTAAGCAAAAAATAAGTAAAGTAGCGGTACTTGCGCTTATTATTTCACTTGTTGTAGCAGGTGGGGTAGGTTTTGAGTTTTACCAAAAATTGAATGCAGGTAAGGCTCAAGATAGCGCAGTTAATGAGCTGAATGAACAAAACAAGTTACTGGCTCAAGAGCTGCAAGCGCTTAAGTCTGCACAATCTAATTTGCAGCAAGCGCTGTTTAATAGTGAGCAAAAGGTAACGGCAGCGCTAAAAGAAAGTACAGCCAATAATCAGCAGCAATTAAAAGCAGCTCTTCAGCAAGCGCAGCAACAAGGTGTTTCGCTTAACCCGCAAGAAGTAAATAGCTTACAGCGTATGGCTGAATTTAAGTTATGGGCTGAAAAAGATTACCAAGGTGCAAGTGCTGTACTTAAGCGTTTAGATTCATTACTAAGTGAACATCCAGGGACTGTAGAAGTTCGCCAAGCCATTATGCAAGACATGCAAATGCTTGATAGTTTAAAACCAATAGCAACAGAGGCTATTTATTTACAATTAAACAGTGTTTTAAACAGCATTGATGACCTAGTTTTTAATGCGGTTAATGTGCCTTCGGATAAAGAAGAAGTTGAGAAAAACGCACTAAGTGAAGACATAAGCGATTGGCAGCAAAACTTAAGTAATAGCTGGAATAAAATAGTTGATAGCTTTATCACCATTCGTCATCACGAAGGTGTGGCAATTGAGCCGATGTTAACTGACCAAGAACGCCATTTAATTAATCAGCGTATTAAACTTAATTTAACTCAGGCGCAAGATGCGTTAATGAGTAAGCAAGCGAGTATTTATTTTAATGCCCTAGGTGAAGCTAAGCGCTTGGTTACTGAGTACTTTAAGCAAGACGATGATGCAACTAAATCAGTATTAAAAGTACTAGCAAATCTTGAAAAGGAGCAGCTAAACTTTAACCCTAAAGTGACCTTAAAAAGCACAGAACAGGTTAAGGAGTGGATGCAATGATAGGGATAATTATATTAATTGTAGCTATTGTTGTAGTACTGGCGGTCACTCCGTTTGTATTAGATGAAAAAGGCTATGTGCTTATTTCGTTTAATAATACAACGATTGAAGGCACTATAGTGTCGTTTTGTATTATGGCGGTGATTACAGCAGCTGTGCTGTACTTAACTTATAAGTTAATACGTTATTTACTATCGATATATCATAATACTAAACATGGCTTTTTTGCGCGTAGCCAAGAGCGTAAGCACGCTGCCATAGAGCAAGCTCTTTGGAGTGCTATTAACGATGATTACGAGCATGTAGAGCAGGCATTATCGGGTAATGGCGTGCCAAGTAAATTTGAAGATATTCGCTTAGCATTATTGGCCAAAGCAGCCCTCACTAATAACCAAGCAGATAAAGCACTAGAGCGTTTATTTGAAATAAGCCCAGAAAACCAGCTCAAAGTAGCAAAGCTGTGGCTTGCAAGTGGCGATAGTAGCGCAATTGAGTCGCAAATGCGTACCAGTGCAGATGCTAAAAAAGCAACGCCTTTGGAGCTTAAACTTTATGCCGAAGTGCTGGTGCAACAACAGCATTTTGATGCCCTTGAAGAGTATTTGCCGCGCTTGTATCGTAAAAAAGTGCTCAACGAGACGCAGTGGACACAATTATTTAATGCTTATTTTAGTGCGATCGATGACGACAAACTCACTAAAAAGTATAAACAGTTACCTAAAAAGTTACAGGCTCATGCCCATAATGCTTATTTAATGCAAATGGCACAAGCTGGTCAATTAAGCGTAATTGAGAACGATTTAATTAAAATGGTCAAACATAATGAGCAGCACTTATTACTTGCTAATATATTAAGTAAAACCACTGCTGCCGATGCTGTTAAGTTACAAACAACTATTCAAGAACGCCTTAAGAAAGACGATTCAAACAACGCTTTATTGCTTTCACTCGCATGTTTAGCTAATGCGCAGGGCGATTATACATTAGCTGCAAAGGTGTTTGATAAAGCGCTAAACGCAGAAAATAAAAAACAATTTAGTGAACAGGCGGCATTGAGTTATAAGCAAACAGCTCAAGCCGATAAAGCACTCGTTTTGTATCAATAAAGGCTACACTGTAATTTATTAAATTTGATGTTCAGGAGCGCAGGCGTTGAAACAGCTTTTTTTTATTACTTTTGGTTTAGCGTGTGCTTATTTTTTTACTGGATATTTTAGCAATTCACTTTTAGCAATAGACGGTTATGCAGTTGCAGCATGGCCGCCTTCAGGCATTGCGCTCGCAGGTTTTTTGATTTGGGGGCGAAGGTCTTTTTTAGGTGTATTTGTTGGTGCTTTTTTAACTAACTTTATACATTTAGAAAATGTATTAGAAATTTTTAAGCTCAGCGTATTCGTTCATGCTGCGGCTGTAACTCTTGCCTCTACTTTACAAGCGTGGATTGGTGCACAGCTTATTATAAAAGTAATAAAAGCCCCGCTTGATTTATCTTCTTTAAAACACTGCGTTCAAAGCTCGATTGTTGCAGGTCCTCTATGTTGTGTTTTTGCCGCTGGCGTGGGCACTAGTTTATTAATTTTTAACGGCGTGATCCCAAGTTATGCTTGGTCTGATACTTTTATTGCTTGGTGGATAGGAGATAGCATTGGTGTGCTTATCTTTACTCCACTTATGCTGGCGGCATTTAATTATTCAAATGTAAATTACCGCCTACAAGTAATACTGCCTTCGTTGTTAATTTATGCGTTAATCAGTATTAGTTTTTACGGTGCTGCGAGCGCAAAAAAAGAAAAAAACATTCAAAAATCAGAGCTTAAAATATTAGCCACGCAAGATGCCATAAATAACCAAATCAACGAAATAACAGCACATTTAGCACTTTTAGCAACGTTTTTTTCTAGCAGTGATGAAGTGAGCTTTACCGAATTTAAGCAATTTACCTCTAAACAGCTTAGTTATAGCGAAGATATTTTAGCTTTTGAATGGGTGCCGTACCTTCCACACAACCAATTAACTGCATTTAAACAGGCTAATAAAAACACTGAGCTGGCTGGTTATGATTTAAAAGAAGAAGCTGAGAACGGACGTTGGCAGCCAGTTACTCCACGAGACTTTTATTACCCCGTTCAATACGCGCACCCCTTAGCAGGAAATGAAGATGTTATTGGTTTTGATCTTGCTTCAAATGAAATTAGACGCTCAGCGTTAATTAAAGCTAAAGTGCTCAATGAGCTTGTAATAAGCGAGCCGCTAAATTTAGTGCAAAATGAATCTGAGCGAGGTGTATTGTTTTTTCACCCTGTGTTTGGAAATAATATAACAGAGGATGACTTTAAAGGCTTTGTGGTTGCCGTTGTTAGCTTAGAGCGGTTATCTAACTCGTTATTATTTAATAAAAATAACAATGTTGCAGTGAGCTTTACCGATACGACGCTAGAGAATAGCGCGCAACCTATTTTTATTGCTAAACACCAACAACTACTGCCATTAAAAGAATATAAGTTACTCGTTGGTAAGCGCGTGTGGCATGTAGAGCTTTATCAGCCGATACAAAGAGAATCTTGGTTAATTTACTGGCTCGCACAAATTGTAGGTATGTTATTTGTTTGGTTATTAATAATATTTTTAATTTCGGTCACCGGCACTAACATACGAATTCGTGAGCAAGTTGCAAAGCAAACTAAAATATTGCGACTTGAAAAACAAAAAGCAGATGAAGCGAATCAAATAAAAAGCCAGTTTTTAGCTAATATGAGCCATGAAGTGCGTACGCCTATAAACGGTATAAAAGGGCTTCATTATTTAGCGTTACAGCAGAGTGATTGGCAACAAGCGCGAAGTTATATCGAACAAGCAGACGGCGCACTGAGTGTGCTGCTAAGGGTGTTAAATGATGTGCTCGACTTTTCAAAAATGGAGGCTGGAAAGCTCGATTTAGTACAAGAGCCTATAGGAGTAGATAAGCTTACTGAAGAGGTGGCTAATTTACTGCAATTTGATATTGAAGCAAAAGCATTAGACTTTAATATTGATTACGATAAATCAACTAATTTAGTTATTGAAACCGATCCTATTCGGTTAAAACAAGTGCTGTTAAACCTAGTTAATAATGCAATTAAGTTTACTGCTAAAGGCAGTATTACGCTTAAGGTATGGCAGTCTAAAAAAATGACTTATTTTAGTGTTAACGACACCGGTATAGGAATTAGTGAAAAGGCACAAAAACAGTTATTCAAGCCATTTGCGCAAGCTGATAGCTCTACCTCTCGTCAGTATGGCGGTACAGGCTTAGGCTTAAGTATATGCAAAAAATTGGTCGAATTAATGGGCGGGGCCATAGATTTAAGTAGCCATGAAGGGCATGGATCTACTTTTACATTTAGCTTACCTATTTATTCACCGCTTCCTAAAGCTGAGCAAATAAAACAGCAATACGATGAAATAGATGTAAGCATGCTTACACTCGATACCTACAAAATACTGCTCGTAGAAGATAACCCGTTAAACCAACATGTAGCGAGCGCCATTTTAAAAACAAAAGGATGCGTTGCTGACATTGCTAATGATGGTTTTGAGGCTATTGAGAAGCTCACAGAAAATACATATGACCTAGTGCTTATGGATATACAAATGCCAAAAATGGACGGGCTTGAAGCTACCCGAGTTATTCGTAACGAGTTAGGTTTACTTGAACTCCCAATTATTGGGCTATCTGCTAATGCACATGATGATGATGTAAAAAAAGCAGTCGCAAGTGGCATGGATAATTATATTACCAAGCCCATAGAAGCGAATACCTTATTTAAAACTTTATGGCATCACTTATCTCATCAACGTTAGTGAACAACTTTTATTTTGTTCACTTTTTGAGTAAAAAGCAGACATATGACCGCTAATATTTACTTTAACTGCTCTACACTTGAAAAATAACTGTACCTGCGTATCATGCGCGCAATTTTAACCTAACCGAGTAGCTATTATGATAAATAAAAAAATACCTCTGCTAGACATTCATCGCCACTTAGATGGTAATGTACGTGCGCAAACCATATTAGAACTTGGTCGTCAGTTTAATATTGAGTTACCTGCAGATAACGTAGAGGCGCTTATTCCTCATGTGCAAGTGATTGACCCTGAACCAAACTTAATGGCTTTTTTACAAAAGTTAGATTGGGGCGTTACAGTACTCGGTGATTATGATGCATGCAGACGTATTGCAATTGAAAACATTGAAGATGCTCAGGCACAGGGCTTAGATTATGTTGAGCTTCGCTTTAGCCCTTACTACATGGCACAAAGCCAAGGTTTACACCCACAGGGCGTAGTCGAGGCTGTTGTTGACGGTATTAAATCAGCAACACAGGGCACAAATATAAAAGCCAATTTAATTGGTATTTTATCGCGTACTTATGGCGTAAAAACATGTCAGCATGAACTTGAGGCATTACTTGCTTTTAAAAACGACTTAGTTGCTGTTGATTTAGCGGGGGACGAAATTGGTTTTCCGGGCGAGCTATTTATTGATCACTTTAAGCAAGTTCGTGGTGCTTATTTAGCGTCAACTATTCATGCAGGTGAAGCGCTCGGTGCCCCAAGCATTTGGCAAGCAATTAATGAATTAGGTGCAAGCCGAATCGGCCATGGCGTTAAAGCTATTGAAGATCCTAAATTAATGGACTACTTACGTGATAACCGTATTGGTATTGAATCGTGCCTAACAAGTAACATTCAAACAAGTACAGTCAACGACTTAACTAAACATCCGCTTAAACAATTTTTAGACCATGGGATTTTGGCGTGTATTAACACCGACGACCCTGCTGTTGAAGGGATTGAAATTGAACATGAGTACTTAGTAGCAGCACCTAAAGCAGGCCTAACGCAAGCCGATATGGAAAAAGCCCAAGCAAATGCCTTAGAAATTGCATTTTTAAGCGACGATGACAAAAAAGAGCTTTCAGCGCTCGTTAGTGCACGTTAATTTTAGAGTATTAAAAATGCCGCTTTAAAGCGGCATTTTTGTAACTATTATTTAGTGCGTTTGGCAGCTAATGTAGTTATCGTAGAGTGCCTTAAGTACATCTGCTCTACTAATCATGCCTATAACTTTAACGCCGTCTACTACAGGGTAATTTTTAGGTTTACCTGTTTTCATTTGCTCTGCAAGCTCAATAATGTTGGTATCGCCACTAACGGTGACCACATTAGTTTGCATAAGCTGAGACACTTTAACCATTCCGTCGCAAAAATAACTGCTTTGCGTCAGTGGTTTAAGTAGCTCTTGCTCGGATATAAATCCAACTAGTGATTTGTGCTCGTCAAATACAGGGGCGCCAAGTAATTTAAATTTTTGTAGCTCTGCAATGGCTGTGGTCATTTCTGTATTAGGTGTAATGTTTGGCAACTTGCGTTGCATAAAATCTTTTACTTTTGTATTTAGCATTTGGGTCTCTCCCGCTGATGTTCTATACAAAGTATGGTTTATAGATGTGTTTTTAGGAAATTGTTTATATTGATATAGTTGATAGGTAATACCGATTAACTGTCTAAAGTTTATGCAATAAAAAAGGCACCGAGGAGGTGCCTTTTTTCAATATTTTATGCCTTGTTACTTAATAAAGGCAAAAGCATCTGCGTACATGTTTTCACGTATCGCGCCGTGAGTGATAAAGTCATCACGAACAATGCCTATCATGTCAAAGCGACCCGCCATGTAAATATCGTAAGGTTCGAGCGATACAATATCTTGCATCACAGCTTTATGTACGTAGCCAGTATGACCTTGCCAATTAGCCGATGGGTTTTCTACAACAGGAATAAACTTAAAGTTTTCGTTACTGTCTGCCCAGGCTTGCATTTCAGTGTGTGCATATAAAGCTGATTCTTCTTTTACACCCCAGTAAAATAATACCGGGCGATCACAATTAATTTCAGCTAAATGATCAGCCATTGATTTTGCGTAAGAGAAACCAGTACCACCGGCTAGTAAAATAATAGGGCGTTCGCACTGAAGGCGTAATTGCGATACCCCAAGGCCTGCTTCAATATCTACCGGAGTATTATCAGCATAGGCACTACGAAGATGTTCAAGCGATTGCATAGCATATGAGTCTGCACCCGAGGCACCAATGTGTAATTCAATTTCGTCACATTGTGAAGGGCGGCTAGCAATAGAAAACGCACGTTTGTCTTTTTCACCTAGTACTAATTGCATGTATTGGCCTGCTTCAAACGTAACAGGTTGTTGAGGCTTTAAAATTACTTTATGTACAAATTCTGTAAGTGGGCTGATAGCTACAACTTCAGCTTTTAATGTTTGCATTTTTTACCTTTTAGTAGCGCTTTAAGCAGCAGATACGCAATAGAATGTATAGATTCTAGCATATCTGCAGGGTTACTTTATAGCCTGTTATGTACTTACATATAAACGTTTACAGAATATTCAAGCTTTGCCAAATATCATCTACACGCTCTTTCGTGGCTTTATCCATAACAATAGGTTCGCCCCATTCTCGTGTGGTTTCACCAGGCCATTTGTTGGTCGCATCCATTCCCATTTTTGAACCGAGCCCTGATACAGGTGATGCAAAGTCGAGATAATCAATAGGGGTGTTTTCTATTAATGTAGTGTCGCGTGCAGGGTCCATGCGGGTAGTAATAGCCCAAATAACGTCTTCCCAATCACGCGCGTTAACATCGTCATCGCATACAATTACAAATTTTGTATACATAAACTGGCGTAAAAATGACCATACACCCATCATTACGCGCTTGGCGTGGCCTGGGTATTGTTTTTTCATAGTTACAACAGCCATGCGGTACGAACAGCCTTCCGGTGGTAAGTAAAAGTCGACTATTTCAGGAAACTGTTTTTGTAATATAGGCACGAACACTTCGTTTAGTGCAACACCTAAAATAGCAGGCTCATCAGGCGGACGACCAGTAAAGGTGCTGTGATAAATTGGATCTTTACGGTGTGTTAGGTGAGTCACCGTCATTACAGGAAAGTCGTCTACTTCGTTGTAGTAACCGGTGTGATCGCCGTATGGCCCTTCTGGTGCCATTTCGCCTGGCATTATATAGCCTTCAAGCACTATTTCAGCGCTGGCGGGTACTTGTAAGTCGTTAGAGATAGACTTTACTACTTCCGTTTTGCTACCACGCAATAAGCCTGCAAACGCATATTCGCTTAATGTGTCTGGCACAGGCGTAACCGCACCTAAAATAGTGGCAGGATCTGCGCCTAATGCTACCGATACCGGGTACGGCTCGCCTGGGTGTTCTTTACACCACTCTTGAAAATCAAGCGCTCCACCACGGTGTGACAACCAGCGCATAATAATTTTGTTTTTACCTAATAACTGCTGACGATAAATACCTAGGTTTTGGCGTTTTTTGTAAGGCCCTTTAGTAACGGTTAATCCCCATGTAATAAGCGGAGCAGCATCCCCTGGCCAACAATGTTGAATTGGTAGTTTGGTCAAATCAACCTCGTCACCCTCCAAAATCACTTGCTGACAAGGCGCTTTTTTAACTTCTTTAGCTGGCATATTAAGTACTTGCTTAAATACCGGTAATTGCCCTAGTGCTTCTTTAATACCTTTTGGCGGCTCTGGCTCTTTTAAAAAGGCGAGTAATTTACCTACTTCGCGAAGTTCGCTCACATCTTCTTGGCCCATTCCCATAGCTACTCGTTTAGGTGTACCAAACAAGTTAGCAAGCACAGGCATGCTGTGTCCTTTAGGATTTTCGAACAATAATGCCGGGCCTTTTGCACGCAATGTACGGTCGGCTATTTCGGTCATTTCAAGATACGGGTCGATTTCTTGGGTAATGCGTTTAAGTTCGCCTCTTTTTTCCAGCAAATCGATAAAATCACGTAAATCTTTGTATTTCATTATGGGCCGCTATTAAGCAAAAAGTGAAAGTATTATACCCAACTAAATAGCAAATGCATGTGCAGTTATTTAGCAAAGGCGATGGTTAAAGCTCGGCTAGTATTACGCAGGTTAATAAAAAAAGGATTAGTACAATAAGACTTTTATAGGCAGCATCACGCTATTACAAGTTAGCGTTTGTTAGTTTACAGCGGTATTTATTGCCAGATACAAATAACATGGCTTCATTCGCCTTTGACCAAAACAACACGCGTTCACTAATGTACTTTACTCCAGAAGCGCTGGGCTCTTTTGTTAACGAATAGGTCTGCTTATTTAAGGTAAGAGTTGCAGCCTCATTTTGAGTTGTTAGCTCTACAGTGTGGTTATTACATAAATAGCGGGTACTCGTAGACTCGTTGTCACAGGCAGATAAAAAAAACATACTTATTAAAATAACCGCGAGTGCTTTCATTAATATCTCCCTGTTTAAGTTTGTCACAAGCTATTACTGCTTTTTATCAGCATAACAAAGCAAAATTAACCGTTGGTGAAAATGTCTGATTAAGCTATGTTGATAGCATTATTTTTTAGCTAGGAAGCAACATGGCAGGTATAAACCTTTTAACTTTATTAGACGATATAACGACCTTACTTGATGACATAGCAACAATGAGTAAAGTTGCTACTAAAAAAACCGCTGGTGTATTAGGTGATGATTTAGCCCTCAATGCACAACAAGTAACGGGCGTGGCTGCAGAGCGAGAGCTACCAGTAGTGTGGGCTGTCGCTAAAGGCTCGTTTTTAAATAAAGCTATTTTGGTACCCGCAGCGCTATTAATTAGTGTGTGGTTGCCATGGTTAATAACACCGCTTTTAATGATTGGTGGATTATTTTTATGTTTTGAAGGGGCTGAAAAAGTATTCGCTAAGTTTTTACCTCATCATGAAGAAGTAACAAATGAAGGTGAGAAACTTGATTTAGTTGAGTATGAAAAACAAAAAGTAAAGGGAGCTATACGCACTGACTTTATTCTTTCAGCCGAAATTATAGTCATTACTTTAGGCACTGTTGCCGGAGCTACTTTAGTTAATCAAGCATTAGTACTTTGCGTAATCGCAATTATTATGACCATAGGCGTCTATGGTTTAGTGGCAGGTATTGTTAAGCTTGATGATGCAGGGCTTTATTTATTAAATCAATCAAAGGTATCGGCTAATAAATTTAAAGAGTTACTAGGCAAAAGCTTACTTGCGGCGGCGCCTCGCCTTATGCAATTTTTAGCCTTTGCTGGCACCGTTGCTATGTTTTTAGTGGGCGGTGGTATTTTATCTCACGGTATTGAGTTACTTCATCATTGGCAGCTAGAAGTCACTAGCATTGGTAAATCTTTATTTAATGGTACTGGAGAGGTTTTAGCTCCCCTAATTTTTGATGGTTTGCTAGGTGTGATAGCTGGTTTATGTGTTGTTCTTATTCACGTGACTTATACAAAAACATTTAAAAAATAGCTGTTATGTAAATTTTTTAGGCTGCGCTTAGCTTTGTATTTGCATTAAAGCGCATACTAATAATTATTTAACCACAATTTAGCTTATTTACATTGGTTGTTTTCACAAAGCTGTTCTAGCTCATATTTAGCTTTGCTATTTCCTTGTGCTATTGCCTGCTCGAACCAATGTTTTGCTGTTTGCGTATTTTTAGTTACGCCTTGCCCATCTCTGTACATTTGCGCAAGATTTAACTGCCCCCATTGCGATCCGGCATTTGCTGCAATAATAAAACTCTCAAGCGCATCGCTATACTGTCCGTTTTTAAAATACGTAATGCCTTGTTGGTTATTTTTGTCGAGCTTTAAGCCTTTATATAGGGGTTTTGGTTTAGGCGGAAACATTACAAACCCACCATATAAACTATTTGCTGATGGGCGCAGCACATCGTAAATCACATCGTCGTTATAGAGCCTTCTTACTTCGCTACGAGGCAAAGTAATTTTGTCAGTTGAAAAGTAATCTCTTTGTACTAATAGGCTGGTACGCATTGCTGTAGTAATGCCATTATTACGTTTATAGCTGTAGTTACTTACCTGAAAAGTAATAAATTGATCGTCAAAACTTAAAACTTGCGCCACTTTTAAATTGGTTAGCGTTAAGGGTTCGTGTGTGAATTTGTCTGCTTGTACCAAGTAGGTATCGTAGGCTTTAGGGTTATTTAAATACTCTAGTTTTTGTGTTTGTGCATCTAAATACTGTTGATAAAAAAAACAGATAACTAAAAGTATTAAAAAAATCCCAATAAAGTATTTAGGTAAACTGAGTTTTTCAATTAAGGGAAGGTGTTTTACTTGAGTCGGTTCACTGTATCCACATTGATAGCATTCATGCTTATAGCTCAGCTTTAAAGGAATGACAGGTATAATAGTAAAGCGTAAAAAGCAGCTTTGATTTACTAAATGGTAGGCATCACTTTTACAGTTTGGGCAGCACTGTGTTTGTGTAAAGTGAGGGAAAGATTGACTCGTATTGAAAAGCAACATACAAACACACTCCTTGTTTTACCTAATTAATTTATGTTAAAGGTAATCCAAGGAGCGTATTAATTAAAGCTGCAAACTGTAAGTAAGTATGTCTGTTATTACTTATTTTGAGTTTTTGGTTTAATTGTTGTTTTTGCATCTGCTGCCATTAAAGCAAATACCGCGTAGGCAGCTGTATTTTGGCGCAGCTTTGCAGGCGTTACTTTATCAAGCGTATCATCAGCTGTGTGGTGGTAATCAAAGTAGTCGGTACCATCTTGGGCAAGTTCAAATATAGGTGCCGATGTTGCCTTTTTAAGCGGAATCAAATCAGGTCCGCCATTGGCTTGATTTTTACCAATATACTCAACATTTAATGACGCCAGTTCTTTTGCTATAGCACGTACAACAGGGAGTGATGCCGCATCTACATTCGATTCAAACCCGTATACTACATCTGCGCCAAAATCAGACTCAGTAGCTGCAACTATGTTGTGTAAATCGTTTTTATGTTTTGCAAAATAAGCTTTTGCTCCCCAAAGGCCAAGTTCTTCTGCTGCAAAAAGCACAACGCGAATACTGCGCTTAGGGCGTTTTACATCGCTAATATGTTTAGCAGCTGCCATAGTTAGTGCTACGCCAGCACCATCATCTAATGCACCTGTGCCTAAATCCCAAGAATCTAAATGGCCGCCAATTAATACATATTGTTCAGGGTTTTCAGTGCCGTTAAACTGGCCTATTACGTTATAGCCTGTGCCTTCACCTAAATTTTCGGTTTGCACGTTAATGTTTACTGACACGTCTTTGCCTAAGGCTACTAAGCGGGCAATTTGATCCGCATCAGGGTTGGCAATCGTCACGTTAGGTATTTTTTTAACGCCGTCTTTATAGTAACTACCGCCAGTATGAGCAAAACGATGATGGCCAGTGCTTACTGAGCGCATCATGTAGGCAACAGCGCCTTTTTTAGACGCCTCTATCGCACCTGTACCGCGTGCTTTTACCGCAGGGCCATAACCATTACCGTCGATATGGCGGTTCATACGGTAATTAATATAGGCTATTTTACCTTTTAAGCTATTTGCTGGGGCTGCGATTAGTTCATCAAGCGTTTCGAACAACACTACGGTGGCTGTAATTCCCTCTTTTGGTGTGCTAATACTGTTACCAAGTGCAGTTAAATGAAGCGGCTGCTCGCTTGGGGTTAGTATTTTTCCGCTTTCGCTGTATCGACGCCACTCAGGAAAGGTTGCTTCTTCAAGCCATACTTTATCAAAACCAAGTTGGTTAAATTTTGCTTTGGCCCATGCCACTGCTTTTTTATCGTTGTCTGTACCGGGTAAACGCGGGCCAACTTCAGTAGTCAAAGACTCAAGCAGTTCATAGCTCAAACTGCTATTAAGCGCGGTTGTTCGAACCTGCGTCACTTGTTTTAATTGCTCAGTGCTAAATTCGGGCTCAGCGGCACTGGCTAAAAAACTGCTGGCGAGCAGTATTGTTGTAATTATTTTCTTCATTGTTAACCTTGGCTTGTAAGAAACTTAATAGCTATTAAACCATTAAATACCTTGGCTAAAAAATACAATGAGACAAAATACAAAAAGCCCGCACTTTTTTACACAGTGCGGGCTTTTTTAACGTATTTAATCTTAAAAATTAAATTGTGCCGCTAGGCGTAAGTTAGTGCCTTCGCCAATAGTTACATTACCATTGCCGCCGCCACCTAAGTAATCAGTATCAAATAGGTTTTCAACGTTAAGGCGAAGATTTATATCAGTATTACTCATAATAAATTTATAAGTTGCACCTACATCTACACGTGTATAGGCATCTTTGGTAATAGAGTTATCGCTATCAGCAAAGCGTTCACCTTCATAAAAGGCACCCGCATTAAAAGTAATTGCATCATTTAACTCATAACGAGTCCACAGAGATGCTGACCATTTAGGGGCATCTACAGGGCGTTTACCTTGTAGGTTTTCGTTCGCTCTTTCATAGTTAGCATCTAAATACATAGTTGATGCCATAACAAATAAGCGGTCAGTAGCTGCACCTTGCGCTGCCATTTCAAAACCTTTATGGCGCTGTTCACCAACTTGGTTTGTTTCAGAGGTAATTGAACCGATAGGTGTTTCAAGTTGTTCTGTAACTAAGGTTCCATTTTTACTTATATCGAAAATAGCACCGCTAAGCATTAAACGCTCATCAAATAGCTGCCATTTAATACCAAGCTCTCTTTGTTCAGAGGTGACAGCATCTATTTTCATACCAAAGTTGATATCTTCTTCGTTAGTAATGGTTTCGTTTTGTGGCTCAAAACCTTCTGTATAACTGGCATAAATAGTTGCAGATGCATTCGGGTGATAAAGTACGCCGAATTTAGGCAAAAACGACTCGTTATTTTGTCCTTCACGTGTTTGCTTATCAAAGCGACCGCCAACAGACACTTGCCATTGTGGTGAAAAAGTAATTAAATCTTGGGCGTATACACCGTAGTAGTCATATTCAGTTTCGCTTTTAGTGAGATCAGTTTTATAGCTGACATCTGGGCGGGCAGGTTCATTTTGGCCTGCTGTAAAACTAAATGAATCAGCAGATGTGCGTAGTTGACCATAATAGTAGTCAAGCGAGTTAGCACCAATTAGAAATTGGTGCTGTATGCCAGCCGTTTCAAATTCACCAATAAAATCAATAAATGCAGTGGTGAATTGCCAATCATCAAAACGATCGTATGGGTTCGAAGTGTATGTGTTAGTTTGAGTGTCGTAAGAATTGCGACTAGGAGATGACTCAAAGCGTTGGCGCTCAAAAGTCTGCTCATTATAACCTAGGTTTACTTTCCAGTTGTCAGATAAGAATACGTTAAAATCGATACCTACGTTTTCTACAGTGATATCAGTAAATGCCCATGACATATCACGAATAGTTTTATCGTCGCCAATAACATTGGCGTTATCATCAATCCATGCACCCGTATCTAGGCCTGCTTTGTCATCTGTACGGTCATAATGAACACGTACAAGTGCATTATCGCTAATTTCATAATCGACGACTACAGCACCTAAAAAGCGGTCTCGCTCACGGTTTTCACCATTTTGATATTCACGCCAGTAGTCTACATCTTGCTTAACTAATATGCCGCGTGCACGTAAATCTTCAGCTTCTGTTAGTGCGCCGCCAGCATCAACCATAAAGCGAGTTGAACCATGCTGGTCAACATCAGCTGAGGCGTTTAGTAACGTTTTCGTCGTTGGTTTTTTTGTTACCATATTCACCAAGCCACCAGGACCTGATTGACCATATAAAATGCTTGAAGGACCTTTAATAACTTCAACTTGTTGAAGGATTTCGATTGGTTGTTGATAGTGCGACCAATGCTGGTGTCCATCACGTAGATAGCCAGTACCTGAGCTTAACTCAAAACCACGAAGGTTAAATACTTCACGGTTACGTTGCTGTGATCCTGCCGTTAAACTTGCATCGTTGGTAAGCACTTCGCCAAGCGTGGTTGCTAATTGCTCGCTAATTATTGTATCGCTAATAACAGTTACTGATTGCGCTGTTTCTAATAATGAAGCTGATGTTCTCATAGCACCATTAGCGTTATCGACTTTGTAGTCGTTGAAGTAGCTACCTTTAACTTGAATTCGCTCTATATCGGCGGGGGCAGCAAAAACGCTTGAGCTTGCAGCTACAAGTGCTAGGTATAAAGAGTTCAGTTTCATTCGTTACATCCAATGTCATTGTGTTAATTTTTCACGGATCTTAATGAAAACTAGTATCATTTTCAACATCTTTATTAACAAGGTTTAACAAGCTATCTGAAAATTGGGTATTAATGGTTGCCCAATATGAATTCTGCTATTATATGGACCATATTTGTGGGCTATGCCCTGTGTTGTTTTTTATTATTTTGGAACTAACTGTGACTTCTACTGCATTTTCATCTTTGGCTTTACCTGCTGGTTTAGTTGATAACTTATCAACACTCGGCTATTCGCAAATGACACCTGTGCAAGCGCAAAGCCTGCCACCTGTACTTGAGGGTAAAGACATTATTGCGCAAGCAAAAACCGGTTCAGGTAAAACGGCTGCGTTTAGCTTAGGTGTATTGGCTAAATTAAACGTAAAACGCTTTCGTATTCAGTCGTTAGTTTTATGCCCAACCCGAGAGCTTGCTGAGCAAGTTGCGGTTGAAATGCGCAAATTAGCGCGCGGTATCCACAATATTAAAATATTAACGTTATGTGGCGGTGTATCAATTGGACCGCAAATTGGATCGCTTGAGCATGGCGCGCACATTATTGTGGGTACGCCTGGGCGTGTAGACGACCACATTAGAAAAGGTACATTACGCTTAGATGATGTTGAAACGTTAGTACTTGATGAAGCCGATCAAATGTTAGATATGGGCTTTCAAGACACCCTTGACGCTATTATTGAACGTATACCGCAAAATCGCCAAACCTTACTATTTAGCGCTACGTTCCCCCGTGCAATAGAAGCTATAGCAAAGCGTGTGCTAAAAAACCCAGAAATGATTAAAGTAGAAGAAGAGCAAGCAAAAAGTACTATCAAACAATACTTCTACAAAATGGATAACAATAAACAGCGTTACCCAACCCTTAAATTATTATTACTTAAATTTACACCGCAAAGCTGCGTTGTGTTTTGTAATACTAAGGTAGAAACACAACAGGTGTGTGACGATTTAGCCGACGAGGGCTTTAGTGCAGTTGCGCTTCATGGTGATTTAGAGCAGCGCGATCGTGAGCGTACACTTATTCACTTTGCTAATAAAAGTGCGTCTATATTAGTGGCAACCGACGTAGCTGCCCGTGGTTTGGATATTGATGATATGGATATGGTGATTAACTACCATTTAGCACACGATACGCAAACTCATGTACACCGAGTAGGGCGTACTGGTCGTGCCGGTAAAAAGGGCATTGCATGCTCTATTTATGGTGAAGCTGAAGTATTTAAAGTTGCGCAAATTGGCGATCATTACGAGCGTGATATCACGCCAGAACAAATGCCATCATTTAACTTATTAGATAAACCACCGTACCGCCCTGAAATGGTTACGCTAATGATTGATTCAGGAAAGAAACAAAAAGTGCGCGCTGGTGATATTTTAGGTGCCTTAACGGGTAAAGATGGTATTGCAGGTCGCCAAGTAGGTAAAATTAATGTGCTTGATAACGTTGCATTTGTTGCCGTAGAGCGCAATTCGTCTAAGCCTGCGTTACGTAAGCTAACAGAAGGCAACATTAAGGGCCGTAAAATTCGTGCTCGTCGTCTTACGCGTTAATTTAAACGACTAAATTAACAGATTAACGAGCAGCGGTTTTAAGCTGCTCGTATTGTAACTTTATTTTTTTAAACTTTTCCGCACAGCCACTTAGTTTGTCGGGGTGGTTTTGCAGCGCAAGTTGTCGCCAGCGCTTTTGCAGGACCTTAAGTGTAAAATTCTCAGGTAAATTCCAATTTAAAATCAGCTTATTGTATTCTTTATCTGTTAATACATGCTTTTTAGGTGTTGCTTTAAAACGATGCCAAAAGCTATTTAACAACTCTTCTACTTGCTGCTCACTTGTGTCGTAATTCTCCCAATTTAAATAGTAATCTCGTAAATTATTGCTGGTTGCGAGTGAATGTTTGGCCTCTTTTTCTATAAGCTCGATATGTAAAGTTGAAATAATTAGGTTTTGCGGCTTTAATTGTACCTGTAGCTGGTACAATGCGTTCATAATTAAAAAGTTACGCTTAAATAAATCGCGCTCAGGGCTTTGATCAAGCGTTGCTATGGCTCCTTGATGGGACAACTGCGCTGCTAAAGTATGAACTTGCCAAACTTGCTTTGTTAATATTAGCTCAAAAATCTCATCAATCAGTGGGTTAAGCATTGTTTAGGGCCTAGTAATTGGTGTATCTTCAATAAAGATTACACTGATATAAGTAACGGTTTGAAGGATTAAAATTATGCTGGGCAAGTTTAAGTGCCTCTTATTTACTATATGCTGTGTACTAATGGCTTCAAGCTATGCCCAAAATGCCGACTCGTTATATGCACAATTTAAAGATGAAAAGCAATGGGAGCCAAAATTACAACTGGCTAATACTTTACTTGCCAATCAAAACCTATCTAAAAAAGAGCGTGTCGCTGTTTACTCTGCATTAGGTGACTCTGCGTTATCGATTGATAATTTTAAAGAGTCTTTACGCTTTTTTAAATTACTTGAGCAGCATACGTCAGATTCATTTTTTCCTGAAGAGCACTTTCGTGCAATAAAAATGCAAGGTGTTGTGCTTTTCTATCAAGGATTATTTCAAAAAGCGATTATCGAATATACTCGCACTCTTGCACTTGCCAAACAAAATGAACAATTATTAGAGCAGGCTAACCTATTTAATAACATTGGTTTAGCTTATTTTAATATGAATAAATTAGGTGAAACACTAGAGTATTATTTAAAAGCTAAAGCAATTTATGAAGAGCATGGCAGTGAGCAAGACCAGACGGATATTTTACTCAATATAGCGGGTGTTTATATTCGCTTATCGCGCTATGACAGTGCATTTAGTTTATACCAAGAAGTGCTTAAAGTTTATAAACGCTTGGGTGATAAAAGTGGAATAGCGCAAGTTTATAATAATATGGGCGTTGCTTATAGAGAGAGTAATCAATTTGACTTAGCGCTTCACTACTATCAATTAGCGTTGAGTTATTATATTTCAGCTAATGATTACAATAAGTTGTCTACACAATACACTAATTTAGCAAATGCTAATCTTATTTTAGAAAAAGTAGATGAGGCATACGAGCAAGCTAAATTAGGAGAGTTCTATGCGCTTAAAATAGATAACCATAATTTAGAGTTGAATGCGCTTCATGCACTAGCCAAAATTCAATTTGTAAAAGGGGATTTAGAACAAGCGCAGGTAAGCTTAGAAAGAGCTATTTTACTCGCTCAGGAATATGGCAGTGAGCGCATAATTAGAGATAGCTATGGAACAAAAGCCCTACTAGATGCGAGTAAAGGTGATTACTCAAGTGCAATGATTCAACAGCAAAAGTATATTAGTGAGCAGCGTAAGCTCAGAAGTACCTCAATTATAAATGCACTAGCTGTTTTACAGCATCAATTCAAAGCCACCCAATTAAATCAAGAAATAGAAAAACTTAAGCAAGATCGCAAAGTACAAGAACTTAAAATGTCGCAGCGCTCTCAGCTTACTTTATTTATATTTTTGCTATTACTTTTAGTTGTTGTTACAGGCATAGCTCTTTCACGACGAGGAGCTGAAAAACGTGCTAAGCAACACTTAACGGAACAAGTGGCACAGCGTACTG
The DNA here is from genome assembly GCF_018101025.1 of Pseudoalteromonas sp. MMG006. NCBI lineage: Bacteria > Pseudomonadati > Pseudomonadota > Gammaproteobacteria > Alteromonadales > Pseudoalteromonadaceae > Pseudoalteromonas > Pseudoalteromonas sp. MMG006. The sequence continues at coordinate 105,982 of NZ_JAGJEJ010000012.1, forward strand.
CAGAGCTACAAGCTACGGCGCAAGAGTTAAGAGAGGCCAATGATGTTAAAAGCCAATTTTTAGCTAATATTAGCCACGAGATCCGCACACCATTAACGGCTATTTTAGGGCAAACAGATGCCTTAATTAATGAGTTGTACGAGCCAGAATCACTTAAAGATGAGCTTAGAGTGATCCAGCGCCATAGCGATCATTTAAAAAGCTTAATTAACGATGTACTTGATTTAAGTAAAATAGAAGCTAACCGTTTAGAGCTAAATATTTCGTGCTTCGATATTGTTGAGCTTATAAACGATGTACACGCTATGTTTTATACTCAAGCTAAAGCTAAGAGCTTGCAGCTTATTTTAGATAACCAAGTGGGTAATGAGTTCTACACTAAGCTGGATCTTATTCGTGTTAAGCAAGTTCTTATCAATTTATGTGCTAACGCTATTAAGTTTACTCACTCTGGGCAAATTATTATCGCCTTAAATAAAACAGAGCAAGGGCTGGTTATTATTATAAAAGATACTGGTATTGGCATGAGTTCAAAGCAGCTTAAGCTTATTTTTGAATGCTTTAGCCAAGCCGATAACAGCATTAGCCGTCGATTTGGTGGCACCGGCTTAGGTTTAAGCTTATCGCAGCAACTTGCGTCAATGATGGGCGGTTATATAAGTGTGCAAAGCGAATATAAAAAAGGCAGCCAGTTCTCGTTCTTTTTGCCCTGTGCAGAGGTTGATAAATCACAAAGTGTGGTTGAAAAAAACAAATCGTCTAAAGTTAAAAAGCTACTATCAGGTCGGGTGGTGTTAGCTGAAGATCATCCTGATAATAGGCGTCTTATAAGTCGTTACCTGCGTTCTTTAGGGCTGGAAGTAATTGCGGTTGAAAATGGCGAGCAAGCTGTAGAGCAATGCTTGCAAGAATACCCTGACTTAGTGCTGCTAGATATTCAAATGCCTGTAATGGATGGGCGGGCTGCATTTCAATTACTTAAAAAATGCGGCTTTGAGCAGCCTATATTTGCGTTGACCGCAAACGCTATGAGTCATGAAGTAGATGAGTACTTAGCACTAGGTTTTACTGGTTATTTAGGTAAGCCTATTGATAAAGACTTATTTTATAAAGCGCTGAGTGCTCATTTAGACAGCAACAACAATCAACCTTCATCAAAATACAGTGAAGTTGACATGAGCGATTTGGTTATTAGCTTTAAGCAAAGCTTTGCTTTAGAAAGTGAAACGATTACTCAGCACTTTATTAATGAAGATTTAGAAGCATTACAAAAAGACAGTCATCGTATTTTAGGGGCTGCACAAATGTTTGGCTTAGATGAAATTGCACAAGCGGCTAAAAATCTAGATAGAGCACTGTTAAATAGAGTAAAAAGCAACACCGTAAACGACTTTAAAATACTGGTGGATGAACTACAACATGTACTTAAAAAATACAATGAAAGCTAAGCGGTTCTATATTTAGCGAATAAAAAAAGCGCCTTAGGCGCTTTTTTTATTCAATTTAAACGCGCTTATTGGCGTCTCATTGAATCAAAGAATTCATCGTTGGTTTTACTCATCGATAATTTATCGATTAAAAACTCCATCGCATCAATCTCTGACATTTCATGAACAATCTTACGTAAAATCCAAAGCTTTTGTAGCTCATCTGGTTTAGTAAGTAATTCTTCACGACGAGTACCTGAGCGATTAAAGTCGATAGCAGGGAATACACGCTTTTCAGCAATCTTACGATTTAAGTGTAGTTCCATGTTACCTGTACCTTTAAACTCTTCGTAGATAACTTCATCCATTTTAGAGCCAGTATCGATAAGGGCCGTTGCGATAATAGTTAAACTACCACCTTCCTCAACGTTACGTGCAGCACCAAAGAAGCGCTTAGGCTTGTGAAGTGCATTAGCATCAACACCACCGGTAAGTACTTTACCTGATGAAGGAATAACCGTGTTATATGCTCTCGCTAAACGGGTAATTGAATCCAATAAGATAACGACATCTTTTTTGTGCTCAACTAAGCGTTTTGCTTTTTCGATAACCATTTCGGCAACTTGCACGTGGCGAGAAGCTGGTTCATCAAACGTTGATGCAATTACTTCACCTTTAACTAGGCGTTGCATCTCTGTAACTTCTTCCGGACGTTCATCAATAAGTAAAACCATTAATGTAACATCAGGGTGATTATGAGTGATTGATTGCGCAATATTTTGCAGTAGCATTGTTTTACCCGCTTTAGGCGGTGCTACTAACAGACCACGTTGGCCGCGGCCAATTGGAGATGCTAAATCAAGTACACGGGCGGTAATATCTTCTTTACTGCCGTTACCACGTTCCATACGAAAGCGTTCGTTTGCGTGTAGTGGGGTAAGGTTTTCAAAAAGAATTTTTGTGCGAGAGTTTTCAGGTTTATCAAAGTTAACTTCGTTTACTTTAAGTAAAGCAAAGTAACGTTCGCCATCTTTAGGTGGGCGGATAAGGCCTGAGATAGAATCGCCAGTACGCATGCTGAAACGGCGAATTTGGCTAGGTGAAACATAAATGTCATCTGGGCCAGCTAAGTAAGAGGCTTCTGATGATCTTAAAAAGCCGAAACCATCTTGTAAAATCTCTAATACACCGCCACCGAAGATATTCTCTCCGCCTTTGGCGTGGGCTTTAAGAATGGCAAAGATAATATCTTGCTTTCTTAAGCGGGCTACGTTTTCGAGCCCCATGGACTCAGCTAAGTTTACAAGTTCTTTTATAGACTTGTCTTTTAATTCGCGTAAATGCATATTGGTGGGTTCTTTATTACAATTGTCATACTCAAAATCGCTTTGATAGTTGAGTGAGGTTTGTTGAATATAACTAAGGATTAGTTGGCTTTATAAACTAGCAGTTCACTGGCATAGCGTCCAGTCTTTATACAAAATAAACACAAAAAAAGGGCAAAAAGCCCTTTTTTATGGTTTTAACCTAGATATTGTTTTCTAAAAACTCAATTAGTTGAGTTTTAGAAAGTGCACCAACTTTCGTTGCAGCAACTTGGCCATCTTTAAAAAGAAGCAACGTTGGGATACCACGAATACCAAATTTTGGTGGTGTACCAGCATTTTGGTCAATATTTAGTTTAGCAACAGTTACACGGCTGTCGTATTCATCAGCAACTTCATGAAGAATAGGGGCGATCATTTTACAAGGTCCACACCATTCAGCCCAGAAATCTACTAGTACTGGTTTGTCTGATTGTAATACGTCAGCTTCAAAGCTATCGTCAGTAATTTGGATAATTTTCTCGCTCATTGCGCTCTCCGATTTAGTTAGGCGAAATATTTAGTGCGTATTTAAACACTCTTGTTTCTTATTGCAAGTTTAAACGTTATGCTTAAACGCTATGACTAAGACACATTTAACCGATAAAAAGTTTTCAGACTTTGCTATCGCACCGGAAGTGGTTGCCGGTTTAACCGAGAATGGGTTTGAATATTGCACACCTATTCAAGCAAAATGCCTACCTTTTATTTGTGATGGCCGCGATATTGCGGGCCAAGCTCAAACAGGTACAGGTAAAACGTTAGCTTTTTTAACAGCTACGTGCCATCGGTTATTACAATCTAGCAAAGCACCTAGTAAACATCCAAGAGCCCTGATCATGGCCCCAACGCGGGAGCTTGCGATTCAGATACACAAAGATGCTAAAATTTTAGCGCCGCACTGTAATCTTAACTTAGGTTTAGTATATGGTGGCGAAGATTACGAAAAACAACGTGCACAATTAGAAAAAGGCGTTGATATTTTAATTGGTACTACAGGTCGCCTTATCGATCTGTATAAGCAAGGCTGTTACACCCTTAATGAAATTGAGGTAGTCGTGCTAGATGAAGCTGATCGTATGTTCGATTTAGGCTTTATTAAAGATATTCGTTATATGTTCCGTCGTATGCCTGATACAGCGCAAAGATTGAACCTATTATTCTCTGCAACGCTTTCTTATCGCGTGCAAGAACTCGCGTTCGAACATATGACTAACCCCGAACACGTTCAAATCGAGCCAGACGTGAAAACAGGCAAACGGATTAAAGAAGAGCTGTTTCACCCTTCGCAAGAAGATAAAATTAAGCTCTTGTTAACTTTAATTGAAGAAGAATGGCCAGACAAAGCAATTGTATTTGCTAATACTAAGCACAGCTGTGAAACAGTTTATGCGTGGTTAAAAGCTGATGGACATCGTGTAGGTATGCTAACTGGTGATGTTAACCAGAAAAAACGCCAGTCTATTTTAGCTCAATTCACTAAAGGTGAATTAGACTTTTTAGTCGCGACAGATGTTGCAGCACGTGGTTTGCATATTCCTGAAGTAAGTCATGTGTTTAACTTTGATCTACCTGATGATTGTGAAGATTACGTTCATCGAATTGGCCGTACCGGTCGCGCAGGTGCCTCTGGCCATGCAATTAGTTTTGCTTGTGAGCAATATGCTTATAACTTGCATGAAATTGAAGAGTATATAGAGCACAGCATTCCTTTATCACATTATGATAAAACAGCATTGCTAGATGATTTAACAAAGCCTACTATTCAAAGAAAGCGCAACTATTCTTCAGGCCCACGTAATCGTAGTAATAACAACGGACGTCGCCCAAATAATAGTTACCAAAAAGGACGGTCGTAATTCGGCCGTTACTATAAGTAGTAGTAACTAGAGGTTTTTGAACGGTGGGGCAACTTATACCGCAAAAAAATGTGTATGCAGTTATTGATTTGGGCTCAAACAGCTTTCATATGCTTATTGCCAAATCAATTGCTGGCGGCCTACAAACAATAGGTCGCGTAAAACGCAAAGTAAGATTAGCAGCAGGGCTTGATAAAGATAACGTATTAAGCACTGAAGCAATGCAGCGAGGCTGGGAATGCCTTGCTCTTTTTGCTGAGCGTCTGCAAGACATTCCAAAGCAAAATATCACCATAGTGGCAACCGCTACACTGCGTTTGGCAACTAATGCCGATGTATTTAAAACTCAAGCCGAAAAAATACTAGGCCACACTATTAATGTTATTAGTGGTGAGCTAGAGGCGAGAACTATTTATAAGGGCGTAGCTCATACATCATCATGTAATGGTAAGCAGCTGGTTATAGATATTGGTGGTGCAAGTACAGAAGTGGTTATAGGTAAGGGCTTTGAAGCACTTCACTATAAAAGCTTAAATATGGGATGTGTTACTTATTTAGAGCGCTATTTTAAAGACTGCAAGCTAAGTACTAGCAACTTTGATGCAGCAATTAAAGCGGCGCGAGATGTAATAGGTGATATTGCCGATGAATATAAAGTAACGGGATGGCAAGTTGCTTCTGGTGCTTCGGGTACCGTGCAAGCTATCCAAGAAATTATGGTCGCTCAAAATCTTGATGATCTCCTTACTCTCGAAAAGCTTTACACTATTAAAGAGCAATCTATTGCGTTTAGCACTATTGCAGCACTAGACCTACCAGGTTTAAGTGAAGAGCGTAGGCTTGTGTTTGTATCTGGGCTTGCCATTCTAATCGCGTTATTTGAATCACTTGAAATAGAAAAAATGGGCCTTGCAGGCGGAGCACTTCGAGAAGGTGTTTTGTACAGTATGGTGCCAGAGCTTCACAATAACGATATTCGCAAACGCACTATCGATGGCTTTATGGATCGTTACCATGTTGATCAAAAGCAAGCATATCGTGTTTCGAGTCTTGCAATGCAGTTAGCAGGTAAAATTAACCAAAGCTGGCCCATAGAAAGCTTAAATGGATTGCCCTTGTTAAAAGCGGTGGCTGAACTTCACGAAATTGGATTGCTAATAGAGTATAAGCAGTACCATAAACACACAGCCTATATTTTAGAAAACACAGATATGCCTGGCTTTTCACAATCAGAGCATAAAGTTATTGCAGCAGTAGCTAATGCGCATCGTTCAGATATCCAAAAAGGGTGCTTTGATTCGCTAGGAGCTAACAGCATACTTGCGCAGTATTTGGTGCGATTACTCCGTATTGCTGTAATCCTATCAATGCGTCGCCAAGATGACGTATTACCTAAAATAGAGTTAATTGCTGAAAATGAAGTCTTAGACCTTAAGTTTGAAACTAATTGGTTAAAAGATCACCCATTAATGGCAAGTGAGCTACAACAAGAGTCTAAACAACAAAGTAAGCTCGGTTGGAAACTCATAGTTAACTAGAATAAAAGGCCCGAAAGGGCCTTTTTAGTGTTTAAAGTAATCACTTCGATGTAAAATTGCGCGAACAGTCATTTATTTCACGTTTTCTTCAAAAAAGGGTTGATCTGTTTTCGGATCTCCCTATAATGCGACCCCACTGAGACGGCAGAGCAGGCAACGCTTAGCGAGGCAAGCAAACCG